>JAOPZY010000055.1 GCA_025963875.1 Actinomycetota bacterium
AAGCCCGACACCCGACACCGGCGCCATCTCCACGACCTCCTCGTCGAGCACGTCCACGCCGTGTGTGGCGAAACTCGGCGACCTGCTGAGCGCCAAGATCCTCTGTGCCAACGTCACCACGGAGGGATTCCCCGGCAAGTCGACGGCCAGCGCGTCGCTCGCCGAGGCTACCGTGGGGACGCCCGACCGCTCGTGCACGAAGAGCGACCCCGACAAGACGGGTGACCTCCACGGGAAGGGCGAATTCTACGGGAGCGCGTCCGCCGGAAAGGGTCACTCCTGCGTTGAGAGCGACCCGTACGAGCAGAAGAGTCTCTCGTACGTGATGAGCGATTACATGACGAGCGAGTCCGACGTGGCGAGAGATTCTTACGTGACAAGGGACTCTTACCCGAAGAGCCACTCCTACGACGACGACGAGAAGGGCCAGGACGAGGACCGCGAGAGCGAGTCTGACGACGAGAGCCCGGGCTCGTCAACGATCACCGTGCGGGCCGTCAAGTCGACGTCGACGACCACGTGCGATGGGTCCAACGGCACCACCACCATCGACTACCTCGCGGTCGGCAACAAGGTGGTGATCTCCACACCCACACACGTCGCCCCCAACACGACGATCACCGTGGGCCTGGTGAAGCTGGTGCTCAACGAGCAGATCCCATTCGGCACTCCCGACAGGGGCCTCACGGTGAACGGCGTGCACGCCACCATCAACGCCCTCGGCCTTGCGAAGGTGGATGTGGTCGTCGCGTCGTCCGAGAGCGACATCGGCAACTGCCCGTAGAGACGGCCCGTCGCCATGTGCCAGCGGAGTTAGTCGGTGAAGGCTGGCTCCGCAATGGGGGCGGCAGCGGCGGCCTTCCTGGCCGCGCTGGTCTCTTTCTTGGCGGCGTTCTCGGCCTTCTTCGTGGCCGCGGCGGCTCTCTTGATGACGTTCTCAGCCTTCTTCGCTGCCGCAGCGGCCTTCCTGGCCGTAACGGCGGCTTCCACTTCGTCGAGGATGACCCGCTCACGCTTGAGCCTGAGACCCCGAAGGAAGTTGGAGGCAATCACGTTGGCGGGGTCGAGGGCGAGGATTTCGACGTAGAGCGCCTCGGCGGCCTCGGCGTCACCCTTGTCTCTGAGGCATCTGGCGAGCCGGGTCATGGCAACCTTGCGCTGCGGATCCAGCTCGAGAAGACGGCGGTTCACCTCCTCGGCCCCGGGTCCCCAGTCGCCCATGCTGGCGAGCTGATCTGCCTGCCGCTGGAGCGCGCCGGTACCCGCAGGAAGGGGGTTGTCGCCGCCGCCCAAGGCCCGTCGGGCCGCATTCAGAGCGGCGAGATCCTTCTGGTCATCGGCCATCATCTCGCCACCACCCTCTCTGCTGTTAAGCCTCGTGTGCCTCTAAGCCCACGCCCCGACGTACCGTGGCTCGATCCTCCTCGGAGGAGAGCTGATTACGGTGATCGATGCTGCAGGCGTGCCGCCAACCCAAGCCCGCGGACGTGCTTCGCTGATGTCAGTATAGCACCGTATCTGATACGGATCGGTGTCGTATTGGAATTATCGGACCTACTCAGCCGACACCTGCGCAGTGTAGTGGGGCGGCGTTCGAGCCCGGGGCGGCGACGAGGCCCAGTGCCGACGGCTCGGCGATCCCGCTGACCGTGAGCGGGCGCGGCGGGCCTCCCACGAAGGCGTTGGGCGGTTGGCGGTTGAGATCCAGGTAGCAGGCGACGAGCGCGGCGAGTTGGCGCTGGCCGTCCCCGGTCGGGTGGAACGAACCCCCGTCCACCGGCCTCGACACGTTGAGGATGGGCTTGATCGAGTTCACGTACTGGCCCAAGGTCGCGCAGGGCTCGTGGCCGGCCCAGACCGCCACCGGGGAGACGAACTCGATGCGGGCCGCGACGGCCTGCTCGTAGAGGGCGTTGTTGAACTGGTCGCTCAGCGCCCGGATCCCCGTGCGCTCGACCAGGCTGTAGCGCCGCAGGATGCTGGCGCAGTCGTTGGGCTGGAGGCCCGCCCGGCCCCCGGGGAACAGGTACGGATAGCCGATGGCGACGATCCTGGCGTTGGGATAGCTCTGGCGCAGCTTCCCGTACAGGGTGGCGGCCCGCTGGCTCACGATCTGCACCGCCGCCGGGCCCCAGGTCTCGAGACGCTGGGACGGGGGCCAGGTGAGCGTTGGTCGCTCGAACAGGTGCCCCGGTGTGACGAACAGCGTCTTCATGCAGTTGGGGGAGCTGAAGCAGATCTGCACGATGTCCGAGAACAGGGCGTCGTTGCCCCCGATCGTGAGGGTCACCAGCCCGACGTCGGGGTGGACCGCACCGTCGACCTGGGGTCCTACCGTGGTGGGGGGACGTCCCGTCGCATACTTGTGGAACGCCGAGTAGATATCGGGGATGACGGCACCGGAGCACGCTGGGAACTGGACCCCCGCCGGCGCAGGGTCGAAGACGAGGAGCTGCGAGTACGCGCCACGGGAACGATCGCAACCGTTCCCGCCTTGGGCGACGGCCCCGGTTCCGGGGTCGAACGGGGCCAACCCTTCTCCCGCAGAATACGAGTCCCCGAGAGCCATGTACCTGCCCGAGATGCCGTGGACGACGGGGATCGCGATCGACGCCTTCGGCAGGTTGGCCTGCCGGTACCACGCCAGGACACCGATCACTCCCGCCATGAGGCCGGCGCCGAGGGCCAGGCCCACCAGGCCGGCGAGCACGTGGATGCTCATACTCTCCGTCTGGCCTTCGAAGCCACCGGGCCGCATGGTGAGGTAGGTCAGGACCGCCATCACGACGGAAACGACGCCTGCGGAGATGAAGTAGCCCCAGGTCGCCGCGGTCCCGAGGCCGACGTGGATCACCCAGCGGTCCTGGACAAACAGGCCCACCAGGAGTGCCAGCGTGACCACGGCCATCAAGATGTACTCCCCCGTTCCAAGGAAGGTCCACGTCGGATGGCGGGCCTCGTTGACGGCCGCGACCAGCAGCGAGACGGCGAGGCCGTGCGCGGCCCCCTCGAGCAGGTAGCCCAGCACGTAGGCGGCGATGATCCCGGCGAAGGGATAGACGGCGAACGCAGCCAGAAGGACCACGGCGACGCCGGCCAGCCCACAGATGCCGAACACCACCAGGTCGAGCAGGCTCAGATCGTCCCTGTCGACCTTGTGCGGGTGCACGGCTGTTTGGGTTGCCACGGCGGCAACATTCTCGCCAGCCTCGTCGCTTCCGTCCAGCATTCGGTCGCATCGAGGCTTCGGTTGTCAGCCCTCCGGGGTGGGGTGGCCCAGAAGGTCGTCAGGCCAGTCCATGAGTTCGGCACAGGCCTCGTACGTGCTGTCGAGGAACTCGGCGATGGCCTGCGCCGGGTCCGGGGCTTCCCGGACTGCGTCGTACCGCAGCACGAACAGGCCGGCTTCCTGGATCCACGATGCGCCCTCCGGCCGGCACACCACGCCGTCGCAGCCGCTTGGCTGGGGGTAGCCGTAGGCAAAGAACGCCGGGAACGGCATCCGCTCGTCGCCGGGCCAGAAGCCCGCAGCGATCTGCTCCGCGTCCTCGGAGTAGCGCATGATCGTCCCGGCCCCGGCCGGAGGCGTCGCCGGGCGCCCGGAGAAGCGGGTGGTCGCAAGGTCGAAGGAGCCCCAGAAGAAGTGGACCGGGGAGGTCTTGCCCCAGAAGTGCGCCCGGTGCCGCTTCATGACCGTGTCGATCCGGGACAGGACCTCCCAGAACCGCCGGGCGTCGGCCGGATCGTAGGTGTGGTGCTCCCGATCCTTCGGGAACGGGATGGGATTCGGCACCTCCTGCGGCAGTTCGGTGATGGCGACGGGCATCCCCACGTGCTGGAGCTCCTCCATCACCTGATGGTAGAAATCCGCGACGTCCTGGCCGGTGAGGGCGATGCGCTCCACCGCGCCGTTGCTGGTTCGGATGACGAGCTCGTGGTCGATGAAGTCGAACTCCGCGTCGAAGCTCGCGAGGCCGTGGGGAATTGCCGACGTGGTGAGGCCGCGAGGGGTGAGATACAGGGCAACGTTGGCCCACTCGGCCTCGAAGGGCGACTGCGCGAGGCGCAGCTTCCCCACGACCTGCGTGTACATGTGCAGCGTTTCAAGGGTGTCGTGCCATGCTTCGTACGGAAGAGCCGGCCAGGTTTCCAATGACATCACCTCCAGGCCTCAGTCTGCCGCACCTGGCAGGTTTGTAACTCGTCGAGTCAGGCGAGGAGGCGGAGCGACGTTTCCCAGAGGCGCTCGGCGTTGTCGGGATCGAGAGCGTAGGGGGCGACGGACCTGAAGATCTTCGCGAAGTCGCTCGGGCGGTGGTCGACCACGACTCCCTCGTTGCAGTCGTTGAAGTAGCGGCCGCCGATGCCGTCGAGCAGCGGTGAGGTCGCTAGCAGGACGGTGGTTGCCGCGCTTTGCTGTGTGGTCTTCCGGCGTTCGGGCGGGGTGGCAGGCCAGCCGTTGGCGTAGCGCTGCAGGTTGGTCTCGACCGCGCCCGGGTTGAGCGCGTTGGCGGTGATGCCGTCGCCGGCCCAGCGGGCGGTTGCGCCGACCGCGAAGAGCACGTTTGCGGTCTTGGACTGCCCGTAGGCCAGCAGCCGGTCGTAGGGACGGAAGGCGAACTGGAGGTCGTCGAAGACGACGGGCGAGGACAGGTGCCCGCTCGAGCTGACCGCGACGATGCGAGCGCCACCGTCGCGGCCGCCAGCGGCAAGCGCGCTGTGGAGGCCGGTGGCCAAGGCGAAGTGGCCGAGGTGGTTGGTGGCGAACTGCAGCTCCCAGCCCTCGGGGGTGCGCTGCTCGCCAATGCGACCTTCGGCGACTACCTGATCCCGGTCAACGCGGACGTGCCCGACCTCGACGTCGTCTCCGTCGGCGAGCCGGACAGGTTCAGCCCCCTCGGGATCAAGGGCCTCGGCGAGATCGGGATCGTGGGCGTGCCGGCCGCCATCGCCAACGCGGTGTACCACGCCACGGGCCGGCGCATCCGCTCGCTGCCGATCACCGTCGAGCAGCTGTTGTAGCCGGAGGCAAGCTCCTGGGCTTTCCTCCGCCGTTTCTCTGATTCGGTTCTGAGCAACCCTCAAGGTCGGGCGCAGGTCCCGAGCCCATCTTTGGGCTATGGACACATCAGTCGCTCTCCGCAACGCTCCCCCGCCCCTTGTGGCGGGACCGGTCGAATCCCTGGGCGGCCGCCCCACGGTCGAGATTGTGGTGCCGGTCTACAACGAGGAGGGAGACCTCACTGCAAGCATCCGCCGCCTGCGCCGCTTCCTCGACGACCGGTTCCCGTTCCCGGCCCTCGTCACCATCGCCGACAACGCCAGCACCGACGCCACCTGGGACATCGTCCAGGCGCTCGCCGCCGCCGATGCCTCGGTGCGGGCGGTGCACCTCGACCTCAAGGGGCGGGGAAGAGCGGTCAAGGCGGTCTGGCTGTCCAGCGAGGCCGACGTCGTCGCCTACATGGACGTCGACCTGTCCACCGGCCTCGACGCCCTGCTGCCGCTGGTCGCACCGCTGCTGTCGGGCCACAGCGACATCGCCATCGGCAGCCGGCTCGCCAACGGCGCCCGCGTCGTGCGGGGCCCGAAACGGGAGCTGATCTCGCGGGCCTACAACCAGATCCTCCATGCGACGCTGCACCTCCACGTGGCCGACGCCCAGTGCGGCTTCAAGGCGATGCGCGCCGACGTGGCTCGCCGGCTCCTGCCGCTCGTGGAGGACACGGGCTGGTTCTTCGACACCGAGCTCCTCGCCCTCGCCGAGCGCAACGGGCTGCGCATCCACGAGGTGCCCGTGGACTGGGTCGACGACCCCGACTCACG
>JAOPZY010000063.1 GCA_025963875.1 Actinomycetota bacterium
ACGCACCGAGGGCTACATCACCGGAAGGTTCGGGTAAATGGTCGAGACGCGCTGGCACTTCCACGAACAGCTCGCCGAGCTGGAGTCCATCATCATGCGCATGGGGCTGGCCGCCCACGAGCTCTTCGGCCGCGCGCTTGAGGTCGTGGTGAGCGGCAACGAGGCCGATGCCGACGAGGTGATCGCGGGCGACGATGAGATCGACGCCTTCTACATGGAGATCGAGCGCGGCATCGTAGTGGTCTTCGCCACCCAGGGTCCCGTGGCCTCCGACCTGCGCTTCCTGGCCACGCTGCTCCACATCAACCTGCACCTGGAGCGCATCGCCGACATGGGCGTCAACATCGCCAAGATCGTCAAGGCCGCACACGGCCTGCCGCCCAACCCCAGGGTGCTTGCGACCTTGCAGGAGATGGGCGGCATTGCGCTCGGGATGCTGACCGTGGCCATGGACGCGTTCGCCCGGCGCGACGTGGCCGTTGCCCGTTCGCTGCCGGCCATGGACGATCCCCTGGACGACCTCAACCGCGGGATGCTTGCCGAGGTCCTGATGGAGTCGCACGGCAGGCCGATGCTGGAATGGGGCATCCACATGCACGTCGTGTCCCGGCAGATCGAGCGCGTCGGGGACCACGCCGTCGACATCGGCGAGCAGGTTGCCTACCTGGTGACGGGCGTCTTCCAGGAGTTCACCGACGCCTCCCATCCCGAGGTGGAGGCCAGCGCGCGGCTGGGGGACACCATCGGGCTCGGCGGCAACGGCCTTGGCACTGAGGGAGGTGAGGGGTGACGGTCGACGCCGCCAACGGAGCGACTGGCGAGGGCTCGACGCCGAGCGGGCCGATCCTCGTCGTCGAGGACGAGGAGGCCCTGGTCGGCGCCATCTGCTACCAGCTCCAACGGGAGGGGTTCGACGCCGTGTCGGCGGTCGACGGCCTCCGGGGCCTCGACCTGTTCCGTGAGCGGGCGCCGGTCCTGGTCATCCTCGACCTCATGCTCCCCCACATCAACGGGCTCGACCTCTGCCGGATCATCCGGGGCGAGTCGGAGGTCCCGATCATCATCCTCACCGCCAAGGATGCGGAGGCCGACAAGGTGGCGGGCCTGGAGATCGGCGCCGACGACTACGTGACGAAGCCGTTCTCCATGCGGGAGCTCGTGACCCGGGTCCGGGCGCACCTGCGGCGGGCGAGCATGGCGTCGGGCGCCCGCTCCGAGGGCGAGGGCGGCAACCTCGTCGCCGGGCCGATCCAGATGGACACCCAGCGCCACGAGGTGTACGTGCGCGGTCGCCTGATCGAGCTGCCCCCCAAGGAGTTCGCCCTGCTCGAGGCCTTCATGCTTCGGCCTGGCAAGCTGGTGACGCGCCAGATCCTGCTGTCCGAAGTGTGGGGAGTGGAGTACTTCGGCGACACCCGGACCCTCGACGTCCACATCAAGCGACTGCGGGCCAAGATCGAGGAAGATCCCCGGCGACCCGAACACGTGAAGACGGTGCGGGGGCTCGGCTACAAGCTCCAGCTCTAGACGCGGGGCAGCCCGGGTGGGTGGATATGACCGGGGCCCCGTGCAGATCCCCTGGGGAAGGGGAGTTCGAGGAACCCCGAGGGTGGAGGGGGGGGTTCGCCACCCCCGGGGGTCCCGTTAGCCTCTGCAGCGCCTTGGGTGTTGAGGTCCCATGCCCTGCACGACCATCGAACTGCGGCCAACGTACCAGGACAAGATTGCGGGAATGTAACGGGGACTGGACGGGAGTACGAATTCTTTGTGAACACGCCTGGTTTTAACTGCCAGGCTCTTGCCGTTCACATGGCGTTCATGCTAGGCAAATCGCTGTCGAATTTGGACAGTCTCATGACATCCTCCACTGCCTCGGGCTCATTTGTCCAGCGGCCAGGCTCATTTGTCCAAGAGCCACCAACCGACTAAAGTGGAAACGAGAATGGGAACGGTTCCCACTCTACGGTTCCTAGAAGAAGGAGGGGTCGCCATGTCACTGGACGTTGCACCGAGTCTCATCGAGCAGGCCGAGCGGGGTCAGGTGGACCAGAGTGAGTTCGTCGCAACCGTGGAGAGGTCCCTGCCCTACGCCTGGTCGATCATGAGCGGGGTGGCCGGGGAGCTGGCCGGAGGGTTCACCAACCGCGAGGGCTTCGCCGACCATGCCTCGCCCCCGCCCTCCGAAGCCGAGCGCGGCCAGCTTCTGCGGGCACTTGCCAGCGACGCCATCCGGGGAGCACTGGAGCGGCACTTTGGTGTCCGGTTCGCCTTCCAGAACTGCCACCGGGTCGCGGCCTTCCGCCCGGCGGACGTGGGGGGCGATAGCTACCGGGAATTCGTCTCGATCCGCAGCCAGATCCTCAACCAGAGCCCGGCCCTGCGGGACTGCTAGCGGCCCCTCCGGCCAGGGACAGCGCTCTGCCGAAAGCCTCGTACGCTGCGGCGTCGAACAGCACGAACCGTATCTCCTCCAGACGGGTCTCGGCCTCCCGCACCGCACGGATGGCCACGGTCGCCGCCTGGTCGAGGGGGTAGCCGTAGGCTCCCGTCGAGATGGCGGGGAAGGCGATGCTCCTCGCCCCCAGCTCGTCTGCCAGCCGGAGGGCCTCGGTATGGCAGGCGGCCAGGAGGCCCGGGGCGTCACGTTCGCGCCTGTAGACCGGGCCCACGACGTGGATGACGTGGCCGGCCGGGAGGTCGCCCGCCGTCGTGGTCACCGCGCGCCCCACCGGCAGTCCGTCCGGATAGCGCTCCTCCCGTACACGGCGGCACTCCGCCAGGATCCGGGGTCCGCCCCGCCGGTGAATGGCGCCGTCGACGCCCCCGCCCCCGAGCAGGCTCCGGTTGGCGGCATTGACGACCACATCGACCTCCTGGGCCGTGATGTCGCCCTCGACCAGTGTGATCCGTGCCACCGCTGCATCCTCCGCATTCGGGGTTCCGGGAGGTTGGGAGCGTATCGCGCAAATACGCGCGATTGACTCCTATCCTCTCCGGCCGGTCCTCCGGTCGGGGCCTCCGGACCGTCCGAAATTCGCTCAGGTTGGGAAATGTCCTATAGCATGTCGCCCGCATGCCAACCCCACGACGCCAGCAGGGACTCCGGCACGTGCTTTTCCGCCGGCCCCTCCGTGCCCTCGCCTGCCTGCCTGCCCTGGGTCTGCTCGTCATGGGCCTGCCCTCGGCTCCCGTCGCTGCCGCCACCCAGAAGGACGTCCAGGCCCAGATCGACAAGCTGGGGGCCGAGATCTCCGACCTGGACGAACAGTACAACCAGGCCAGCATCCGCCTCCAGAAGGTGCAGAGCGAGATCCAGGATTCCCAGAACCAGGGCGCCAAGGCGCAGGCCGATTTCCTGGCGCTGCAGAAGGTGGCCTCCGCCCAGGCGGCGGCAATCTACCGGGCCGGCGCTCCCAGCCTGGTGGTCGCCTTCCTGTCGTCGAAGAACCTCGACGACTTCAACAAGAAGATGGAGCTGATCTCCCAGGTGAGCGACTGGCAGTCGGGCATCATGACCTCGCTCCAGATTGCGGATCAGCGGGCGAAGGTGGCGCAGTCGGATCTGTCCCGCCAGCTGGCCCAGCAGAAGTCGATCAACGACTCCCTGGCGAAGCAGCGCAACGCCTTGAACGACCGCCTCGCGTCCGAGCAGAAGCTGCTCGGCCAGATCACCGAGGCCAACCGGCAGGCCGCCGCGAAGGCCGCCGCCGACCGGGCGGCCGCGGTCCGATCGGCGATGGCCGTGGCCAAGGCGGCCGTGGCGGCCACGAAGTCCTCCAGCTCTCCCAGCCCGTCCGGTTCTTCCGGCTCTTCCGGGTCTTCCGACGCCCTGCCGGCCATTCCCTCGTCCGACCAGGCCGCGGTCGCCGTGCGGGCAGCGATGTCGCAGATCGGGAAGCCCTACGTGTGGGCGGGGTCCGGGCCGGGGTCCTACGACTGCTCGGGACTGACGATGTCCTCGTGGCGGCAGGCCGGCGTGATGATGGGGCACTCGGCGGCCGACCAGTACGCCTCGTTCAAGCACGTGAGCACCGATCAGCTCCAGCCGGGCGACCTCGTCTTCTTCGGCCATCCGATCCACCACGTGGGCATGTACGTCGGGGGCGGCATGATGGTCCACGCCCCCGAGACCGGCGAGCTGGTGCAGGTCAGCCCGGTGAGCCGGGGCGACCTGGTGGGGGCCTCCCGGCCCGGCGTCTAGTCCGAGGCGCTCACCGGGCGGCGGCCCGAAGGCGGCGCAGGGTGTCGACGCTCACCATCGGCCCGACATCGATGCCGTGCGGATTGGCGACGACCGTGGCGGGCACGCCGGGGCCGCCGATGTCCTCGACCACCAGGTCGGCGAGTGCGAAGTCGTGGTGCAGCGTGTAGCCGTTGCGCACCGCCAGGCAGGCCAGCCCCGCCCCCTTTGCCGCCGCAACGCCCACCTCGGAGTCTTCGATCGCCACCGCGCTGGCGGCGGCGCAGCCGAGGCGGTCGAGAGCGATCAGGTAGACCTCGGGACCCGGCTTGCGGATGGCCACGTCCTCGCCCGTGACGACGGCCTCGAAGCGGGCAGCCCGCCCGGCGCCGAGCAGCGTGGTCAGCAGCTCGCCGACCCACGTGCGCCCAGCGGTCGTCGCCACCGCAACCCGGATGCCCGCCGCGGCAAGCTCGTCGAGCAGCCGGTCGATCCCGGCCCGCAGCGGCGCCGCCCCCCGCCGCATCAGGTCGACGAAGATTGCCTGCTTCAGGCGGTGGAGGTCCTTGGCGAGGCCTGCCGCCTTTTCCTCGGCCAGACCCTGGGCGCCGAGGTAGGCCTTCAAGCGCTGTTCCCCGCCGGGTGTCTCCAGCAGCCGCCCGTACTCCTCCTCGCCCCACCGGTAGGGGAGACCGAGACGCTCGAACGCCTGATTGAAGGCCACCCGGTGGCCGTGGCGCTCGGTATCGGCGATGGTGCCGTCGACGTCGAAGATCACCGCTTCCAGCGCCGGGGGCACGGGCTGCAGGCTCAGACGATCCAGCGCTGCTGGCGGTACCAGTCGATGGTCTCTGCCACGCCGGTGATGAGGTCCGGCTCGTTCCCGTACAGGAACTCGTACCCCGTGCCGAGGAGGGCGTCGGTGCTGAGGCGGTTGTTGCGGTTCGCCTTCTTCAGGAAGCGGAAGCGCTCCTCGGTGAAGAGGATCGCCTTCTCCATGCCCGACGCCAGCATGGCCTCCCAGGCCTGCCGGCGCTGCTCGAGGCCGAGGCCCGGGTGGGAGCCGTCCGCCTCCTCGACGGGCATGGCGAAGAGGGCGGCCAGCATCCCGGCCAGCTCCACGCTGGTGGGGTACCAGGGGGCCACGACGTTGTACGCCTGCCCCTCCGCGCCCTCCGCGCCCGCCAGGTGCATCGCCGCCCCGACCACGTCGGCGACGTGGACCAGGCGCAGCTCCACGGGCGACGCCTCGACGTCGATGGCCCGGCGCCCGGCGAAGCTCTCGATGGCCACGTCGAGGATGGCGCTCGCCAGCAGCTTCACGGCCCCCGGGCCGAACACCGAGACCGGACGGAGCACCACCGCGGGCAGGCCTTCGGCCACCGCCGCCCACACCGCCTCCTCGGCTCCCCACTTGGCCTTGCCATACCCGCGGCTCGGATGCGGCTCGACCGACTCGACCACGGGCTGGGGGAGCGGGACCTCCTCGCCGTAGACCGACGTCGACCCCATGTGGACGAAGCGCCCCACCCCCGCCGAGCGGGCGGCGGCCACGAGGTTGGTTGTGGCGACGACGTTGGACTCGTGCATCTCCTCGGTGGACGACAGCGAGCTGGTGGCGCCAGCGAGATGGAAGACGACGTCTGCCCCGTCGCAGAGGGCCTCGAGAGCACCCTCGGTCGCGAGGTCGGCCGCCTCGTAGGCCACCTCGGGCGGCAGCCAGCCGGGCCTCGCCCTGCGGCCGCTGGCGCGCACCTCCCACCCCTCTTCGACGAGATCGGGAATCAGGTGCTGGGCCATGAAGCCTGTGGCCCCGGTGACGAGCGCAAGCCGTGCCATGCCGG
>JAOPZY010000065.1 GCA_025963875.1 Actinomycetota bacterium
ACTTGACCACGTAGGTGCCGAAGTCCTCCGCCTCCACGATGCCGGGGAGAGACCCGCCCTCCCGGAGAGGCGTGACGTAGCGGAGGGCGGTGGTGGACTCGAGCATCCGTCCACCCTACGGGCCGGAGGAGAAGGTTGGGAGCCTATCGCGCGCATGTGCGCGTTCGGCTCCCAACTTCGGGCCAGGGCCGACATCCAGAGGCCGGCATCGACGGCCGGCTCAGCGTTTCGACGCGACAAACTCCATCGCTTCCTCGGCCAGCGACAGCCAGGCCACCTGCGAGGTCGCTGCCAAGGCAACCCACTCGGCCATGGCCCGCCCCTTGCCGGCGTCGAAGTGGTCTCCCTCGCCGGAGGCGACCAGCGCATCCACGCGCAGGCGTGGCAGCTTCAGGACCAGCCTGCCCCGGACGAGCATGGCGAAGATCCGGTTGTTGACCTTGAGTGCAGCCGCGCCGAACTTCCCTTCAGAACCGGGTGCGTCGGTTGGCGGTGTGACGCCCGGGCGGTGGGCAAACTGATCCACCACTTCGGCGAACCACTCCTCGGGAGTGGGCAGCGGCAGACTCACGAGGCTCAACTATCCCACGGGCCTTCGCTTTCGAGGCGAATCGCTGTAACCTCCTTTCCAACATGAACCGGCGCCCGTTCCTCTGGATCGCCGCCCTGGCTTTATCCGGCGTCGCAGCCGGCCACTCGGTTGCCTACTACCTCGCCGCCCCCGGCGCAGGGCAGCGTCAGGCACTCCTCGCCCAGACGGGTCACTCTTACTGGAACGTCGCCGTGACGGTCGCCGTCCTCCTCGAGCTCGCAGGGGTCTTTGCGCTTGCCGTCCGGCACTTCCGTGCGGGCCGGGCGGGAACGTCATCCCCCCAGCTGACGTTTGGTCAGCTCGCCGGACGCCTGGCCACGATGCAGGTGGCAGCCTTCACCGCCCTCGAGGTCACCGAGCGCCTCAGATCCGGGGTTCCGGTGAGCGAGATGTTCCACAACCACCTTCTGCCGATCGGTGTGGCCATCCAGCTGCTCGTGGCCTGCGCCGGGGCGTTGCTGTTTCGATGGCTGGCCCGAGCCGCAGCCGCAATCGGCTCCCTGTTCGCCCGGATGCCAGTCGAGCGCCGGGCGAGCGTGGCCGCGCGCCGGCCCAAGCCTCTCGACATCCCGGCTTGTCGCACGCTCTGCGATGCCCTGCGAGGCCGCGCGCCTCCCCTGCTGGCCGTTTCCCTCCGCTAAGCGCCGCAGAGGTCCCTACCAGCGCGTGAACCCCCTGCCGCACCGCGCGACTCAATGCCCTCTGTGGCCTCACAAACGACCCATTGGGAGGCCCCCATGATCACCGAAGACCACCGCGCCGAAATGGCCGCCGAAGCGCGGCCGGATGCACCTGAACCCCGAAAGAAGCAGAAGCGCTCCGCCAAGCAGTCCGGGCTGTACCGCGCCGTCTGGCGGTGGCATTTCTACGCCGGGCTGTTCTCGATCCCGATCATCGTGATGCTCTGCCTGACGGGCAGCGTGTACCTCTTGAAGCCCCAGATCGAGGGCCTGCTCTACGGCCACCTCACCCGCGTGCCCCCGGGAGCCGAGACCGTTCCCTACCAGGCCCAGCTCCAGGCGGTGACCGCCGCCTACCCGGGCGCCACCGTGTCGAGCGTCACCCCGCCGCTGTCGGCCACGGGCGCAACCGAGTTCGAGGTCGTCCGCAAGGGCGTCGGCGGGAAGCTGGCGGACTTCGCTCTCGACTACTCGGTCTTCGTCAACCCCCACACCGGGCGGATCGTCGGCCACCGGGACAACAGCAAGGACCCCGTCAACGTCGCCGTCACGCTGCACGGCACGCTCGCCACCCAGCGCTTCCTCGGTTCCAGCAAGTGGGGTGGGCGCCTGATCGAGGTCGTCGCGTCCTGGGCGATCCTGCTGCTCATCACCGGAATCTTCCTCTGGTGGCCGCGGGGCAATCGCCGCTCCTCGCTCAAGGGGGTGCTCGTGCCCCGGATGGAGCAGGCCAAGGGGAGCCGGACGAGGTGGCGGGACGTTCATGCGATCACCGGCGTGCTCTTTTCCTTCATCACGCTGTTCTTCCTCGTCACCGGCATGCTCTGGACGCAGGTCGCGGGCACCAACGTCCACAAACTCGTGCAGGGAACCTTCGGTCAGGCCTTCGCGCAGGCGCCGTCCTCGACCAAGATCAAGGACGTCAACCCGAGTGGGCCCTGGGCGACGTCACAGATCCCGGTGCCGCCGTCCGCACGGGCGGAGGCCCCGCAGTACATCGCCAGCCGGGCCGGGGACATCCGCTGGAACCCGAAGGACGGCGCTCCGCTCGACGCGGTAGTCGCCCGTGCGCAGCAGCTCGACTTCGCTCCCGGCTACACCATCACCATGCCCTCCGGCGACACGGGCACCTACCTGATCGGCACGTACCCCGATCTCGACGCCAAGCCGAACCAGCGCGTGTCCAAGGAACGGTTCGCCTTCGTCGACCAGTACACGGCACAGCCGCTCGGAGAGCTCCGGCACACCCAGATCGGCCTCTTCGGCCGGGCCATGGACACGGGGGTCGCGCTGCACGAGGGGCGGCAGCTGGGCGTCTGGAACCAGATCGCCTCCCTGATCGCGGTCTGCGCGGTCCTCCTCTCGTGCGCCACCAGCGTCGTGATGTGGCGCAAGCGCCGGCCGGTCGGCCTCGGCGCCCCGAAGCCGGTCCCCAACCGCCGCATCAACCTGGCGATCTTCGCGGTCGCCCTCGTGCTGAGCGTGGCCTTTCCGCTGCTTGGGATCACGCTCCTTGCCGTCGTCGTGTTCGAGTCGCTGATGGTGCACCGGCTCCCTCGGCTTGCCCGCGCCCTGGGAGCCGCGTGACGCAGTCCCGCCCGCCGGGGTGATCCGTCGGTGCCGGATCCGGGCCTTCGAGGGTCGCCGCGGTGGTCTCTCCCCCCCAGCCACGGCGGCGGCCCTCCGGGTTCCGGATCCGGCAACGCGCTCAAGCCATGAGGGTCCCCGTACCGAAGAACTTGGAGACAACGGAGGATGACAGGTGCGATTTACACTGAAGTGCCCCAGGTGTGCAGACGTGAGCGTCCCCCCGAGGGACCTCGAGCTCTTTCTTGCCCGAGGCAGCGCCGAGGCCGAACTGGCCTTCGATTGCCCGAGTTGCGACACCGTCGTTCGAGCCAAATGCGATCAGCCGATTGCTCGACTGCTCACCTTGAGCGGAGCCAGAGTCCATCGCGCGTCGGAAAAAACGCTCCCCTACCACCCACCGGCGCCTTCGCAAGGCGAAGCTGTGTCCGTGAGGGAGGAGGTCAGCGCATTCAGGACGCTGCTGGCGTCCGACGACTGGTTCGACCGGCTCCTCGCCGAGCCTCCGGGTCCGCCCGAGAGCTCCTGACGGCGGGGCGCCTTCCGGCTACGCCATGCCGTCCAGAAGATCCTGCAGGGCCGTGGCGGCACGCTCGGCTGCCTCGGAGTGAAGACGGCAGTGCTCGTGGTGCTCGGCGTGGCGACCACATTCGAGGCGGCTGCCTTCGCAGGCGATGATGCAGGCCTGGACGAGAGCCTGCATCAGCATGGCGTCTGTGGAGCTCGCGCGGGAAAGAACCCGCAGTGTGGCTTGACAGACGTCCGCGCAGTCCAGGGCCCGGCGGGTGGCAACGGCGGTGTCCTCCCCCTCGCCGATCATCGCCATCGCGCATGACGTCGACGCCTGCTCGCACTCCATCACGGCCTCGAGTGCGGCCGCCAGATCCGACAGGTCGACCGTGGGTTCCGGAGCCAGGGTCCTGAGCATTTCCAGAGTCTCAGCCATGTTCGTCTCCCCTTCTGTTTCGCCCAAATATATCTACTTGGCGAAGTTTGGTGATTCAGGCGATCTCAGGGCCGACGATACTCCTTCCCGCGTGAAGCTGCTCACACGGGAGCGTTGATCGGAGCGCGGGGGGTCGCGGCCCTAGCGCAGGCCTGCCCTCGCCGCGGGCCCCGTGGGAACGAGGTGGTTGTGCTCCTCCACGAGCTTGCGGATGTAGTTCATCACGGTGGCGCTCGCGGTCGGGACGCCGAGGTCACGGTGCCACGACTCCTGGACCTTCGCCAGGATCTGGTCCATGGTCTCCGCCCTGATCACCTGCGGTGAGACGTGTCCTGCCCACTTCCAGCGGAACTCAAGCATCTCCTGGCCTCCCTTGCTCTTCATTCGTGGACAACCCGAGGATAACAAGAATGAGACTTATTCTCAATCTCGCTTCGTCCAAGTCGGCGACCGGGTCACGTGACGAGAGATGGCCTGCCGGCACGGCAGAAGCCATGCTGAACGCGCTCCACCAAGGCCCGGGTAGGGCCGTCTAGACGCAATTACCCCACATCGGGATGGTTTGCGGATATAGGGACTTCCCCGATGCGGCGGGCCCGCATGCTCCTCTAGCGTCGTCCAGGGCGACCGCGTTCGGTCGTTGCGAGGACACCCATCAGGGGGCAAACGATGGGCGGGGCAGGTAATCCGGAACGGGTTCAGACCGTGATCGTCGGCGGAGGCCAGGCGGGCCTCTCCGTTGGGTACCATCTGGCCAGGCGCGGTTTGCCGTTCGTGATCCTCGACGCCGGCGAGCGGATCGGTGATGCCTGGCGGAACCGCTGGGACTCCCTCCGCTTGTTCAGCCCGGCTCGTTACGACGGGCTCACTGGGATGGCGTTTCCTGCCCCTGGCGCCTCGTACCCAACCAAAGGCGAGATGGCCGACTACCTCGAGGCCTACGCACGACGCTTTGGGCTCCGCGTTCAAACCGGCGTCGAGGTGGACGGGCTTTCCAAACACGGAGATCGGTTCGTCGTGACGGCAGGTGAACGCCAGTTCGAGTCGGAGAACGTGGTGGTGGCGATGGCGAACTACCAGCGACCCCGGGTGCCTGAATTCGCCGGGCAGCTCGACCCCCGCATCGTGCAGTTGCATGCTGCGGACTACCGGAATCCGTCCCAGTTGCGGAGCGGCGGAGTCCTTGTCGTCGGAGCGGGCAACTCGGGGGCCGAGATCGCCATCGAGGTGGTGCGCACTCATCCCACCTGGATGGCGGGTGCGGGAGCGGGCCACATCCCGCTCCGCCCGGAGACGCTGGCCGCACGCTACGTGCTCATTCGCCTGGTGCGCTTCGTGGGGCACCATGTGCTGAGCGTCAACACACCGATCGGGCGGAAGGTCCGGCCAAAGCTGCTGCACAAGGCCACGCCGCTCATCCGCGTCAAGCCCAAGGACCTTGCCGCCGCCGGGGTGGAGCGGGTCCCCAGCGTCGTGGGTGTGCGGGGCGGGTTGCCGGTGCTGGAAGGCGATCGGGCCCTCGACGTCGCCAACATCATCTGGTGCACCGGCTTCCATCCGAGCTACTCCTGGATCGACCTCCCGGTCTTCGACGAGGCCGGCGACCCGATGCACGAGCGGGGGGTCGTCGCCAGCGAGCCAGGCCTGTTTTTCGTAGGTCTGCAGTTCCTCACGTCGATGACATCGGCTACGGTCACCGGTGTCGGGAGGGACGCGGCGTATGTCGCCCAGGCCATCGCTTCGAGGGCCTCAGCAGGGCGGGCCGCGGAGGGGCCTGGGGGTCGTGGTCGCAGTAGCACGGTCCGACCCAGTGCTCATTGCTGAGGCCTTGAACTTCACCCCGCGTTGGGGCAGTGATTAGCCAGACGCGTGCGAGGTGTGGAAAAAATGTGTCGTTATAGCAAACATTTCTTCCACACCTGCCGGCTGCCCACATCTAAGGCCCGAGCTTGGGTAAGTCTTAGCCCGATCGGGACGGGAGGATGCTATGAAGCGGGGGTGGCTGGTCGCGGTCGTCGTATTGATCGTCATGGCCGCGGCCGGGGCCTTCGAGCTGGGCAGGCTATCCAAGCAGAACCCCGTCCGGGCGGCGGCCTCACCTCGGATCGGTCCCACAGTCACGGTGACGGTCACCCCATCTGTTACGCCCACAGTGTCGAATGGAGACTCCGGAACCCAGTCGCCCACGACTGAGACTGGGCTTTCGGTGGCGGCCACCTTCAACCGGCTGTGCGGCGGAGTTATGTCCACGCAGTGCCTCACCCAGGCCAGGGCAGCGATCAAGAACGATCAGGCACTGACTCGCCAGAACTGTGCCGCAGGAGCTGTCCAGGCCTGTCCCAGGCAGTTCGGCGACCCCCTCGTGCAAGGGTGTTTTCCCGCCAGCGACGCACAGGGGCCTGCCTGGGGACCCGATGGCTGGTGCACCCTCGTCAACAATCTCCTGACGGGCGGCTGAGAACACCCCGCAACGGTGGATCGGTCGTCGGGTCAGGCCAAACGCTGTCCGGGTCCCCGGTCGAAGCCTTGGTACACCCCCTCCCGACCCAGGAGATCCTCGACATCGAGTTGCCTCAGGAACTCCGGATGGACGGCGGCTCTCCACTCCTCCTCAGTGAAGAATCTCTTGTGCTCTACGGAGCCGTCGAGATCCTTCCACCCATCCGCAAGCTGACTGGCTTCCACGGTGGCAAGGAAGAAGCATTCGGCTTTGTGCCGGTTGAACTCCTGCTCCCAGAACTCCGAGACATACACCAGATTGCCCACTTCGACCTTGAGACCCGTCTCTTCATAGACCTCTCGCACGACACATTCCTTCAACGACTCTCCCGGCGCGAGCCGGCCCCCCGGCGTGTACCACCTGCGCCCGTCGTCGCTGACGAGGAGACGGTCGGCTGAGCCCCGCGTTACGAGGCCCCGGGCTGTGACGGCGATCGTGGCGCCTTGTTCGGTCACAGGCCCTGGTGCATTCGGGCTCAACCCTCCGGGAGGGCGGGGAGCGGCTCGACGAGGCAGATGCCTCCTTCCCCGATTCGGAACTGCTGCCGGAGCGGCTCATGGGCGCTGGCCCGGGTCTTGAGGACGGTGATCGCCCGGCGCAGTTCGTCGCCTGCCCGCACGTACTGGAGCAGGACGACGTTGTCCGACAGATGCGACACGCCGAACTCCGAGAGTTGCACCAGGTCGAAGAGTTGGGCTACCTCGTGGGTCATCAGCAGGCTGACCTGAAGGCGGGCACACCGCTGCACCAGCGAGTACATGTACTCCCGGAAGCGGAGCGTGTCGCCGGCGGCCACCAGCAGGTCGTCGATCGAGTCGACCACAAGGCGGCGCGCGCCGGTTTGCTGCACGGTATCAAGCACGTCGTGCAGCCATTCGTCGATCAGGAGGTCGACGGGCGAGCGGCTGTACACCTCGACGCCGGGATCGTCGAGGGTCCAGCCGTACCCCTCGACGATCCGCGCAAGGTGGGCGCGCGACTCCTGCAGTGTTGCAAGAACGCCGGCTTCACCGCTCTCGGCCCCGCGGAACAGGAAGTGCAACCCCATGAGCGTCTTGCCGGAGCCAGTCGGGCCTGCCACCAGTGTGGACGCCCCGGGCCAGTAGCCATCGTGGAGGAGATCATCGAGCGCACCGATGCCTGACGAGACACGCTTGGTCGCCTGCTCGTAACCAGAGGCATCGAGCGGATCCGCGATGCGGGGGAAGATACGCAGCCCCGTCGAGGAGATGCGGTAGGCGTGCGCGCCAGAGGCGTAGTCGCTCCCGCGCATCTTGAGGACCTCGAGGTAACGGGCGGTGCGGTAGCCGTGCCGCTCGGACGTAAGGGAGATGATCGTGTCGGCAACCGCAAACTCGGCGGCGGCCCCCTGTACCCCCTCGCCCGCGTACTCCCCGAGGAGAAACGTCGAAGCGGCAAGCACCGAGAGCCTGCCCACCAGCTCGTGCAGGAACCGCCGGTACTCGGCGCGGCTTGTGGCAAACGCGTGCAGCGCCTTGAAGCTATCGATGACAACGATCGCCGGAGGACTGGCTTGCAGGAGGACGTCGAGCCGTTCGAGCACGGCCGCCAGACCCTCCGGCTGGGTTGCGACGGCTCCGAGGTCTTCGAAGAAGACGGAGGAGCCGACAGCGGTCACGTCGAAGAAGTCGAGGGTTTGCCCGTAGCGCAACAGCTTGTCCAGCGACTCGGACACCGTGGTGCAGTAGAGAGCCGGGCGCTCGAGCGTGGCGTTGTGAAAGACAAAGTGTTGGGCCAGGATCGTCTTGCCGGTACCGGGCTCCCCTGCGACCAGTGTGAGGGCGTTCGCCGGCAGGCCGCCGCCGAGCAGGGCATCGAGCTGCGGCAGGCCGCTCGAGAGCCGGTCGCTCACCGGGGGGCGTTCGCTGCGCGTCCGCGCGCCAGACGGCTTGTGCCGACGAGGTCCTTGATGGTGGCGAGCAGGTGCAGCGGGTCGAAGGGCTTGGCCAGGAACGCCTCGGCGCCCGCTTTGAGTGCGGCCTCACCGAGTCCAGCAAGGGCAGAGACGGCCACGATCCGGGCCCCGGCGGCATGGAGCTGACGGCAGAGGTCGACGCCATCACCACCCGAGATGACGAGCTCGACGAACACCAGATCCGGGTGGCGTTCCTGGAACACCTTCAGGGCGTCTGCCGGACCGAAGGCGACCGCCACCTCGTAGCCTTCGGTCCGAAGGAGATACTCGATGACGTCGGCGGTATAGACGTCGCGTTCTGCCAGGAGGATCAGCACCGGCCCAGTCGAATCGGGGATCGGCGGGACGAGGGTCATCCCCTCCTCCAGGCGTGCGGCAAGCAGCCGGTGAGCCTCTGCCGCGTGGAGCCCGGACCCCATCAGGTTCTGGACATAGCGGAGCTGGTCCACCTGATCGCGCGAGTAGAGCCGCTGGTCCCCTGCGCTCCGGACGGGCACCACCACGCCGTATCGTTCCTCCCAGGTGCGCAGCACGGCAGGCGCGATATCCAGCATCCGGGCGACTGCCCCGATGCCGTACACCGGCTCCGCTCCGGCCCTGGTCACACCCGGACGCTACTCCCACCCGGCTGGAGTGTCGACTGCATCCCTAGGTCTTCCGCAGGACCTACGCGATTACGTTGTTGTGCTTTACGAGGTTGACATCCGAGCAGCTGAGGGAGTGAACTCACTACAACTTGCCGAGGTTTTGTTGAAGTCATGGGAAAGGGAGATCGAGCGTGCTGCAGGACACGAGCGGCCACCCTCGCCGCTGGGACACCGACCAGGGGGCCATCGGCACCACCGAGGCGCGGGTGGCGGTTGCTCCGCTGCTGCGCCTCCTGGAGGCATGCCTGCGGCCCGGCTGGGTCACCGAGGATCCCGGCACATACGTCGGACTGGCGCTTCGACACCAGTGCGAGACCCTGGAATGCCCATGGCGGTGGGTGGGCGAAGCCCAGGACGGGGACGGGGTCTATGTAGTGGACGTCGAGCACGTCCCGGCCTCGGACCATCAGCTCTGGGAGGACGCCATCTGCCTGCTGTCCGCCGTTGCTGAGGACTCCTTCCACGTGCGCCGTGTGGATCGCCGTACCGTCGAGTGCGTGACGGGCATGCTCGACGGTGATGGGGAGTTCGCATCCCATGGGCACGCGATCCGACTCCGGATAGATCTGCGGGAGGTCGGCGCAGATTCGCCCTGGCCCAGAGCGTCGTCGCAAGGAGATCCTCTGCGCCTGCAACGGTGTGGTGCCGCGCTTCATAACGGCCCTTCATGACGCCTCCAACCCTCGAACACCACATCGTCGAACAGCATCTTGTGATGGGTCTTGAGCAGCCCGATCACCATCCCCGCGAAGTGGGCGACGTCGAACAGGCAAAGGATCGCTTGTGGGTACTGAGGCGCGAAGCGCTTGAGCTCGGATTCGTAGGCCAACAGCTCCTCTTGAGGGGAGTCGCTCAACGACCGGGGCATCTCGCCGATGACCCGGACGAAGGCGAAGCGGCCGTCCGCCATCGCGGCGCTCACGGAGTCGTCCAGATAGGCCAGTAGCGCATGGGGCGAAAATCGCCCCGACTGAAGGTACGCTTCACTCGAGCTGCGGACCTCGAGTTGCCCAGAGCCCACGTGCCTCTCGACGTCGATGCCATTGCCCGGGTCCGCCAGCAGTTGCAACGGCTCGCTCGAGTCCACGATAGAGATGCACTTGTCTCCCGTCCGAAGCCCCTCGCACAGGAAGGGCAGCATGACTTCGTCTCGCTGCTGGGAGCTTCGGTACAGTGCGCAGATGTGATCCCCCCGCTGCACGCTGAGGCCGGGTATGCCGAATTCGGGGGAGCGATCCACCTGGCTTTGCCTCCGCAGCTCAGGAACAGGCGCGGGGCTGTTTGCCGCAACACGCAGGTCGGCCACCCCGTTGTCCTGCACGCCATGAACAGGAAGCTAGGTGGATCTGGCCGACCCGTCACCGGTACAGGTACGTGTCTCGTCCCGTGTTCCGCAGAGTTTCTGAACGAACGCCCAGTCACAGGGCCAGGTCGGACGCCCTCCGCACAAGCTCGAACTTTGAACGGATCCGAAGCTTGGCGTAGATGCTGGCGAGGTGCCCCTCGACCGTGCGCTCCCCGATGCAGAGGCGTTCGGCGATCTTCCGGGCGGTCAGCCCGTGGGAGGCCAGGCAGGCCACTTCGCGTTCGCGTCGCGTGAGGGAGGCGGGCCCCAGCACGGCTCCAGCCGCCCTGCGTCCCCGGCCTCGCAGTGCCCGCAGTGTCGCCAACGCCTCGTCCAGCCGCCAGGCGGCCCCGCAACCGTCGAAGGTGCCGGCGGCCTGCTCGAGCGCCTCGATGGCCCCTGTCCGGTCGGAGGCGAGCAGGGATCGCCCAAGCACGGAATGGGCGCGCCCGAGGTAGCCGGGGTAGTCGAGTCCGGACAGGAGGGTGATCGCCCGTTGCGCGCGCGCCGCGGCCTCGTCGACCGCTCCCCGCCCCAGGCTCGCCGTCGCGCCGGCCAGGGCGGCCAGCCCGCGGTGGAGATTGCGATCGAGACGTTGGGCCACGTCGGCTAGGTCGGCTGCCGCCTTGTCGGCTGCGTCGGTATCCCCCACCTCGACTGCGACCTCGACCAGGTCGACGAGCGCTGGCGAGGCGAAGGGGAGCAGCTCCTTCTCGAGCAGGCACGACGTCACGTCCCCCAGGACAGCAAGGGCTTCCCTGGGCTTGCCCTCTCGCCACGTCACCACCGCGTCGGCGTAGGAGGCGTAGTGGCTGAAGAACATGAAGGGGCACTCCTCGTAAATACTCTTCGCTCTGGTGGCGTATGCCCGAGCGTTGTCCAGCTCGCCGGCTTCGGCCCCCGACAGAGCGGCGAGCGCCAGGAGCAGGCCGCGTCGCTTGCTCGTCCCGACGGGCTTCCAGGCGACGCCCTCCTGGACGGCGACGAGCGTCTCCCGGTTGTCGCCCCTCATCCAGTGAACGTACGACTCAAATCTGGGAAGAGCGGCGGCATTGACCCCCTTCGCCTGCTTGACGGCGTCCAGCGCCTCTTGCATGCGTCCCTCGTGGGCGAGCAAGATGGCCAGCAGCGAGAGGATCCAGGTCTGCTCAGCAAGCTTCCCGTCTTCGGCCGCGATGGCAAGGCCGAGTCGCAGGACCGCTTCCGCCTCCTCGAACCGGCCGCGGAACGTGGCGGCGGATCCGGTGATCGTGCAGGCCTGCATCAGGGCACCCCGTTCGCCGTGCCGTTGGGCCTCTTCCACCACCCGCCTGCCCTCCGCCTCCATCCCCGCCAGGTCGCAGGCGATCCCTTTGATCGCGGCGAGCGCGTTGCGTGCGAGGAGGGTCCTGGAAACGTTCCCGGTCCGCTCGAAGAGCTCCACGGCCTCCCTGCAGACCCGGTCGGCCTCCTCGATCTCGGGGGTGCCCCACGCCAGGAAGCTCGCCAGGCGGAAACTGATCGTGGCCCGAGCTTCGAGATCTGGAGACCGAGCGAGCACGGCGCTCATCTCCCGCATCGCCCGGACGCCCAGGAACGTGTTGTCCGCTTGGTGGTCGACGACCCAGTCGGCGCGCCACGACATCGCTGCCGCCACATCGGCCCAGAGCGGATCGCCGCTGGGCACCAGTTCGGCCAGAGCGCCGAGGATCTCCAACGCCTCTCTCTCGGTCTCGCGCTGCTCGGCCTGGCGCAGAGCCTCGCGGAGCGCCTCGATGGCTTCCAGATCTCCGGGATCGGCCGACCGGGTGAAGTGCGGCGCCGCGTCCCCGGGCCGTCCGGAGGCGAGGAGGGACCGGCCCACCAAGCGGTGGAGCGCCCGGCGCCGCCCATCTCGGATGCGCTGGTAGATGGCTTGCTGGATGAGCGGGTGGCCGATCTCCCAGGTCAGCTCGCGCCCCCGCCACTCCTCCAGGACCATCCCTGCCGACAAGAGACCCGACAACGTCTCGTCCAGAAGGTCCCGGGGAAGGTTGCTCATCGCCGCCAGCTCCGCGTTCCCGGCGCGACGTCCGAGCACCGCCAACATTTCCAGCGTGGCCAGCCCGGGCTCGTCGATCCGGCTCAGGCGGTTTCGCAGACAGTCCGCCAACGCCTCGGGGATTCGCCGGAGGACCGGCGCAGCCAGGTCCGCCTTCTCGTCGATGAGGGCCTGGAGGAGGCCGAGGGCGAAGAGAGGGTTCCCCCGGCTCCTCTCGCTGAGCCAGTCCACCAGCACCTGGGGAGCTGGCCCACCGACAACCCCGGCGGCCAGCTCGCCGACCGCGGCGGCATCCAGCGGCTGGACCGGTAGCTGTTGCAACAACGCTTCTTGCTCCAAGCCAGGGAGCACCTGCGGAGCAAACGGATGGTCCGCAAGCTCCATGGGCCGGGCGGCGGCCACGATGAACAGGCGGCCCTCGGGAAGGTTGTGGACCAGATAGGAGAGGGCCTCCCAGGAGGACGAGTCGGCGAGGTGAACGTCATCGAGGACGACAATGACCGGGTTCTGCCGGGCAAGGTTCGACAGCGCCACGGCCAGGGCCTGGAGGAGCTGGAGTTGCGGCGGCTCTCGTTCCGGGACGGAGCCCCGGACGACCGCCACGCTGCGGAGCAGACCCGCCAGGTCATCCAGGAACCCGCCACAGACAGTCACCACCTCCTCGGCGGGGACGGTACGCAGGTAACCCTCAAGGGCCTCGGCCCACAGCCCGAACGAAGCGCTGCCCCCGAACAGGTACCCACGAGCCGACAGGACGAGGGGTCGGGGACGCGCACGAGCCACGAACTCGGTGGCCAGCCGGGTCTTGCCAACTCCAGCCTCGCCAACGAGAAGAACGCATCGCAAGTTTCCGACCCGCGACTCGGCAAGCCCGGCCCGCAGTACGGCAAGCTCTCGCGCCCGTCCAACGAATCTGGGGCCCCGCGACGGCGGGGAGCTGTGGCTGTTCGAGTGGGTACCCGCCAACCCTATGGACAGTCCGGGCCTCATACCCTGCCCCCCATCCACCGAGTAGGTCCCCTCGAACGAGCGTTTTAT
The DNA here is from genome assembly GCA_025963875.1 of Actinomycetota bacterium. Classification (GTDB taxonomy): domain Bacteria; phylum Actinomycetota; class CADDZG01; order JAHWKV01; family JAOPZY01; genus JAOPZY01. The sequence goes on from JAOPZY010000065.1 coordinate 13,292, forward strand.
CCTACCCCCGGCCACGGGGCGCCGGTCAGGCCCTCGACGAAGTTACGGTCCGAATGTGCCGGTCTCCACCAGGCCACCAAAATCCCGTCAATCCCCGTCTTCCGAACTTAATCCCTGAGAAACCCGACAGAAATCCTCTGCGCCGAGAATGGTCGCCGAGGAGGTCGGCCTCGTCGCACGTGCCACGTGTACCGGTAGGAAGCGAGCGAATCGACTCGCAGAGAGGAGTCTGGGAGATGGGGCCCACAAAAACGGATGTGCGCACCGAAGAATTCATGCTCGACTATCTGGACAACGCCGTGATCGGGCTTCACTGGGTTGACGGCAACGCGATGACCATTTGGGCGAACAAGGCCGACTACGAGCCGCTCGGCTACACCGAAGACGAGTACGTGGGGCACAGCATCACCGAGTTCCACGCCGATCCCGACGTGATCGCCGACATCCTCCAGCGTCTTCTCGGTGGTGAATCGCTCTACAACTACAAGGCCCGCCTCCTCTGCAAGGACGGGTCGACCATGAGCGTGCTCATCGCGTCCAGCGGCCTGTTCGACGAGGACGGCAACTTCGTCCACACGCGCTGCTTCACCATCAAAGACCCAAGTGCGGCGTAACACGCCTCGATCGGTACCTGGGCCGACCGACCCGGCCCCGGGTACCTTCACAGCTCCCGATCAAGCTCCGACCTCAGCCCGCTCGGGCAGTGGTGACCATGGCGCAGTCGCGAATGAAGGTGCTGCTGGAGGCGGGACGTTACGCGAGAGTCGGTGGCCCAGGTCTGCCGCCGGCACGGCAGCTCACGAGACACCGACTACCTGTACCGGCGCCTGACACCTCACCGATGGGAGGAAAGGCAGCCACCAGAGACATGGCAACGCCGGCGGGTTCAGGCCTCGGTGGTTTGAGGGTTTTAGTATGGGTGGACGTCGGGCGCTGGACGAGGGGCAGGAGTGGGACGTAAGCGAGCCAGCTTCCGTGAGGGCACGAGCGAGGCCGAGATGGGCTACGCGCAGGCCCTCCGGGACATCCGCGATGCGCGGGCGGAGACCCAGGAGGAACTCGGGCGGCTCCTGGGTTGGAGCGCCCCCGTGGTCTCTCGATTCGAGGCGGCCAACTGACACCGGCTCCCCAGCCCAAGGCCTTGGCCGCTCTTCTTTCCAATGAGGAGTGGCAAGCCCGAGCCCTGGAAGGGGCCGGACTGTACGAGCTGCTGGAGAAGCGATACCCGGGCTACCCCGTCCTCACGTTGCCGGGCGACGAGTCCAGCCTGCTGCCCGTGTGGGCCGAGGTGGCCTCCCCGGAACAGTGGTCGGACACGGAGGCGGGGCTGGGCAGGCTGAAGGTCTCCTTGCCGATGCCGCACGTGCGGGACTGGAACAGCGGGGAGGACTACGACCCGAGGGCGGAGACCGATTTTCGCCGGCACCTCGATGACTGGGACCGGCAGGTCCGGGAAACGCAGACTGGCCGGCGGGCGCATCTGGACAAGTGGAACCAGCTCACGTACGACCTTGACCGCATCGAGCGGACCGACACTGGCCTCAAGATGCACTGCAAGATGGGCACGTACTTCCACTCGCTTGCGACGTCGGAGTCCCTTGCCGACGAGGTGATGGAGGTGTACGCAGCATGGCCCGACTACACGCCGGAGGACGGGTGGCCAAGGCTGGAGCGGCGTTGCTGGTTGCACGAACGAGTCGCTGACCCGGTGATCGACGGAGCGCACCGTTCCTCTGCGATCGGGGTCTCGACGCTGACGGTGGTGCGGGTGCGGCGCACGGGCTTCGATGGCTACAAGATGTTCATCTCCCCGCGCTCGATCAGGGTGGCGACGAGCCGGCGGCGCTATCACGTGATCCCGTCGGGCATGTTCCAGCCGTTCATCGCCGACGAGTCGGGGCCTTCGATGCACAGCCAGTTCTCCGTCTCTGCCACCGTGCTCCGGGAGTTCGTGGAGGAGCTCTACGGCGTCGAGGAGCTCGAGACGGGCGACGGGCGCATTGACCCGGATGCGATCTACCACCGTCGAGAGGCGAAGTTGCTGACCGGCATGCTGGAGTCGGGGTCGGCTCGGTTGCTCTACACGGGGATCGCGGTCAACCTGCTCGCGCTCCGCCCCGAGATCTGCACCCTGCTCGTGATCGACGATCCCAGGTGGTTCGAGAGCGAAGGCGGGGAGATCCGGTTCTGCGGGGAGTACCTTCGCCAAAGCGAGCGGACGGATCTGCTGCCGGACCAGCGGTGGGTGCAGCTCATCGAACTCCACGGAGATGATCTCCAGCCCGAGTTCGGATGGAAGCGGCATCTGCGGCCGGGGACGCTGGTGGCACCGGGATGGGCGGGGACGGTGCTCGGTCTACAGGTCGCACGTGAGGTGGTCGGCTAACAGGCAGCCTCACGGCAGGCCTGACGGCGCAGAGTCCAGCGGCGAAACCGCTGGATTTTTTCTTTCCAAGGTTTTTCTCAACGACTCCTTTCGCTTGGCCGAGACGATGCGGTCCGAAGCCTTCACCCGTCAGGTGGAGCAAGGACGGAAGGAGCAAGCATGAAGATCCAACTGCCGATCGACACATCCGCCGTCCCGATCATCGACGCCATGCCGCTGGGGCCGGTACTCGACCGCCAGACCAAGCACCAGAAAGCGGACGCGAACGGCGAGCCGCCGTACTCGATCGAACTGGTACCCATCGTGGCCGAGGGCGGCAGGGGTCCTGAACGTTCAATTCCCGGGCACTCCCCCGGCCGGGATCCTGCAGGCATGCCACAGTGGCGCCCGACTGGCTTGAACCGATGAAGCCACAACCACAGTTCCTGAGGATCCGGTGGGAGGAAACCACGGAGGAGGGTGGCGCTCACGTTGGAGGCGATGGCGTGCCTGCGACATCGCCGGGAGATCGCCCTCGCTTACCCCAGCGCCCGAGGCGCCGGCGGCCGGGGGGAGGCATGTGACCTCTGCTCGGGACGCCATCCCCGACCCCTCGGATCGGATCTCTCCCAATTCGCGGGCCCAGCCGGGAAGCGTATAAATCTCGCACCCTCCGCCAGCATGAAGCCGAGTTCAGGTCCCCCGAGGATCGGGGCGGAGCACCGAGACGCCCATTCCCTCACCCACGCTGTTGGAGGCAGCCTCGTGGTTTGCGTAGGCATCTCAAATCCCGCTGTTAGCCCGTTTTGCTCCTCCAGGGTATTCTTACCCCGCGCATCTACGCCATGTCCATCAACGTCTGGAGGGAACGCCAGGACTACGAACCGGCCGGTTTGGAAGAGAGGATTGGGGGGGCCTGACGAGCGGAAGGTGGCGAGATGTCGACCCAAGCCCCCGAAAGCAATGACTGGCGGGACCCTCCCGTGCGATCAGATGGCGAGCTACGCTTTCGTCAACTTGCTGAGAGTTTCAGCGATGCGTTCATGCTGCGTACGGTCAACCCATCCGAGTTCCTCTACGTAAGCCCCGCGTACGAGCGTATCTTCGAGCGCAGCGTCGATTCCCTCTACAAGAACCCCTCGTCATTCCTCGACGCGGTCCACCCCGACGACCGTGAGCGGGTGGAGGAACAGCTCACGGTTCAGGGCCCTCGGCCCTTACTCGAGATGGAATACCGGATCGTCCGCCCCGATGGAACCGTCCGGTGGATTCGAGCAAAGCGAGCCCTGGTTGACGGAGTTGGCAGCGCTATGAGAGTCGCCGGCACGGTCGAGGACATTACCGATCACAGAACGGCGGAAAAGGCGAGACGGGAGACCGAACAGCTCTTCCGCCTGCTTGTGGAGAACGTCGCTGACTACGCCATCATGATGCTCGACGACCAGGGTGTGATCGTGAGCTGGAACGCGGGAGCCGAGCGGATCACCGGGTATGCCGGCCGCGAGATCATCGGCAGGCACGTCTCCGTTTTCTACAGTCCGAACCAGGTTCACGCGGGCCATCCGGAACACGCTCTGGCAACGGCGGAGGAGACCGGGCGCTTCGAAGAGGAGGGTCTGCGGATACGAAAAGACGGATCGACCTACCTGGCAGACGTCGTGATCGCGCCGGTGCACAACCCTGACGGCTCGCTTCGAGGTTTCGCAGAGGTTACCCGGGACGTGACGGCGGTGCGGGAGCGGGAGGCGGGGCTTCGCACGTTGATGGACGCGAACATCGTCGGGGTCATCGTCGCTGATTCCGAGTTCATCCTCGACGCGAACGACCTCTTCCTCGGCATAGCCGGGTACACCCGCACTGATCTCAGCGCCGGACTCCATATTCGGAACCTCACGCCCTCCAACCGGCTGGAGGCTGGTGCGGGTGTACGGGCCGAGCTCCTCGAACGGGGAGCCTTCACACCCTACGAGTCGGAACTCAACCACAAGGACGGGAGGCGCATCCCAATCCTTTTCGGCGGCGCCCTCCTGAGGGCGGAACCGTTGAAATGCATCTGCTTTGCGCTAGACCTGTCCGAAGCCAAGCGAACCGAGTCCGCGTTGAAGAACTCACAGGCTGAGGCGGCTCGCGCGAACGACGCCAAGACGGAGTTTCTGTCTCGCATGAGCCATGAGCTGCGGACGCCCTTGAACGCCATCCTGGGCTTTGCCCAGCTTCTGGAGCTGGGGGACACCTCCGGCTATCAGCGCGAATACGTGGAAAACATTCTGAAGGGCGGTCGTCATCTCCTGGATTTGATCAACGAGGTGCTCGACATCTCCCGTCTCGAAAGCGGAAAGATACGCCTATCGCTCGAACCGGTGTCGTTGTCCGACGTGGCGTCTGAGGCGCTGGACCTGATCCAGCCGATGGCCTCAGCCGGCGCAGTCCGCCTTGCAAGCCTCCCGACGTTCGCAGGCGCGGTCCACGTCCACGCGGACCGGCAACGTCTTTTGCAGGTGCTGCTCAATGTGCTGTCGAACGCCGTCAAGTACAACCGCCCAGGTGGCGATGTCCGCATCGAGTGCGAAGCACTCGACGGCACGTGGGTCCGACTCGTCGTCACGGATACCGGCATCGGCATCGCCGAGCATGACGTTGCTCGCCTCTTCACGGCGTTCGAGCGGCTGGGAGCGGAGGATTCGATCGAAGGCAGCGGGCTGGGGTTGGCACTGAGCCGGCGGCTGGTGGAAGCGATGGGTGGGCGGATCGGGCTGACCAGCAAGGCGGACAAGGGCACCAGCGTCTGGATCGAGCTGACCGCTCTGGCACCTCCATCTCTGGATGGGACGGCGGCATGGGAGGAGGACGAGACGAGCGTCAAAACGGCGCCGGCCGTGGCCAGCGTCCTATACGTCGAAGACAACATCGCAAACGTTAAATTGGTCGAGCACATCGTCTCCCTCCGGCCCGGCATCACGTTGCTGTCGGCAATGCAGGGAAGTGTGGGCCTGGAGCTGGCCCATGAGCATCGCCCTGCACTGGTTCTGTTGGACCTCAACCTTCCGGATATTGGCGGCCTCGAGGTCCTCCGCAGGCTCCGGGGTGATCCAGCCACGGAGGGGATCCCCGTCGTAGTCGTGAGCGCCGACGCCAGCCCGGGCCAAAGCCAGCGCCTCTTGGCCGCCGGGGCATCCGGCTACCTCACCAAGCCCTACGAGATCGCAAGCCTCCTGGAATTGATCAACCTGCATTGCGTGTCCGGCGATCCCCCGGGTCCTCAACCCGATCCCCCCAGCGCCAAGCCCCCGAGTGTCCAAGGACTGAGCGTCGACAACATCCTCGACGCCTCTGTCATCGCCGGGTTCCGGCGACTCGAAGAAAGGGGCGGACCGTCCATGGTGGGGCAGATGATCGGTTCCTTCCTTGCCGAGACTACCGTCGAGCTGCCCGCGCTCGCCGCGGCCGCCGCGGCTTCCGATGTAGAAAAGGTCCATGAGTTGACGCACCTTCTGCGAGGGAGCACCGCCTGCTATGGGGCGCACCGCATGACGGCGAGCTGCCACAAGCTCCAAGAATTAATTGAGTCCGGGAAGCTGCCCGAGGTACAGGCAGGGGTGCGACTCCTCGAAGCTGAGTTCGTGGAAGTGCGGAAGGCGCTCGTTGCTGAGTTCCCGTCGCTGGGAAGCAATATGGCCCGACGTGACCATTAACCGTAGCTAATCCGACGAGGCCCTATCGGACAAGAGGCTCTGCGTTTCCGAAGGCGGAAATGTCTCGTGGGCCCGCCGGCCCGTTCATACACTCATAATCCAAGAGCCTCGAAATCACCGCAAGTGTCCCACTGGTCGCAGGTTCGATCCCTGCGGGTCACGATCCAATCGGGCATCGATGCCTGCTCTCGAGCGCTCCTTCGAGTGGGGGCCTTGAGTGACGCCTGGACGGTGGGGCATAGTTCAAGCCTCTTTATAGCTCTCTGCAAGTCTTAACACTCTTCTATATTGACATGTCCTACCAGCGGGATCTACACTTCCACTCGGGCGTCTCACCGGGATAGGGACGACTGTGACAGTAGCCCCTGGCTGCCCACCTCCCAAGAGAAGGCGGAAGACGGTGCCCTATGCAGGACGAAGTGGAGGCAGACACTCCCGAGTCAAGTTCGCGTTCTTTGCGATCGTGCTACTTAGCGGGATACTGCAAGCGCCTGCAGAGGCTCAAATGCATTCGTCGGGGATGGGAATGGGGACCGTCATGGTTCAGGGTCATCCACATCTGGTTCCGACTGACTTGGCAAACAAGATTAGCTCTCAGGACTGGACAGGCTTGACGGCAAGTCAGTTGGCAAAGGCTGGCATTTATCCAGGGATGTCTTCGGCAGACAGGGCACCGAAGGCGACGGTTAAGCCGAGGACAGTGCATCGTCAGTCAGCATTTGGCTGCACAGCAAACGTTTGCATTTATGTGTTCGGCCAGGGGACTTACGTATCTGACTGGGACACATCAGCGGCCAACGGCTACGGGTACTTCTGTTCCTTCGCGGCGTACTACACAAATGCGAGCATCAACGCGACGAGTAACCAGGTGTGTGGCAGCGGTGACTTTTGGGCATACTGGAACATTCGGTACAACTTTCCCAAGGATACGGTGCTGTGCAACAGGTGGGTTGGGTTTGCCGGTACGCCTTGTGAACTAGTCTATTGAGTCACCATGACAAGGAGCATCCTGGTATGAGGTCACGGCCAAGGCTTAGAGCTCGTCTGCACTTTCGAGTAGCTCGACTCTTCATGCGTTCGAAGAGTTCTCGAGGCCAGCCTTCCGAGGTTGGAGGTGTGCCGACAGATCAGGGGTGGGAAGGACTCACAGCTCAAGATCTGGCCAAGGATGGCGTGGTCCCGGGCATCGCACCCAAGGGCCTGGGTGCACCCCGAGCGTTCAATACTCGACCTGGTCCGCCGCCCTCGGATTGGCCGGGTTAGGTGCCTGCAGGCTAACCAGGCAGGACGACCCTCCGACCGAGGGCCGAGGGCGGCGACCGCAGGGAACTGGCCTTGGCCATCAGCCTTTTTGCCGGCCCCGACCATCGTGCGATGGAGGGGACAGCAGGGGTGTCCGGCATGTCGCTGGCCTGCGGCTATGGCCGTCTTGGGCGGTCAGAAGGCATTTCTTGGTGCCGGTCAGTTGCCTTGTTCTGTGGTACATCGGGAGGCCACATTCAGGCCACATTCCATCCACAACTCACAAGGATGCAATGTGGAGCCTGCTCGCTGCCATGGACAGGGGTCCGGGCCCCCAGAGGTTGGCAGGGTAGGAACCGCGCAGCTGAAGGTATAGGCCTGCGGCCGTGCCACCAGGTATGCAACCCAGGCTCCACCCCCGGTCAGCGCGGAAAGGATGCTGCATCCGATCACCCAGGCGCGGTCGCGGATCCGGCGCCACAGAGCGATTTGAATTCGGAGGACCAACAGCACCGGGATCAGGAGCGCGCTGATAACGCCGATGGTCAGACTTAGCGGCATGCTCCCGAACCCAGGTCACGCACGTAGGTGAAGCCCGCGTCGGACAGCATGGTCATCGCCCCCGGCTCCTCTCGCCGACTCGCCGGGTGACCTCGGACGCGATCCGGTCGAGGGGCACGACCACGTCCGCCAGCCCCGCCGCCACCACTGCCCCGGGCATGCCCCAGACCACGCTCGACGCTTCGTCCTGGGCCAGCACCTGGCCGCCGGCGGCGCGGATCGACTCGCACCCCCGGCGCCCGTCGTAGCCCATCCCGGTCAGGATCACGCCGATCGCATGGGGACCGAACGTCTCCGCGACCGAGCGGAACAGCACGTCGACGGCTGGCCGGCAGGAGTTCTCGGGCGGTCCCTGGTGCGTCCGGAGGCCCACGCGGCCGTCGAGGCGATGCACGACGAGGTGAGAATCGCCGGGGGCGATCCACACCTGCCCGGGCTCGAGGGCCTCGCCGCCCCCGGCCTCGCACACACGGAGCGCGCACTGGGCGTCCAGGCGCTCCGCGAGGTAGCGCGTGAAGATCGGGGGCATGTGCTGGACGATCACCGCGGGTACCGGCAGGTCGCCGGGCAGGGAAGAGAGGACCTGGGCGAGCGCGGTCGGTCCGCCGGTGGAGACACCGATCGCCACAACGTCGATGCGGGAGGGGGGCAGGGCCGGGCGGGCGGCGGCGGAGCCCGGCGGGGAAGGCACCGGGGATGGAGGCAAACCCGAAGGCGCCCCGCACAGGGCCTTCACCTTAGGAACGAGCTCCTCGCGCACCCGGTCGATGGCCATCCCGAGGTTGCCGACGTTCGAAGGCTTCGTCACGTAGTCGTTGGCACCGAGCAGGAGCGCTTCGATGGTGACCGCGGCCCCTCGCGCGGTCGCCGAGCTGAACATGATCACCGGCAGCCGTGGGTGGCTGGCTCGAAGGGCACGGAGCGTGGCGAGGCCATCCAGCTCCGGCATCTCCACATCCAGGACCACGAGGTCGGGGCTGAGCTGCGTCACCTTGGCCAGCGCGATGTGGCCGTTCGAGGCCGTGCCGGCCACCTCGATGAGCGGATCGGCAGACAGAACGTCCCGCAGGAGCCTGCGGATGACCACGGAGTCGTCGACGACGAGCACACGGACGGGAGACACGACCAACAGACTATGGGTCGATGAGATCGAACTTCTCCAAGGCGACTATGTATCGAAGAGCTTCAGGACATCCTCGCCTGGCCCAATTCGGGTGTGGATCTTCTGTGTACCTGCGACGATCGCTGCTACTCATGCACAAGAGGCTTTAGGACCTTTGGACCTGGGCGGGACGGCGGGAGGGGACGTGCCCCGGGCCCGGAAGGCGGCGCCGGCCTGGGGGATCGCACCTTCTCCCGCTCGACGAGCGCCAGCAGCACGTCCGCCATGCGGGCGAGGCCGGTTGCGGACTGCCGGACCCGGGCGGCGGCGTCGGTGGTCGAGCCCGCTGCATGGGCCACCGAGGAGATGCTGCCGGCGATCTCGGCCGATCCCCGGGCGGCCTCGGTGACGTTGCGCGAGATCTCGTTCGTCGTCGCCGTCTGCTCCTCGACGGCCGAGGCGATCGCGTTCTCGATGCCGGCGATCTGGTTGACGATGGCGGCGAACTTCCCGATGGCCTCCACCGCTCCGGAGGTGTCGGTCTGGATGGCGGCGATCCTTCCCGAGATCTCCCCCGTCGCCCTGGCCGTCTTCTTGGCAAGCTCCTTCACCTCGTTGGCGACCACCGCGAAGCCC
>JAOPZY010000116.1 GCA_025963875.1 Actinomycetota bacterium
GGGTGGGTCTGGCGCTGCAGCGGGTCCTCACCGTGGAGCTCGAAGTACGCCGCTTCGCGGAGCCCGACGAGCGTCCCTTTTGGGATCCCCAGTTGAACTTCGTAGCCTTCGACGACGTCGGCCGGCGGGAGGCGATGGCCGCGCTCGTATTCCACGAGATTGCTGTGGGACAGGTACAGCAGCTTTGCGAGCGCCCGAAGCGAGAGACCTCGCTCCTTCCGGGCACTTCGCAGCGCGGCACCCAGCCGTTCCTCGGGTCGCGGCACTACCCCGCCCGGGCCCTCGTCCTCCTCCGTCAAAGCCTGCTCTCTCCGGGTGACCATTACGCCATCGTTGCCTAGAATGTCAGTCTTTTCCCGATGGGGGCAGGATAATTCAGAATCAACCGAATTGAGGCTAGGTATTACTCTCGAGGGCCTCATGGCTCGCGGTAGCGAGCCGCCTGCTCGTCCAATTCTTTAGGCAAAACATCTGGCGGCACGCCCAGGGCACGCAGGAAACGGTCGAGCACTTGAGTCGGGTCAAGCCGTTGCCCAGGTTCGAGGCGCGCAGGTTGACGTAGAGCTGGCCGTCGGGGAAATCGGGGGCCAGCTGGTGCGCCAGGTGAACCGCCGGCACGCAACTTGCCGAGCTCAGCCTCCCGACCAGTGAAGCCGGCGATGTCTGGCGGGAGCTGGTGGGGCGCATCGAACGCGGGGCGCAACACGTAGGTCCGGACGTGTGAGCGGTCTTCTCCGTACAGCTCGAGCCTGGCCGCCTCGTGGACTGCGACGAGGGCCCCCGCCCCCAGTCCCAGCTCGGACTCGTAGGCCTCGACGACGTCGAGAGGCGATGGCCCCCGCTCGTACTCGACGAGGGTGCTGTGCGAGCGGTGGAGCGTTCTCGCCAGAGCCCTCAGCGAAATGTTCCGGCTCTCACGGGCGCGGCGGAGGGCCAGTCCCAAACCAGCCTCCCGCCCATCTGGCACGTCCCGATCCCCTCGCAAAGGTCGGAACCAATTCTCCTCTCGTTGGTCGGTCTTTTCTCCGACCGGCCCCCGACCAGCGCAGCATCTAAGGAGCAGCCGCATCGCCCCGCCGGAAAACCGACAAAAGGGGGTACCGATGGCGACGCTGAGATTTGACCCTCCCCGCAGGTGGGGCCGGACTCCCTGGGCGCATCCCGGGAGGACCGCCCGGGAAGAGGGCATCGAGGAGTGCCAGGCCTCCGACGAGCAGGAGCTTTTCGTTACTCGGCGACACCCCATCGTCCTGGGCCCCACCCTCGTGGTCGCGTTCGGCGTGGCGACCATCGGTTGGGCATCGGGCGTCGGCTTGGTCCTCATCCCGCCGGCGACCCTGTTCCTCGGGTGGAGGGTCTGGCGGTGGAGGGAGGCCTGGTATGTGCTCACGGACCAGCGGCTGCTGTTGGTGGATGGCATCGCCCAGATGCGGGTCACCGCACTTCCTCTCGAAAGCGTGCTGGACGCGACCTGCCACCGGAGCCTCGCCGGGCGGCTCCTCGGTTACGGGGAGATCAGGCTGAGGGTGAACCTCGCTGAGCGGTCGCCACTGCGCAAGCTGACCAGGCTCCCACGGCCGGAGACCCTCTACCTTTCGATCCTCTCCCTGACGGCGGTCCGGGACGTGACGGAGAACATTCCGTTGAACGAGGGTTAGTCGCCGTCCGGCGCCCGGATGGCGAGGGTGCAGGTGGAGAAGGCCACCAAGCGGCCTGCCTCGTCGGTGATCCGCATCTCCCAGAGCTGCGTCGTCCGGCCGAGATGGATCGGCACCCCGGTGCCGGTCAGCCATCCGTCCCTGGCCGGTCGCAGGTGGTTGACCTTGAGCTCCAGCCCGAGCACCATCCGGTCGGGGGCGTTCAGCCACCCGCCGATGGAGGCGAGGGTCTCTGCGAGAACGCCCGAAGCCCCGCCGTGCAGGAGCCCGAAGGGCTGGGTATTGCCTTCGACGGGCATCCTCGCCACCACCCGCTTCGGATCAACCTCGACCCACTCGATCCCCATCTTGGCGGCGAGGGCTCCGCTGGGGATGACCTCGTCATCGCTCACGCGGCTCAAGCCTTGGCCTGCTCGGCCGACCCCTCGTGGCTCCCCTCGATCTTGGCCACCTCGGCCTTCGGGGCGATCCGCCAGAACTTGTGAGCGTGTTCCTTCCACTCGGCGAGAAGCCCGGCGGAGCGAGCCGAGCCCGTCAGGTCGGCGTGCTGGGCGACCAGGCCCTTGAGGAACGTCTGCTGCGGCCCGTCGGGCCGGACGGTCGACACCAGCTCGGGGTTCACCTTCGCGGGCAGCGACAGCTCGGGGTCGTACACGTAGGCCTGGCCCCCCGTCATCCCGGCCCCGAGGTTCCAGCCAGTCGGGCCGAGGATCACGACGGTGCCGCCGGTCATGTACTCGCACGCGTGGTCGCCGGCCCCCTCGACCACGGTCGTAGCCCCGGAGTTCCGCACGCAGAACCGCTCGCCCCCCCGGCCGGCCACAAAGAGTTCGCCGCCGGTGGCGCCGTAGAGGCAGGTGTTGCCGATGAGGTAAGGGTCCCCGGCGTCGTCCTCGGGGGCGATGATGACGATCCGGCCCCCGCCCATCCCCTTGCCCACGTAGTCGTTCGCCTCGCCCACGAGCCGGAAGTCGATGCCCTCCGTGAGGAAGGCGCCGAAGCTCTGGCCGGCCTCGCCGGTGAAGTTGACCCGCACCGACCCCGGAGGCGCCGACGCGCTGTGCACGTGGGCGATGGCCCCGCCCAGGCGGGCCCCCACCGTCCGGTCGGAGTTGTGGATGTCGTACGTCAGGGTGATGTGCTCGCCGCCCATGACCGCGGAGAAGGCGTCGTCGTAGATCTTGTCGCCCAGTACCGACCGGGGCTTCTGGATCGGGTGGGCGGCGACGAAATGCCGCGGGCCTTCCCACGCCTCGACGAGCAGGGACAGGTCCAGCATCTCGGCCCGGTGTCCCGGCAGCGAGCGCCGGCGCAGCAGGTCCACACGGCCGATGGCCTCCTCGAGGCTCCGCAGGCCCAGCGAGGCCAGCAGCTGCCGGATCTCCTCGGCCACGAAGTTCAGGTACGCGGCGACCTGCTGGGGCGTCCCGGCGAACTTGTCCCGCAGGTCCTTGCGCTGGGTGGCGATGCCAACCGGGCAGGTGTCGCGGTGGCAGGCCCGGACCATGATGCAGCCCTCGGCCAGCAGCAGGGAGGTCCCGAACGAGTACTCGTCGGCCCCCAGGAGGGCGGCGACCAGGACGTCACGGCCGGACTTGAGACCCCCGTCCATCCGCACCCGCACCCGGTCCCGCAAGCCGTTCTCCATCAGCACCTGCTGGGTCTCGGCGAGGCCGATCTCCCACGGAAGCCCGGCGTTCTTGATGGACGACAGCGGGCTGGCGCCGGTGCCGCCGTCCCATCCGCAGATCTGGACGACGTCGGCGAGTGCCTTGGCGACCCCTGCCGCGATCGTCCCGACGCCGGCCTCGGACACCAGCTTCACCGACACGTCGGCCTTGGGGTTGACCTGCTTCAGGTCGAAGATGAGCTGGGCGAGGTCCTCGATCGAGTAGATGTCGTGGTGCGGCGGCGGGGAGATCAGCGCCACGCCCGGCTGGGTGTGGCGGAGGCCGGCGATCTCCTCGGTCACCTTCTTGCCCGGGATCTGGCCCCCCTCGCCCGGCTTGGAGCCCTGGGCCATCTTGATGTTCATCTCCTCGGCGAACGAGCAGTACTCCGGCGTCACCCCGAAGCGGCCCGAGGCGATCTGCTTGATGCGGCAGTTCTTGTCGTTGTGGTAGCGGGCCGGGTCCTCGCCCCCCTCGCCGGTGTTGGCCTTGCCGCCGACGAGGTTCATGGCCTGGGCGATGGTCTCGTGGGCCTCCTTGCCGATGGCGCCGTGGCTGATCGCCCCGCTGGAGAACCGCCGCGTGATGGCGGAGGCAGCCTCGACCTCGTCCACCGGCACGGCAGGCCCGGCGGCGACGAGCTCGAGCAGGTCCCGGGGCTCGGTGGGCGGACGCTCGGCTACCAGCTTGGCGAACGTGGCGTACGCCTCCCAGTCCCCCTTCTGCACGGCCTCGTGGAGGGAGTCCACGACTGCGGGGTTGGTGACGTGGTGCTCGATGCCCTTGGCGTGGTGCTTGTAGTAGCCGGGGTTGACCAGCTTCGGCGCCTCGTCGAAGGCCAGCTTGTGCCGGGTCAGGACGTCCTCGCCGATGGTCTGGAAGCCGATGCCGCCGAGCGGCGAGGCGCACCCCGTGAAGCAGGTGTCGATGACCTCCTGGCCGAGGCCGATGGCGTCGAAGATCTGCGCGCTCCGGTACGAGTCCGTGGTGGAGATGCCCATCTTCGAGAGGATCTTGAGGACGCCCTCCTCCACGGCGTTGCGGAAGCGCATCAGCGCCTCGGAAACCGGGATGTCCTCGCCGAGGCGGCCCTTGTTCACCAGCTCGGCGATCGACGCCAGCACCAGCGACGGGCACACCGCCTCGGCCCCGTAGCCGAGCAGGCACGCCATGTGGTGGACCTCCCGGGCCTCGTCGGTCTCGACCACGATCGACACCCGGGTCCGCTGGCCGGCCCGCAGCAGCCGCTGGTGGGTGGCTCCCACCGCCAGGAGCATCGGGATCGGGGCGCGGCTGGCGGAGATGTCCCGGTCGGAGATCACGAGGATGCCGCTGCCGAGGCCCGCCGCATGCTCGGCCTCGTCGGCAAGGCGGTCCAGCCCGGTGCGCAAGCCGTCGGGACCGTCGGCGACGGGGAAGGTGGCGTCGAGGCGGTAGCCGCCCGGCGCCTTGAAGAGCAGGAACGTCTCCAGCTCGAGGAGCGACGCCCCCTCAGGCCGTTCCCACAGCACCGGGTCGTGCGGGCCGATCAGGGTCCGGATGCTCATGACGCCCCGCTCCCGGATAGGGTCCATCGGCGGGTTGGTCACCTGGGCGAAGCGCTGCTTGAAGTAGTTGTAGATCGGCCGCTGGTGGTCGGCAAGGCCGCCGGGGGCGGTGTCGTCGCCCATGGAGGAGGTCGGCTCGTGGCCGGACGTCGCCATCGGCCGGATCACGGTGGTGAAGTCCTCGTGCGAGTAGCCGAACGCAATCTGCCGGCGCATCAGATCGGGGGGGATCTCGGGGTTGGGGTCGCCCAGCGGGGCGGGGTTCAGGAACCGCCGGACCCACTGCCCGTAAGGCTGCGCCTTGGCCAGGCGGTCCCGAACCGGGTTCTCCTGGAAGCCGCCGTCGGTCGGGTCGACGCAGATCATCTGGCCGGGTCCGAGCTTGCCGCGGCGGACCGTACCGTGGCCGCGGGTGTAGACCGACCCCGCTTCGGAGGTGCAGGCGACCATGCCGTCCTCGCAGACGAAATAGCGCATGGGCCGCAGGCCGTTGCGGTCGAGGGTAGCCCCCACCCGAGTGCCGTCGGTGAAGATCACGCCGGCCGGGCCGTCCCACGCCTCCATCAGGCAGGCATGGTACCGGTAGAAGTCCCGCACGTCGTCGCCGATGTCGGTGAGCGTCTCCCACGCCGCGGGGATCAGCATCGCGGCAGCGTGCCGCACGTCCCGGCCCTCCCGGGTGAGCAGTTCCAGGACGTTGTCCAGCATGGCGGAGTCGGACCCGGAGGTGTCGATGACGGGCCGCAGCAGCTCCTCCTCGAGCAGGTTGATCTTCCCGAGGCGGCCCTCCCGGGCCCGCATCCGGTTGACGTTGCCCTGGATAGTGTTGATCTCGCCGTTGTGGCAGAGCATCCGGAACGGCTGCGTCCGCTCCCACGTCGGCAGGGTGTTGGTCGAGAACCGCTGGTGGAAGACCGCCAGCGGCACCTGGTAGCGCTCGTCGACCAGGTCGAGGTAGAAGTCCCCCAGCTTGTCCGCCAGGCACATGCCCTTGTAGGTGATGGTGCTGAAGGAGAACGACGGGAAGTAGACCCGGATACCCACTTCGGCGCAGGCCTTCTCGGCCCGCTTCCGGGCCCGGACGCAGCGGCGCTCCGCCTCGGCGTGATCGACGCCGATCGGCCGCAGGAAGAGGGCCTGCTCGATGACCGGCTGCGTGGCCTTCGCCCGGTCGCCGAGGGTCTCGGGGTCGACGGGGACCTCCCGCCACCCGATGACCTCGATGCCCTCCCAGCGGCAGGCGTCCTCGATGATGCTTCGGTGGCCGTCGCTCCAGACGAAGGTCATGGCGACGCCGATGAATGCCGGATCCGCCGGCGTGCCCATCCGGGCCGCCTCGGCCGCGAAGAAGTCGGCCGGCAGCGACGTCAGGATCCCGGCGCCGTCCCCGCTCTTGCCGTCGGCGTCCACGGCGCCACGGTGGCGCACCCGGCACAGCGAGTAGACGGCCGTCTCCAGGATGGAGTGGCTCGCCCGCCCTTCCACGTCGGCGACGAATCCGACGCCGCAGGCGTCGCGCTCGTGAGCCGGGTCGAAGATGTCCCGATTCCTGCTGCTCGCCCCCGACATGGAACCCGGTTTCAGAGTTGGCATGAAACCCCCTGTTAACGAATCATTCGGACAAAAAAACGCCCGCGCAAGGAACCGCGCGAGCGTCGTTGCTCGGGTGGCCTCCAACTGATGCGACAGGCTGGTGCGACGGCTGATGCGACAGGGCGGCCAGGAATCAGTCCCATTGTAAAGCCGGTCATGACAAGTGTCACGCCCATGTTGTGACGCCCCGCACTACCGGCCGCTCCCCGCACTCCGTAGCGTGATCCTCGCAACCACACAGGAGGGACCACGTGACACCCAACGCCATCGAGATCCACGATCTGCACCGGAGCTTCGGCGCCGTGAGGGCGGTCGAGGGGCTCAGCCTCACGATCGGCAAGGGGGAGAGCGTCGCCGTCCTCGGCCCCAACGGGGCAGGAAAGTCGGCCACCATCGCGATGCTGCTCGGCCTCCTGGCGCCGGACGCCGGGTCGGTGGCGGTGTGGGGCATGCCGCCCGGGGAAGCCGTCGCCAGGGGCCACATCGCCGCCATGCTGCAGGAGGGCGGCCTGATGCCCGGCGTCAAGGTGGCCGAGCTCGTCGGCTTCGTCCGCGGCCTCTACCCCGACCCGCTTCCCCTCGACCGGGTGCTGGAGGCGGCGGGGCTGACCGCCCTTGCCGGGCGCCACGTCGACAAACTGTCCGGCGGCCAGACGCAGCGGGTGCGCTTCGCCCTGGCTCTCGCCGGCAACCCCTCGATCCTCGTCCTCGACGAACCGACGGCCGGGATGGATGTCGAGTCGCGCCGGGCGTTCTGGACGAGCATGCGGGCGGAGGCCGCCGCAGGGCGGACCGTGCTCTTCGCCACCCACTACCTCGAGGAAGCCGACGACAATGCCGGCCGCATCGTCGTCGTCGACAGGGGCCGGATCGTCGCGGACGGCCCCGCCACCGAGATCAAGGCCGCGGCGGGGGGTCGTACCATCCGGTTCTCCCTTGCCGGGGGACCTTCGGCGGGCCTGGAGGCCCTCCCCCCGGCGTGACGTCCGTCGAGATCCACGGGAACAGCGTCCTGCTGCGTAGCGTCGACGCAGACATCACCCTTCGTGCCCTCTTCGCGGCCAGGGACCAGGTCCACGACATCGAGGTCACCGGCGCCGGCCTGGAGGAGGCCTCTCTGACGCTCACGGGAGGTGTCCGGTGATCACGTACCTTCGCCTCGAGGTGCTGCGGGTCATCCGCAACAGCCGCTACCTGTTCCTCAGCCTGGTGACGCCAGTCGGCTTCTATCTCCTGTTCAGCAGCCTGTTCGGGAGCCAGCCGGCCGAGGGGCTCAAGCAGTCCGTCCAGCTCATGGTCTCGATGGCCGCCTACGGCGCCATCGGGGCGGTCCTCTTCGCCACCGGCCCCCGGGTGGCAGCCGAGCGGGGCTCCGGCTGGCTCCGCCAGCTCCGGACGACCCCCCTGCCGGCGGGCAAGGTGATCGCCGCCAAGGTGCTGGCGGCCATGGCCCTCGGCTTCCCGGCCGTCGTGCTGATGAGCCTGACGGCCGCCCTTGCCCACAGCGTGCGGCTCACGGCGGGGGAGTGGGCTGCCTTCATCGCCCTCACCACACTCGGCACGGCCCCGTTCGCCATGCTGGGCCTGATGATCGGCTACCTCGCCGACGGCGACTCCTCCTACAGCCTCACCCTTGCCGCCTGGTTCGTGCTCCCGGCGATCGGTGGGCTCTGGATGCCGCTGTCGATCCTTCCAAAGGCCCTGCGAACTATCGGCCACGTCCTGCCGACAAACCGCCTCGGGGACCTCGGGTGGCGGATCGCCGCCGGCCACGCGCCGTCGGCATCCAGCGGCCTTATCCTCGCGGGGTGGACCGCAGCCCTGGCGGTGCTTGCCGCCTGGAGCTACCGGCGGGCCAGCGTGAGGGACTCATGAGCGGGAGCCCACAGAGTTTCTGGGTGCGGGTGGCGGCCTTCTCGGTCTGGCTGGTCTTCCTTGCCTACCCGATCGGGGACCTGGTCCACGGCAGGATCCGTGGTCCGAAGGCGGCGGTCGCGTGGGCCGGAGGCGTGCTGTTCGTCGGGCTGTACGAGCTGGTGGTCTGGCGGTTCCCCTGGGGCCAGCCCTGGGCCATTGGTGTTCGGCTTCGGGGCCAACTGGATCGGTCTGCTGATCTACCTGAGCGTGGCGTACGGGGCAGCGTTGGCCCCGAGGCGCTCGGTCGTCGCCATCCCCGCAGTCACGGTGGTGGCGCTTGTGGCGACATAGGCCTTGCATGTCGGAGCCGCCAACACTGCCTTCTTCGGCTTCATGACGCTCATGATCGGCGGCATGATCGTCGCCTGGCGCCAGACGATGGTCCTCGTCGCCGAGCTGCGGGAGGCGAGGGCCGAGGTGGCCCGGCTCGCGGTCAGCGAGGAGCGGCTGCGGTTCGCCCGGGACCTCCACGACCTGCTCGGCCACAGCCTGTCGGTCATCGTGCTGAAAAGCGAGCTTGCACGACGCCTCGCCGACGCCGATCCCCAGGCCGCTGTCAGGGAGGTTCGGGAGATCGAAGCCGTCGCCCGCCAGTCGCTCGTCGAGGTACGGGAGGCGGTGACCGGCTACCGCTCCCGAGGCCTCGCCGAGGAGCTGGACCAGGCCCGCTCGGCGCTGTCGGCGGCCGGCATCGACCCGGTGGTACGGGTGAGCGCCGGCCCACTCAGCGCCGGCCTCGAGAGCGTGCTGGGCTGGGCGGTCCGGGAGGGCGTCACGAACGTCGTCCGCCACAGCGGGGCTCGGCGCTGCGAGATCAGCGTGCTGCGGCGGGGCGACGACGTGGTGGTCGAGGTCCGCGACGACGGGCGGGGGCCGGGGGCCTCGCCCCGCGCCGGCAGTGGACTGCCCGGCCTGTCGGAACGCATGGCCCTTGCCGGCGGCACCCTGGAGGCGGGCCCCGGAGAGGAGGGGGGCTTCCGCCTGGTGGCGACGTTGCCACCCGCATGATCCGCATCCTCCTCGCCGAGGACCAGGGCATGGTGCGGGGTGCGCTCGCCTCCCTGCTCGGCCTCGAGCCCGACCTCGAGGTCGTGGCGCAGGTGGCCTCGGGGAGCGACGTCCTCGAGAAGGCCCTGGAGGTGCGGCCCGACGTCGCCCTGCTCGACATCGAGATGCCGGGGATGGACGGCCTCCGGGCGGCCCGGGAACTGCGCAGCCACCTGCCCGCGTGCAAGACGGTGATCCTCACGACGTTCGGCCGGCCCGGCTACCTCCGCCGGGCCATGGAGGCGGGGGCCTCCGCCTTCCTGGTCAAGGACGGCCCCGCTGCGGACCTCGCCGTCACCATCCGCCGGGTCTTGAAGGGCGAACGGGTCATCGACCCCACCCTCGCCGCAGCGGCGCTCCATGCAGGCCCCAACCCGTTGTCCGCCCGGGAGTGCGACGTCCTGAGCGCCGCCGGCGACGGCTCGACCGTGGCGGACATCGCCCGGCGGCTGTTCCTCTCCGAGGGGACGGTGCGCAACTACCTGTTGTCGGCCATCGGCAAGACCGGGGCCCGCAACCGGATCGAGGCAGCCCAGGCAGCGGAGGCGAACGGCTGGCTTACCGCTGATTCCTGAGTCGAGCCGCAGCTATTGAGGCGCGTCGAATTTTCACCGCTGAGCGAGGACTATTCGACGCACCCCTGCTCCAGATTTTTTCGCGCTCTCTGAAAATCGCACGCTGAGTGTCGGTGGTGGTCCTTACGGTTGAGGTCCTTGATCTTGCGAAGCGGAGGAAAAGGTATGACTGCAATCACTCCACCTGAGTCCCCGGACCACCAAGATACGGTTCGCGCCTGGGGCTGTGCGATCAACTTACAGCTTTACGATGCGGATCCGGGGCCGCGGGCTGTCGAACTGGCTGGTGGTCTGGAGACTCGCAAGGTAGATCGACGAGAAGCACTCATCGATCTCTATAGCCGAAACCTACTCTCCGGGCTGGCCGGCGATCCTGCCCGCCTGGAAGCCGTTGAGGCCGAATGCCAACGAAGGGCCCGAATCGATGCCACGTTCGTTTCATCCCTCCGCTTCGCGGTACGTCGCCTCAAACCGCCCTGGCGGTGGCATTCATGGTGCTCCGCTCTTGAGGCATGCACGCGGCGAGATCGGCGGGAGCGCAAAGAGGTCTGGCTCGTTGCTGCAGAATTGGCTGCACACGCGAGGCGTAGCGTCTCGGAAGCCGGTGCCGACACCGACAGGACAGCCCGCGCTCGATTGCTTGCTGCAACCGAATACAGCCTCACCCGCGACATTCTTGGCAGCTTCCTGCCGCCAGAGATTCTGGAGGAGCAGGCTGAGGAACTGGTTGAGCGACTCAACCAGGGTGAATCGCCTTCCGGGCCCGCAGAGGGGTGATCGACAGTTCGAGGTACTACTTCGGATCCGGCTCGGGATCGGGCGGGCGCCCCCGGGGCAACTTTGGGATCCGCCTGTCGTTGCGGGAGAAGAACCGCATGACGTCGTTGTGCTCGACATGGATCCGATCGGTGCGCCTGGCCCCGTAGCCCACGTCCACGTCCAGGTCGAGCTGGCCGTCGTGGGGGCCCGTCTCGATCCGCACCTTGTCGATCACCGCCCCGTCGGGCCGGCTGAACACCAGCGACTTCGACTCCGAGTCTCTGGCGAGGCCGAAGCCCCCCTCGTGGATCAGGTGGTGGTGGAACCAGCAGAGCTGGGTGAGGTTCTCGAGCGACGTCTCGCCCCCGTGCGCCCAGTGCGTGATGTGGTGGGCCTGGACGAAACGGGTCTGCCCGCAGCCCGGGAACACGCAGCCCTTGTCCCGGCACCGAAGCGCCCGGGCCATCGCGGGCGAGACCTTGCGGGTCTTGCGGCCCATCGACAGCACCTCGCCCGAGGCATCCTCGACCACGCCCACCACCGCGGCGTCGCAGGCAAGACGCCGAGCCGTCTCGGGAGCGATCTCCGGTCCGTCCTCGATCTCGCAGTGCTCGCCCTCCCCGGTCCCCGCCAGGGTCTCCGCGGACACGTGCACGATCACCTGGGTGGCGTCCGACCCCGCCCGTGACTCCAGCCCCCGGGCAAGGCACGACTCCGCCATGGCGACGAGGGCGTCCGCCCGGTTGGCGGCCGCAGGGATCCGTGCCCGCCCGGGCGGCTGGTCGTCGGCGGCGTCGTAGACGCCGGACTGCGCATCCTCCGCCCGCAGCTGCGCCGCCGCCGCCTCCAGGGCCTGGCGAAGCACCGTCCCCGCCTCGGCAGGGAGGCGTCCCTTGAAGCAGAAGAACCCCTCCGCGTCGAAGGACCAGTGCAGCTCCCGGCCCGCAAAGGCAGCCTTGGCATCCGCATAGGAGGCGAGCACGCGCCGGTAGGACGAGACGATGCGCCCCAGCTGCGAGCCGGTGGCGACCCTGGCCATCTCCACCATGTCAGCCTCCGTCTCGGGCGTGGCGATGCGCACCAGCGCCTTCACTGCGTGGTAGTTGAGCTGGCCCTTGCCGAACGCCTCGGTGATCGCAGGCAGCGACCGAAGTCGCCGGGCCACCCGCACCATCTCCCAGGAGGCTGCCATGTCGTAGCCGCAGCACCCCGACAGCCAGTGCGCCGCCGACTTGCAGTCCCAGGCGAATGCGGCGTCCTCCCGGGCGTCGAACTCGGCCAGCTTCAGCAGCATCCGGCACTGGGCGGCTGCGATCTGGCCAGACTCCTCCGCGATGGCATCGACCAGCTCCCCGATGGGGAGGCCGGATGCGGAGCGAGAAGCTGAGTCGAACATGTGTTCGATTGTACCAACCTCTGCGCACGATTGCAAGCGAGAATGCAACGTGAATAGGGAGAGGAAGGAGGCGCTGATGCCGTGGGAAACGAAGTCCATTGGGGAGCACCCGGACGTTCTTGCACCGGACGGTTCAGAGGTCTATCTCGGGCTGGAATGCTCGCGGGGCGGTCTCTCCGTTTTCGTTCTCCCCGCAGGCCGAACCTCCAGGGCCATCCGGCACCGCACGATCGAGGAAGTCTGGTATTTCCTCCACGGCGAAGGTGAGATGTGGCGACGGAGCGGGGAGGCGGAGGAGATCTGCCGGGTAGGGCCGGGGGTCTTCCTCACCATTCCAACCGGCACGGCGTTTCAGTTCCGGGCCGTCGGAGAGGAACCCCTGCGGTTCGCCATCGCCACCATGCCCCCGTGGCCCGGTCCCCATGAAGCAGTGCCGGCAGAGGGACCGTGGGTCCACGACGGCGAATCTGATTCGTAACGGTCGAGAAACCAGTTCGCAACCTTCTTCGGGGATGCTCCCTTCCAAGCGACGAGCGGGAGGGGCGCATTGGCCATCAGGGCGAAGCCGTGGATCGAGGACTGGCAGCCGGACGACGACGAGTTCTGGGAGCGCCAGGGGAAGTCGGTGGCACGTCGCAACATCACCTTCTCGATCTTCGCCGAGTTCCTCGCCTTCTGCGTCTGGACGCTGTGGAGCGTCACGGCGGTCAGCCTGAACAAGGCCGGCTTCCACTTCTCGACGGCGCAGCTCTTCACCCTCGTCGCCCTGCCGACGCTGATGGGCGCGACCTTGCGGGTTCCCTACACCTTCGCCGTGGGCCGCTTCGGAGGGCGCAACTGGACCACCATCAGCGCCCTGCTCCTGCTGATTCCCACTGCGCTGCTCGTCCTGATGGTCTCGCATCCCGGCACGCCCTACTGGGCCTTCCTCCTGGCCGCCGCCACCGCGGGGTTCGGCGGCGGCAACTTCGCCTCGAGCATGGCCAACATCTCCTACTTCTATCCCGACCGGCGCAAGGGGGTGGCCCTCGGTCTCAACGCCGCAGGGGGCAACGTCGGCGTGGCGGTGGCGCAGCTCGTGGTCCCCATCGTGATCACCTGGAGTGCCATCGCGGTGGTCGGCGGCTCGCAGGGCAAGGTCTCGCAGGGTAGGAACGGGGCGGTGTTCCTCCAGAACGCGGGGCTGTTCTGGATGCCCTTCATCGTGGTGGCGGCCATCTGCGCCTGGGTGTTCATGGACAACCTCAAGGTCTCCCGGGCCCGCATCCGGGACCAGCTGGGGATCTTCCGGCGCAAGCCGACCTGGGTCATGTCCCTGCTCTACATCGGCACCTTCGGCTCGTTCCTCGGCTACTCCTCGGGGCTTCCTCTGCTGATCAAGTCGCAGTTCCCCAACGTCACCCTCTCGGTCGCCTATCTGGGGCCCCTCGTAGGTTCCCTGGCCAGGCCCGTCGGTGGGTGGCTGGCGGACCGGCTCGGTGGTGCCCGGGTCACCCTCGGTTCCTTCGGGGCGATGATCTTCGCCGTCGGGGGTGTGATCTTCTGCCTCGCGCACCGCACGGAGCCCTGGGCGTTCGCAGGCTTCTTCGCCTCGTTCCTCCTGCTGTTCATCCTCACCGGCATCGGCAACGGGTCCACGTTCCAGATAATCCCGAAGGCCTTCCAGGCCCATCACCTCCGGTCGGCCGCCGGAGCCGGCGAGGCCGCACGACTCGCCGCCCTGGGCACGGCGCGGGTGGAGACGGCGGCTGCCCTCGGCTTCATCGCTGCCATCGGCGCCTACGGCGGGTGGCTCATCCCGCAGGGCTACGGCGTGTCGACGTCCCTCACCGGCGGCCCCATCGCCGCCCTGTGGGGCCTGATCGCCTTCTACGTGGTGTGCCTTGCCATCGTCCGGTGGAACTTCCTGCGGCCGTCTCCGGCGGCCGTGGAATCCGAGCCCACCTTCGCGGCGCTCGCCCGTCGGTAACCGCCACGAAATCATTCGGAAACAGCGGCTTAACAGCAAGCTCATTGGCGCGTAACACG
>JAOPZY010000169.1 GCA_025963875.1 Actinomycetota bacterium
GGACGAGGTACAGCGGGTGGAGTTCCTCGGCCCCGAGGGCGACTGGCGCTGGGCCGGTCCGCTGGTGGGCTGACAGACCTCGCAAGAGAGCAGCTGCATCCACCGATCGAAGGGTCGCGCCGCAGGAAGTTCCTCTTACGGGGCGGACGACGTGATAAGGACAAAGCCCGTGGAGTGCATTATTACATCCGAAGAAGTTGTCCCGGTAGGAGGGATCGTTCTCGTATTACGGTAAATATCTGAATTTGGTTCAGAGGGTACCAATTCGACTTGGGATGCTTCCGTGACTGGATCTGCTTCGTCGGTATCCAACAGAGTTGCGATTCCAGGATCCCGGGATCCCGCGACGCCTTCTCCCTGCCTGCTGGTGAAGGGCGTCCGGAGAGGCTGGCCGTTGTTCGCCGACTGGTTCCTCCCCTTCTGGGAGAACTATGAACCCTTTGGGTCCGACGCAGATGACGGCGAGTCGGCGTAACGGGCACCCGGCGTCCGGAAAGGCAAGATCCCTTCGCCCGGAGGAGAAGGGCCAGCCGCGCTCCCGACAGCTTCCACCCGGAGCAACGCCCTCAGGTTGCCGCGGTCCCGCCGGGCGGCGACGGCAATCTCAGGCGGTGTCCGTACTGGCTGCCATGGCGGTCCTGATGAGCGTCGCATCGTGTTCGGGAGAGCGGGGGTCGCTCGGGCGAGGATCCTCGTCTCGGCCGGGACAGACCCCGGCAGCGCCCGGACCGACGGGCTCCACCTCTGCGCCGACGAGCGGCTCCGAGTCCACGGTGACAACGACGCCGCCGGCGGCAGACGCTGCCGCTGGTGACGGAACACCTCGCTTCGCGGTCGGCACGGTTCTCCGCGACTTCACCGATACGAGCCGGCAAAGGGTCCTTCACACGATCGTCCATTTCCCAGCCAAGGGTCGGCCCGGCCAGGCCGGCACCGAGCCCGTTGGCGGGGCGTTCCCTCTGGTGCTCATGGCTCACGGCTTTCGCCTGCCCGCTGCCGGATACGAGCGCATCCTCGACAGGGTGACCGCCGCGGGCTACATCGTGGCGGCCCCGGCGTTTCCCCACACCAGCGCCGAGCGCGGCGACGGCAACCGCAGCGACATCGTCAATCAGCCAGCTGACCTGTCGTTCTTGGTCGACGCGGTGACCAGCATGGCGAAACAGCAACCGCAGCTGCTCCCACCCGTGGCCGATCCCGCACGGGTCGCCGCTCTCGGTCATTCAGACGGCGGCCTAACAGTTTCGGCTTGGGCGTACAACAACTCCCTCAGGGACCGCCGAGTCGCCGCTGCAGTGGTGATGGCCGGAGGGATCGGGATGTTTCCTGGCACCTACTTCGCCCCTGACTCGCCGCCGCTTCTCGCAATCCACGCCACCGCTGACCAGACCAACCCGTATTCGGCAAGCGTCAGCCTGTTCAATGCTGTGCCACCAGGGATCCCCCACTTCTTGCTGACCATCGACGGTGGCTCGCACCTGGGTCCGTACATGAACGACACCGCAATGCCCGAAGTCGGCCAAGTCATCGTGGACTTCCTTGACGGGTACTTCTTCAAGGACGCCGGCGCCCGCCAGCGATTGCCCGCTGACGCCGACCATCCCGGCATCACGACCCTGCGCAGCAAGGCCTGATAGTCACAGGTGCCAGGGGAGGGACTTCGCTGACCGGCCGCAATCACTGGGGGGCCATCCCCTGCATTTGCCGTCCTCGCGTTTAAGCGCTCGGCGCGCTGGCGCATTCTGCCGACGCAGGGCCTTGCCACGAAAAGCAGACGCTCTACAAGCGCTGTGCGGTTTTCTAGGCTCAGAATGGGCCTGACGTACGTATTCTTGCGAGTTCGTGCGACACGTTTATACTCATCAAGACATGGGGCCGTATCTCAGTACGTAGTGCGTCTGCTTTGCAGGTAGATAAGCGCAAACGCTGTGCATTTGTGCGTTTCCGCAGGTCGTGCATGAGCGCTGAGGCCAGAATTATCCGCTCTTCGGCGAGGCCCTGGAATGCTCGGAGATCCGCGATCCGAGGGCGGACGGTATGAAACCATACCTTCGCCGACGGGTGGCGGGGGGGCTCGCTGACAGGGCCCTCACTGTCAATCCTGGCGTGCGTCGTCGATGACACTCCCCTTGGGGAGCGGGCCCGGGGCCGACGAGCGCTGTGCCCAGAATTATCGGCTCTTCGGCGGAATCTCAGAATCACCGGAGAGCGGCGATCCGAGGGTGAGTGGCAACGAGCCTTCGGGCGCCACCACTTGGCACGCCTCGCTCAGGGCGCCGGCGGGCGAGGGCCGCCGATGCAGAAATCGGCGGTGGACTCCCTTGCTCGCCCTGCCCCGAAGGGCCCTCCGACCCGAGCCAAGTCTCGGGCCGGACGTAGGCACTTGCCGATGCTCGATCGACAAAAGTCTGTCTATGCGGCCATAGACGTGCCAGCGGCGATGCCAAGGTCGCCGAAGAGGGTCTGCATGCCAATACGCAGGGCCTCGTAGTCGCGGTCGATGCGGGTCCAGGCTGCGGGCTTGCGACCCTGTCGTGGGCTGCGTAAGTGACCCTTTCTGGTTGTCTCCGACGACGCGTTCAACCGGAGCCGTGTCGATCGTCCCCCTGACCACCCGGCCCCGGAGGATACCGACCCTCCTCAGGGCATTGCGCTCTGGCCCCTGACCAGGTTGCCGCACGACAGAGGTGTGAAGCCCACCTGCGTGGACACGTCCGTCGTGTTGTGGACGTTCACGTACCAGGTGCTCGGGATGGCGGTGGCGGTGACGCCGGAGAAGGTCGCGGTGACCGAGCCGGTGCCGGTCGCGTCGGATTTCACGTTGGGGAGCGAGTAGACGACGGGACCCTGCGCCTCGCAGCTTCCCTCGTGGACATGGGCCGCATGGGCCGTGTTCGGGTCGAGACCGTGGACCGTCAGGGACATCCCGAGGCTGTGAGCGGTGGGGTCGAGCGACACGACGGCCGTACCCGTCACGTCGTTGCCGGTACCGGGCACGGGCTTGAAGGCGCCCGTGAAGGTGGCGGCGTGCGAGGGATTGGAGATGTCGATGCAGGCGATGGGGCGGTACTGGTCGGCGGGGGTGAGCGCAGGTCCAGTGTGGACGTTCAGCGACCACCCGCTGGCAGGGATGCCGCCCCCGACGTTGGACACGGTGGTCGTGACGGTCGCATCACCCGTGGCGGTGGCCGTCACGGGGTCGAGCGGATAGATGACATTGCCGGTGTTGGCGCACGTTCCACTGTGGATGTGGGCAGGATGGGTCGAGTTCGGCCCGAGGCCGATCATCGAGATGCCGACCGTCAGCTTGTTGCTGGAGGAGGCCCAGGACATGGTGACGGTGCCGGTCGGCTCGTGGTCGAGCATCGCCGTTGCCGTCGAGGTGGTGGGCGTCGAGGGGGTCGCTGAACTGGTGCCGGACGCGCTCGGCGTGGGCGATGCCGTCTGCTTGCTCGAGCACGCCCACAGGCTGGCGCTTGCGAGAACGAGAATCGTAAGAACCGCAACTCTACGCATGTTTGCTCCCTCCCCGGCTACGGCAAACCGAGCTACGACAAACCGACGCACCCTCACCTTCGTCCCGTTCCTCCACAGCCGAACATCAATGAGGGTGATTCCCCTGCAACCACCGTCCTACAACCACACGGGGTCGTAACTCAAGGCGAGCCGTGGTCATGGAGGTGGGGCGGTGGTGACTGGGCCCCGGCCCGACGTGCAGCTGTCTGTCCCCACGCGTTCCGGAAACGAAACGCAGGGGACAGACACCACGGGCAGATCCTGATCCCTGACCGTGGCCCGACGGGGGCCTCCAAGGAACTCATCTGGTTGTCCGCACGCTGTCGGGACCGGCCGAACTCAAGCTTCGTCGAAGAGCGCTACGAGCTGTTCCGCCATGCGGGCTGATGGCGAGGCGCCAAGGCCACTGCCTAAAGCTGCAGCAGCAGCCGCAGGCGCTCCCCGATGGCATCCAGGACCTCGGCCGGCACCGTCCCCAGGGGGCCGGTCATTAAGCGCTCGGTCGATACGGAACGGAGGTCTTCGCAGCGCGCCCAGCTCGTCTCGTGCAGACCTCCGTCGGGAGGGTGGACCTCGACATGGGTCGGGATCCCCCGGGCCCTGGTGGTCAGGGGGACGACGAACACCAGACCGGCGCGGCTCCGGTTGAAACGGTCAGCCGAGACCTCGACAATGTCAAGGCGCCGGCCCTTGACACCGGCTCAGATAGAACGAAGGCAGGAGCCCGGGAGCGCTCCGGCAGTGCTTGCAGTACACCCGGCGGATCCAGTTCCTCTACGCCGGTCTTCCTCATCCTCGGGTCCGAATGCGGCGGGTGTCCAACTATCTCGACTGGGCCCCGCACCGTTGGCCCCTGTGCGGTAGTGGGCGGCACGCGCCCCCCCCGTGCCCTCTTTGGCTAGCCACCCTGGTCGACGGTGTACTTAGCGCGTGGGGGGGTGGACTCCTCCTGAGAACCAACGCCGGGCGCTCTCCGGGCCTTTCTGCTGCAAGGCCCAAACTGCGGGCAAAAAGCAGGCGCTGAGTTAGCGCTGTGCGATTTTCCTCGCTCAGAATGGGTGTGATCCCCGTATCCTTGCGGGTTGTCTGGTACATGGTTATACTCATCAACGCATGGGGCCGTAGCTCAGTGGGTAGAGCGCCTGCTTTGCAAGTAGATAAGCCCAAGCGCTGTGCGTGAGTGTGTTTCCGCAGGTGGGGCCATGAGCGCTGAGGCCAGAATTATCCGCTCTTCGGAGGCATCCCAGAATCGCCGGAGAGCCGCGATCCGAAGGTGGGCGGTATGAAACACACCTCGCAGACCAGGTGACGGGTGTCTCTGGCGGGTCCTGACCGTCGCGATGGGCAGGTGGAGTGGAGGCGGCGGCCTCGGCTCAACGTTGCAGGAATACGACGGCGTCGGTCAAGGGCCTGTCCTCGTCCAGGAACTTGTCGAGGGCGCTGACAAGCGCCCCGATGAAGGCTCGATCCTGGGGGAACGCTTTGGTTGAGACGAGCACGAGGCCGGCGTGGATCCTGCCTGACGCCTTGTAGCGGTGATCCAGGGGCGTGAAGTCTTTGATGTTGGCCGTTACAAAGGCCCGGCCCTGCGCGGCTGCAGCGGCAAGGATCTCCTCGTCAGGCAGGGCCATCAGCGAGGGATCTTCGACCACCGCCATGACATCGTGGCCTCGGGACCGGAGTTGCTGGGCGATGGTGTGGCTCAGCATCTCGTCGAGCAGAAGCGTGCACGTCACCGGCTATCGCGAGAGAAGGTCGCGCTCATGTCGCCATGCCAGCTCGGCAGCAGTCTCGGCGTCATCAGCGAGCGCGATCTCGGCGTCGATCTCTGAGGGATGGCTCGCCCAGTAGCTCAATGCGGTCCGTACCATGCGCGCGGGCACCCCACTGTTCTCCACGACCAGGGCAACCACTTCGGCTTCGCTCAGTTCCAGTTCGGCGACGCGGGCTGACTTGATTGCTCGCATCACCTCCCATACGTCGGGGCCACCGGCGAGAGCGGCCCGGCGCCCCGTCGGACCGTCCCGGAACACGACGCCAGGATGCTCGGTCGTACGCAGTCCCTCGTCCACCAGCAGGTTGGCTGCCGCCGACAGAGAGAGGCCCGGGTGAGATGCGGCAAACGAACTGAGGCGGCGAGCCACCTCGGGGTCGAACCTCACGGGTATTGGTGATCTCCGAGCCATCAACTACAGTGTAGTCGATGGTGCTTGCAGTGTCTACAGCGAACGGGCACTCGTCGTCGCGATCGCGGGGGTGGCCAAAGGGTTGAATCGTTGGCCAATCCCGTGAGCACCTCCGCCCAGTGCGCCAGGGGCTCGAGGGTGCGGAGTAGACCTGAGGAGAGGCGCAGCTCGCCGATTGACGGACCGGGGGCACCCTCGGGCCGTCGGGAGGATGACTGGTGGCACGGGCTGGCGAAGAGAGCATCGGAGTTCTGCTGGTGTTCCGCGTGCACCGGAACACAGGCCGATATGGAACACCTCAAAAAAGCAGACGCTCTTCAAGCGCTGTGCGATTTATAGGCTCAGAATGGGCCTCACGCACATGTTCTTGCGAGTTTAGTGGGCCACAACTATACTCATCAACGCACGGGGCCGTAGCTCAGTTGGTAGAGCGCCTGCTTTGCAAGTAGATAAGCCCAAACGGCTGTGCGTTTATGCGTTTTCGCAGATGGGCCGTGAGCGCTGAGGCCAGAATTATCCGCTCTTCGCCGAGAGCCCAGGATCGCCTCAGAGCTCCGAACAGGTATCCCGGAGGGTGAAACCCTCCCTAGGCAGCCAACTGGCTCTCACGCGTTGACGTGCCGCTTAGCCTCTTCGCGCCCGGTCTAGGTCGGCGAGTTTGGCGCGCCGGCCGGCGTCGACGTCGGCCTGGCGGACCTACTCCCGAACCGCTGTCTCAGCCAGGTCCATCTCTGAGGCGGAGTTGAGCTTCTGCGTGGATGCTCTCAACTTGGCTGTGTATCCCCGGGCTCTGAGGAGGAGCAGGCTTTTGGACTAAGGGCGCACGCATCAATAATGCCCTCGATATGGGACTCGCTGATATAGGTCGGGTGATGCGGGCATTCGTGGTGACCGATGAAGGTTTGACCACCTTGCTCACCACGGTGATGCCGCATCTGAAACTAAAGTGCATCGGCAGGTCCGGCTCCGGATCGACCCGCTTGGAGCAGCGCATCATCTCACGCATGTCCATGGCGGCACCTTTTTTGCCGCAAGTGCCCGTCTCGAGTTGCCATGGCTGTGACGATTGTAGGGCACTGGTCGGGACTCGCTCTTTCGGGCAGAGCATTGTGCACAATCGCCTCTCGCCGGGCTGCCCCACCCGTACTAGGTTGTCCAAGTGAATGTCAACCGCTCTGCCTGGCCCCGAAGGCTGAGCATGGCGAGACTTTCGGCGGTCGGCCCACTCTTCGTGCGATAGAGCGGAACCTGGCCGGCAATGTCGCTCGCGGCCGGGAGATCCAAAGTCTGCTCGGCCTTCAGTGACTCGCAGGCAACCAGGCTGTCTCACTAGTGTCAAGGGCGGATTTTGCGTAGGTCGAGTTTGAGCAGTGCGCTACGAAAGGACTGACCGATGGCAATCCCCACAATTCCCAGTCTCGGACCGGCAACTCAGTCTGTGAGCACCCGTAGCACTCGGCCCTCCCCCACGAAGGCGCTCGAAGGTGCGATCCGCGCCGAGATCGGTCGGGGCATCCCGCTTTCGGACCGCCTGAGGGATGCGCTGGAACGGGCGTACGGCGCTCACCTCGACGGAGTACGGCTCCACGACGACGAGACGGCCGACCACCTCGCCGCGTCGATTCGCGCCGACGCCTTCACGGCCGGTGCCGACGTGTTCTTCCGGGCCGGATCCCTCCGCCCCGACTCGGATGCCGGGCTCGAGCTGCTCGCCCACGAGGTCGCCCACGCGGTCCAGCAGTCCGGAAGCCGTCTGCTGTCCAGTCCAGAAGTGGCCGAGTGGGAAGCCGCAGCCTTCGCCGGGGCCTTCGCCCGCGACTGCCTGCCGGACCGCTCCCGCCGGCGCCGGGTCCGGGCACTCAGCGAGGGTGACGCCCTCGTCCTACAGTGCCATTCCTCGTGGGAGCATCGCATGCTGGGCGACCTGCGCACGGTGGACTTCGCGGCGATCGCCGCCGGTGGCGCCAACCGAAAGAACTTCCTGGAGCGCGTACAACAGTACCTTCGCATGTGGGAGACAAACCCGAAGGCGGTCAACGCCGAGCGGATCAGGAAGGAGTTCGACAACATCCGGCCGCTCACCCTCGGGGGCAGCGGGTTGGTTGTCACCTACGGCGAGCTGAACACCCTGGCCGACTACCTTGCCTCGCCGGCCGAGCTCGACGCTCTGCCTGGGGGCTACCTTCTGCCGATCCTCCAGCAGGTGCGCCAGGAGGGGTACGCCTGGGTCTCGTGGGTGATCGAGGACCGCTGGCTCGACAAGCAGGTCTACTTCGGCGGATTCGAAGACTCGGTGGCCGACACCTTCGGATGGGACACCGCCGACTCAATTTGGGAGACGCGCAAGATGGACGCCTTCACCGAGGCCTTCGGGCCCCGGGGGATTGACCACTACACCGGCCTGCTCGCCCGCAACGCTTGTCACTTTGCGCCCCACTCCTGGTACCGCTGGGAGCAGTTCTACCTTCAGGCTCGAGCCTTCGCCGAAGAGGCCTACCACGCCAAGGGCGACCGTAGGGCCCGCCTGACAAACCTGGCCTGGATCCACCAGGGCTACGCCGACCACTTCCTGCAAGACTCCTTCGCGGCCGGCCACCTGGTCAACAAGACGCTGGTGATGCAGTGGTACCTCGACTGGGTGGCCCCGACGTGGACTGCGGTGCCTGATTGGGACCTGGTCCAGTTCATGAACCTGGCACGTCAGCCGGACCTGGCCGGGCGCTCGCTCTACTCGGCGTTCACGAACCCGGCCGCCCGAGGAGACGTGCGGGATCCGCAAACCGCCAGCGAGCACTGGTCGCCGAAGAGGCGAATGCAAGTCTCAGGTGTGCGGGCCGACGGGAGCACCCAGGAAGCCTCGTACAAGCGGTGGCTGGCGTTCCTTGGCAACGGGGTGGTGCAGTTGGCCAGCAACTCCGTTCACAACCACTTCAACGATTCGTCGCTTCTGGTGTCGTCGGAAGCACACCCTCAGGCCTTCCAGATCTACGGTGACAACACGATGATCCGCGGGGGCAACGGGTACCAGATCGCCAACGAGACGGCGCAGCTGTCGCAGAAATCCATCACTGATCTGCTCGACAAAGGCACCACTGAGGTGAATGCGGCGGACATCTTCAGACACTTCCCCACCAAGGTGCACGATCCGCAGAAGCCGGCCACGTCTCAGTCGCTTGAGGCCTGGGCCTACGGCTTCAAGGACCAGGCTGTACCCCTCTTCGACGGCGTCAAGAACCGCGCGGTCGGCGCGTTCCGCTCACGCATCGCGCCGGTGAACATCGACAATACGGGCGGCTGGCGCTGGTCCGGGATTCCCGGCAAGGCCACCGACATCGCGGTGGGCGGCGACAGGTTGGTGTGGTCGATCGGTGAGCTGGGCTCGGACGGCAACGGACCGGTCCAGCGCTGGAATCCGGCGAGCACGGCGTCGTGGGACAAGCAGGATGGCGCTGGCGTGCGCATCGCCGCTGACGGCGCGGGAGTCTTGTGGGTCGTGAACGCCGCCGGCTATTCCTACCGCAAGCCCCGCGGCGCCAAGAACTGGGAGCGCGGCCAACTCCCGAAGGTACGAGGCGTCGACGGTCTGGTCGACATCGCCGCTGGAACGGACGGGTCGGTGTGGGGCCTGGCCAAGGCCACGGTCCCGGGGGGCCACCAGTTGATGCGCTGCGTACCTGGCAACGGGACGCACACCTGGGAACCGGTGAGCGGCGCGGCGACGGCCGTCTCGGTCGGCCCCGACGGGCTGCCGTGGGTGGTGAACGACGGGGGGGTTGTGATGAACCTGACGCCGGGCAAGGGGCCGGACCGCTTCAACGGGCCCGGGGCGGTGTGGACCGATGTCTCGCCGAACCTGCCTGGCAATGGCAAGTCCACCGACGTCGGCGTCGGCGTCGGGGCCCTGCTGCACGCCTGGGTCACCACGGACTCGGCCATGTACGCCTGGAACGGCCGGCGCCCCAACAACCCTGCGCAGGGCACCCGCCTCCTGCTCGACTGGGAGGCTATGGGTGGAGCCGCGGTCCGCATCGCCACCGGGTACGACGGCTTGCCCTGGGTAGTGAATGCGAAGAACGACATCTATCGCCTGGTCGCCGGTGGGGAGGCCACGGCCGCGTTCACCACCTCCGACGCTGGCAAAGTGACCGGCCGGGCGGTCGCGGCTGCCGGCTCGCTGTTCCAGGGCGAGACGGTGTCGATCAACGGCTCAACGGACCTGAGCAAAGTGATCGTGGGCAACAGTGGCGCCCGCGTAAACTGGATCAAGCTCGATCGCTCGATGATCCCAGGTGTGTTCTACACGCTGTCGATCCACGGGCGGGGCCCGTCGGGGGTCGGCTCGGGGTCGATGTACATCTACATCGAGGACGAGGGCGGCTTCACCGAATACAAGTGGTTCTGGTCCAGCCAGGAGCACACCCTCACCATCGACTACAACGGCACCAAGGCCGGCATCAAGCGCATCAGCTGGTCGGACAGCGGCACCGACCCTCACTAGACGCTTGCGGTTTCTGTATCGACAAAAAGTTGTTCATGCGGCCATGGGGGTGTTGGCGGTAAGCCCGAGATCGCCGAAGAGGGTCTGCATGCCGACGCGGAGCGCCTCGTAGTCCCGGTCGACACGGGTCCACGCTTTGGGGGGTCGGCCCTGGTGGGGAACCCTCACGCCGGCGACGAGGGGGCCGATGACCTGGTCGCGCAGGACGCAGAGTGCGGTGATCGTGCGGGCTGCCTCCGCAGGAACCAGGTAGCGCCGGGACCTGCCCGGCTTCTCGACGAGGCTCGCTTCCACTCCGCGCCGTGGCCCGCTCGCCAGCCGGCCAGCACGTGGCCGAGTTCGTGCAGCGTGGTCCCCGCCACCTGGACCAACGATTCCTCCCCTGCCGCGGCGATCTCCACCACCTCGACGGGGCGAGACCCCCGGGGCCGCTGTTGCTCAGCCGGTCGGTAGCGGCTAAGGCCGGGGTGATGACGCGCCGACCCCCTCGGGCTGCTCAGGCTGGGCCGGGGCCACGATTCTGCGCACCAGTCCTGCGTCAAGGTCGTAGACGTAGCCAGCGACGGTGATGCGAGGAGACACTTTCGGTGAGGCCAGCA
The DNA here is from genome assembly GCA_025963875.1 of Actinomycetota bacterium. Lineage (GTDB taxonomy): Bacteria > Actinomycetota > CADDZG01 > JAHWKV01 > JAOPZY01 > JAOPZY01. The sequence continues at coordinate 10,800 of JAOPZY010000169.1, forward strand.
AGCGGGCTACGTCAGCACGAACAGTGGCCTCGGGATCGGTTACCGCCTGGGCGGCGAGCCCCTCCTCGTTGGCACCGACTTGGGCGGCATAGGCGGAGCGGAAGCCCGGGTCGGCCAGGAAGCCCGTGCCGCAGCCGGTGTGGTGGATGACCGCCACTTCGAACAGCGGGCCCTCGGGTAGCATCGTTGCAGCCAGGAAGCCAATGAAGGCGACGTCATCGACGACCGCCTCGGTCACTCGGCCGCCGGCGTTGCGGACCACCGCCGCGTCACCGAGCCCGATGCCGAGGAACGCTGCAGGGTCAATCCGAGGATCGAGGCAGGTG
>JAOPZY010000021.1 GCA_025963875.1 Actinomycetota bacterium
CGGCCAACGACAAGGGTCTCAGCCTCACCCTGAACGTGGCGCGGGGGGTCCCAGGGTGGGTCCGCGGCGACTCGGTGCGGCTTCGCCAGGTCCTCATCAACCTCCTGGGCAACGCCGTCAAGTTCACCGAGCGAGGCGGTGTGGAATTCACCATCGGGCAGGCCGCGTCCGGAGACCTGCGCTTCGCGGTCCGGGACACCGGCATCGGCATCGACCCGTCCAGCAAGGAACGCCTCCTTGAGCCCTTCACGCAGGCCGACGCATCGACCACCCGCCGCTTCGGTGGCACCGGCCTCGGTTTGGCCATCTGCCGTCAGCTGGTTGAGCTCATGGGCAGCAGCCTCAAATTCACCAGCGAGCCCGGCGCAGGAACCACGTTCTGGTTCGAGGTCGCTCTCCCGGCTGTGGAGGTGGGTGACGGCGAGGGCGCCCCGCGCGGCACCCGGCCCGCCGGGGACCACGCCGCCGACCGGGCGGCACCCTCGTTGGGCGAGGGCGCCCGCATCCTGCTGGTGGACGATGCCGAGATCAATCGAGAGGTGGGCAGGGGGCTGCTGGAAAGCCTCGGCTACCGGGTCGAGATGGTCTCCTCGGGTTCGGAGGCAGTCGAAGCCGTCCGGCACAGCCCGTACGCCGCCATCGTGATGGACTGCCTGATGCCCGACATGGATGGCTACGAGGCGACGCGGCGCATCCGGACCCTCGAGGGTCCCGGCCGGCACACCCCCATCGTCGCCCTCACCGCTGCCGCGATGGCGGGCGACCGCGAACGCTGCCTGGCGGCCGGTATGGACGACTACGTCTCGAAGCCCCTCGACCTCGACCTGCTGCACGCCGCACTGCAGCGGTGCGGGCGCGGGGTGGGCCGGCAACCGGTCTCGGAGTCCCCGGAGGCGAGCCCCGCGGGGGCGGACGAGCTTGCAGACCTCGCCCTCCTGGACCGGCTGGAGCTCATCGGACGGAAGATCCCCGCCGATGCCTTCGCCCGGATCTGCCGCCAGTTCCTTGCGGGGACACCGGAGCTGATCGCGGAGCTCAGGGTGGCGGTCCGGGCCAGCGACACCGATACGGCAATCGCGCTGGCCCACAAGCTGAAGGGCAGCATGGCCACCCTCGGAGCGGTTCGGCTGAGCCGTCTTGCCCGGCGGGTGGAGGAGGGCGAGAAGGACGGCGCCGCCGGCCTGGAAGCCGTCCTCGGCGAGATGGACGAGGCCTACGGCATGGCGCAGGCGGTCGTGGTTTCGCTCATGCCCCAGGACCCGGCGGCCTAAGCGATGCAGATCCTCATCGCCGACGACGACGATCTCCTCCGGGAGCTGCTGCGCGAGCTGCTCCGCAGCTTCGGGCACGAGTGCATCGCCGTCGGCGACGGTGAGGCCGCCTGGCAGCACCTGGTCGCCCACGGCGCAGATGTCGTCGTCAGCGACTGGCAGATGCCGGGGCTGACCGGCGTCGAGCTCTGCGAACGGGTGCGGGCCCACCCGGAGATCGCCTACCCCTACTTCATCCTGCTGACCGCACGTGGCAACCGGCCCGACGTCCTCACCGCGCTCCGGGCCGGCGTGGACGACCACCTGGCCAAGCCGGCTGACCTGGACGAACTCGAGGCCCGGCTCATCGTGGCCGAACGAGTGAGGGGGCTGCATCTCGAGATCCTGGAGACCCGGCGGGCGCTGGAGGCGGCGAACGCCCGCCTGGACGACGCGGCCCACCGCGATGCCCTCACGGGTCTGGGCAACCGGCTCCGCCTGGCCGAGGATCTCCCCAGCATCCACGGACGCTTCGTTCGCCAGGGCCACCGCTACAACATCGCCCTCCTCGATATCGACCATTTCAAGGCCTACAACGACACCTACGGCCACCAGGGTGGCGATGCCCTCCTGGCCGAACTCGGACGGGTCATCGCATCCGAGTTGCGCCGGGGCGACCTCGCCTACCGTTACGGAGGAGAGGAGTTCCTGCTCGTGCTCGCCAACGGCACGATCGAGGGAGCCGGCATGGGGGCGGAACGCCTGCGCCGGTGTGTGGCCCAGGTGACGGCGGGCTCCCATCTGCCGGGCGCCGCCACGCTGAGCGCCGGTGTGGCGGAAGCCATGCCGGGCGAATCCATCGAGCAGGTGATCGGACGGGCGGACGGCGCCCTGTACCGCGCCAAGGACGCCGGGCGCGATCAGGTCGTGATCGACCGCAGCGTGGCTGAGGAGCAGCCGGTCCGGTAGGCCGCTCCGTTTCCGACCAGCCCCTGGTGCGAAGTTGGGAGGGAATCGCGCGTATTCGCGCGCTAGGCTCCCAACCTCCGGCCCTGGCTGGCGTCCGGAGGTCCGGACAAGCCATACCCCGGTATCCCGGCCGGAGCCTCGAGGGGCGCCCAGGGCGCTGTATACTCGCCATTCTTTCGCGAGTGGTACGGGAGACTTGGGCGGTGCCCGGACGCCAATCCAGCCCCGAGATGGTCGGCAGATCCGCAGAGATGGACCTCCTGGGCCGTGCGTTCGACCGAGCCGCAGAGGGCCGCGGCGGCGCCATTCTTCTTTCCGGGGAAGCCGGTGTGGGCAAGACCCGGCTGGTGACCGAGTTCGTTGCCGCCCGTGGTGCCGGCGCCACGGTCCTGGTCGGAGGCTGCCTGGCCCTCGCCGACGGCGCTCCCCCCTACTGGCCGGTGCTCGACGCGCTCCGGACCCTTCGCCGCCGGGAGGAGGAGCCGGCCCTGGCCCGCATCGCCGCCCCGGGCTTGGTCGATGCCGAGCCCGTCGCCGGGCATGCCGCTGCGGCACGGCCCGAGGCCGTCCGCGGGGCCGAGGACCAGGTCTTCGAGCCCGTCCTGCGCCTGATCGAGCAGGCGACCAGGCTGGGCCCCGTGGTGCTGGTGGTCGAGGACCTCCACTGGTCCGACCGCTCGACCCAGGACCTGCTCACCTTCCTCGCCGGCAACCTCCGCCGGTACCCCTTCCTCTTCATCGGCACGTATCGCAGCGACGCGCTGGTGCCGGGGCACGCACTCCACACCTGGCTCGCCGAGATGGTGCGCGGGGTCGCCGCCGACCTCCTCGAGCTCCGGCGGCTGAGCCGGGCGGAGCTGACCGGCCAGCTGAGCAGCATCCTGGGGGCTCCGCCCCGACCCGACATCGTCGATGCGATCTGGACTCGCTCCGGGGGCAACGCCTTCTTTGCCGAGGAGCTGCTCGCAGCCATGGTCGCCGGTCAGGAGGACCTGCCCCCCACGCTGCGCCAGGTGCTGCTCGCCCGTATCGGCAACCTGAGCCCGCAGGCCTCAACCGTGCTCGCCATGGTCGCGATCACGGGGTCACCGGTCCGCCACGAGCTGCTGGCCGCCCTCGGGCGCCTCTCCGACGACGACCTCATCCGGGCGATCCGCGAATGCGTGGACCGTCAGATCCTCCTCGTGGACCCACGCGGCGGCGGCTACACCTTCCGTCACAGCCTCCTGCGGGAGAC
>JAOPZY010000159.1 GCA_025963875.1 Actinomycetota bacterium
GCTCCGGATTGCTCGGGAGTCTCCTCGCCGACCTCCTGAACGTCGTCGGCGGTGTGGTGGTGCCGCTGGTGCTCGGTATCGTGGGCAGCCTCACCAGTCTCCTGGGCATCACCGTCGGCAGTGCGGACTACGTTGGGATCCGGCCCATGGATCCGGTGTGTGCCGCCCCGAAGCTCGCGAGCTAGAGGACTGGGCGGCCGATCAAGCGCTGATGAGGTCGCGACGGCGGAACAGCGCTGCACCGCCGAGCGCGCCGGCGGCCCCCAACGCCACCATCGCAGCCGCGCTGCCCCAACGCGGCGGGGCTGCCGGGGCCGGAGCCAGGTGATAGAGGATGGACGTGTCCAGCACCCAGTGGCTCGTGTTGATCACCGATCCGACGAACTCGACGAGGAAGCTCCAGGCGATGATCCCGTAGGTCACCGGTGTCACGAGCCGTGGGAGGGCCCCGTGCACCAGGGTGCCGGCCCCGAGTAGGAGCACCGCCGGTGGGACCGCGTTCAGGCCGCCCTGGAGCAGGCTGCCGAAGCCCACCCCGCTGTGCTGGGTGACGGCACCAATCCATGTTGCTGCCCCCGCCACCAGACCGAGGCCCGCGAGGATCCCGGCCTCCACGCCCAGGCGTCCGGCCAGCCATGACCACCGTCCGATCGGGCGGACCAGCAGGTTGTCCAGGCGGCCGGTGGCCTCCTCCTCCCGGTTGGCCGCCGTCTGCCCCGCTGCCACGAGTGTCAGGGCGATCGCGGAGATGAGAAACGAGAGACCGAGGTACGCAACCACGCCCCCGTTGCGGCCCCCGAGCCTTCCCAGGGCACGCTCGACCGCGGCCGAGCCGGTGACCGCTGTGGCGGCCCCCTTGGCGATGAGACCCTCGACGAAGCCCATCCCGGCAACCGCGACCAACCATGCCAGCGCGGTGGGCCGCAGCAGGCGGAGGCCGAGCCCGGTGGGGCTGTCGAGCAGCCGGGTCCTCGGGGGGGCGGTGTCGCTCTCGGGCAGGATGCTGTCGCCCATGTCGCGGGCCCCGGCGAGCTGCACCGCGGCGACGGCGAGGCCGGCGGTGAACACGCCGATGGGCACGAGCGGCAGCAGGTGCGTCCCGACCAGGGGGCGGATCTCCTCGACCCAGCCCAGCGGGCTGGCCCAGCGTAGCCATCCCAGCGCCGGGCTCACGTCGGCCACCATCCGGAGCAGGTACGCCACGCCGAGGCAGGCTCCGGCGATCGTGGCGGCCCGGCGGCGGGTGCGGGCGAGCTGGCTGGTGAAGGCCCCGACCGCGAGGAACATCGCTGCGCCGCAGGTGATCGAGAGGGCGTAGAACACCCAGGCCCTGGGCGACAGCGCCGGATGCACCGTCGCGCCGTCGGCGACTGCGGCGATGGCGGTGACGCAGAGCAGGACCAGCCATCCCATGGCCAGCCCGGCCACCCCCTGCGCAGCGGCCCGCCGGCGCGTGGTCTGCCCGCAGACCAGCAGCTCCCACCGACCCGCCTCTTCCTCGCCCCGCAGGAGGCGAGTCGACGCCAGGAGGCCCCAGACGGCGCCGATCGCCGTGAGCGTGACGCTCGTGCGCCAGGAGGCGAAGCCGGCGACGGTGTCGATGCGACGGGCGGGGCCGATGAGCGCCTGGAGCCCCACGTTGGCACTGAACGACCGGGCAAGCTGCTCTCTCGCTGCCTGCGTCTTGTACGTGAGTGCGAAGCCCGAGATCGAGCCGACGACGTAGGCAGCGAAGACATAGCCCCACGCGATCACCGACCGCACCGCCCTGCGGGCAACGAAACGGGCGATCACCGTCGTGGGGGAGTGGCCGGCCGGCTGAACCGACGGCCTCGGGGACCGCGTCAGGGTCTCAGTGGCCGCCGTGGGCCAGCTCCGTCTGAGGTGCTCCACCGTCTGGCCCGTAGTGGGCGAGGAACAGCTCCTCGAGCGATGGCTCCCGGCTCAGCAGCTCCCGCACGTTCGTGCCGGCGAGCGCCTTCAGCAGGGGGTCCATGGGGCCGGTGACCTGGCAGCGGAGCCGGTTGCCGTCCACTGCCACGGCCTTCACGCCGGGCACCCCGGTGAGGTTCGGCGGCGGTCCCTCGAAGAGGATCTCCACGCTGAGCGCAGAGAGATGTCGCATCTCCGCCAGCGTGCCGATCTCGACCAGGTGCCCGGCTCGCAGGATCCCCACCCGGTCGCACAGCGCCTCGACCTCGCTCAGGATGTGCGACGAGAGGAACACCGTCTGGCCGTTGGCCTTCGCCTCGGTCACCGACCGGCGGAACGCCTGCTCCATCAGGGGGTCGAGGCCGCTGGTGGGCTCGTCGAGGATGAGCAGGTCGGGCCGGCCCATGAGGGCGGCGATCAGCACCAGCTTCTGGCGGTTGCCCTTCGAGTAGGCCCGCACCTTCTTGGAGGGGTCCAGGTCGAACCGGGCGATGAGCTCCGCCCGGTAGGAGGGGTCGACCCTGCCCTGGACCTCACCGAGCAGGTGCAACGTCTCTTCGCCCGTGAGGGCAGGCCACAGCGTTGCCTCGCCGGGACAGTAGGCCAGGCGTTTGTGTGCCTCGACCACGTCGCGCTGGCTGTCCAGCCCGAAGATCTGCGCACCTCCCGCAGAAGGCCGCACGAGCCCGAGCAACAGCCGGATGGTGGTGGTCTTCCCGGCCCCGTTGGGACCGAGGTAGCCCAGGACCTCGCCCTGGGCGACGTCCAGATGCAGGTCGACGAGGGCCTCGACCCGTCCGAAGCGCTTCGTCAGCCCCTCCGCACGGATGGCGGGTGTCGACTCCATCCTTTGCGACCTCGGCGACTGAAGGTGAAAAGGAAACGGCTACCAGATCTTACTCACCTCCACGTCCAGCGGCCGCCCGGGCCGCCCATTCGTCGGCCAGCGCCGCCCACCGTTCGTGATCGCGCCACACATCCCCGATCCTCAGGTACCGAGGGGAGAAGCCCTCCCGCTGGAAGCCGACGCGCTCGACGAGGGCCAGGGACGCAGTATTGGCGGGCTGGACGTTGGCCTCGACCCGATGCAGCGACAAGTCTCCAAAGGCAAGCCGGAGGACGAGGGTGAGCCCCTCGGTCATGTAGCCCAGGCCGGCGTACGGCACGAACGCGTAGAAGCCCAGGTAGGCCGACTGCAGGTTGCCCCGCTGGATGGCGCTCAGGTTGGCGAGGCCCACCAGCGCTTCGTCGTCGTTCCGGCGGATGAGCAGGCTCCGGAAGTTGTCCTCTCCGCAGCGAGCGACGTGGGCCCGGAAGGCGGCTTTGGTGGCGGGCGGCGAGACCCACGGGCGGTGGAGGGGGCGGCTGGCGGAGACCGCGGCGAGGAACTCCGGGGCGTGGGCGGGCTCCGGCGTCTGGAGGTGGACGCGGACCGGGGCCGCCTCCATCGCAACGTTCATCCTTGGATGGTACGCATGCCGGTGATATCGCACTGCGATGTCGATATACGATATCGCTCAACGATATGGACGTCGTGCGGGAGTTCCAGCGGGGGGCGATGCGCCTGCATGTGCTGCACCATGCGGCGGCCGGCGAGGTGCACGGGGCCTGGCTCATCGAAGAGCTGGCCCGGCACGGCTACCCGGTGAGCCCCGGGACGATGTACCCGTTGCTCGCACGGCTGGAGGCCGCGGGCCTCCTCAGCTCGCGCCCGGAAGTTGTCGACGGGCGGCAACGGCGCCGCTACCGCGCCACGCCCGAGGGCCGGAAGGCGCTCGGCGCCTGCCGGCGGGCGCTGCGCGAGCTCGCCGGAGAAGTCCTGGCCCGGCGGTGAGCCCCGCCGACCCCCCGCGGGTCTCCCTCGCCACCATCGCCCTCGAGTGGGGCCGCATCGGTGTCACGGGGTTCGGGGGGCCACCGGCCCACATCGCGGCGCTCCGCCGGCTCTGCGTCGAGCGCCACCGATGGCTGTCGGCCCAGGAATTCGAGGACGGCATCGCCGCCACGGGTCTCCTGCCCGGCCCGGCCTCGACGCAGCTCGCCATCTACTGTGCCTGGAGGCTGCGCGGCCCCGCCGGGGCGCTGGTCGGGGCGCTGTGCTTCGTCGTGCCCGGCCTCCTCGTGATCCTGGGTCTCTCCGCCCTGTTCCTTGAGGCACGCCCGCCCCTGCCGGTCCTCGGAGCGGCCGCGGGCGCGGGGGCAGCCGTGCCGGCGGTCGCGCTCCAGGCGGCGGTCGGCCTCCTGCCGGCCAGCCGGCGCCGGGCAGGGGACTCCGGCCGGTGGCGCTGGGGGTGCTACCTGGTCGCCGGGGCAGCGGCGGCGGCCGCGATCGGGCCCTGGCTCGTTGCGGTCATCGGCGCCTGTGGCGTCACCGAGGCGCTGTGTCGATCCGACCGCCGGCCACATTGGAGCGTCCTGGCGCTGCCGCTGGGGGTTGCGGCGGGCGCGGGCGGCCTGCTGTCCCTGAGCTGGGTGGCGTTCAAGGTGGGTGCACTGTCGTACGGGGGCGGTTTCGTCATCATCCCGCTCATGCAGCACGACACGGTCGTCTCGTATCACTGGATGACCAGCAGCCAGTTCCTGGCAGCCGTCGCCCTCGGCCAGCTCACCCCGGGACCCGTGGTGCTGACCGTGGCCGTGGTCGGCTACGCCGCCGCCGGGGCGGCGGGTGCCGTACTGGCGGCGGTCGTGGCCTTCGCCCCCTCCTATGGGTTCATCCTGCTCGGGGCGCCACATTTCGCCGCGCTGCGGGCGAGCTCCACGGTCCAGGGGTTCCTTGCCGGGGCGGGACCGGCGGCCGTCGGCGGTATCGCGGGGGCTGCCATCCCCCTGGGGCTTGCCCTCGGTCACCCCTGGCAGCTGGCGGTGCTGGCCGTGGCGGCGGCGTGGCTGCTCCTTCTGCGGCGAGGCGTCGTGAGCGCCCTCGGCGGGGCGGCTGCCCTCGGCGTGCTGGCGGCGTTTGCCGGGATGCCAATGAGCCGCTGAGCTGGAGGTCGAATTCGGCGCCCAATTCACCGGCCAATTCTTCGCACCAATTCGGCGGCGGTTCGCCTGGGCTCCCTCCGCATTGCAACGCCTTCTACAGCTGGCCATTGGCGGGCCGCCAGCCAATGTCAAGGATTGAACTTTTCGGCCATGGGGTATATTCATCTCTCCATGCCAGAGATGAGCGCGATGTGCCTTCTCGCAATTTTGGTCGCCACCGGCGGCTCACTTTGGCATCGCATCCTTCCCACCCCCCGGCCTCATCCCGTCGAGGGGCTCGTCACGCCCACGTCCAGCCAGAGGTCTACCGTGCCGCAGCTCGGCGGCGGCAGCGTGCGGCTGGTCGGGGCCCGGGATACGAGATGCCTATCGGCCACACGAACGTTGCCCGCCGCGTAGCTGCCGAACCACCTCCAGCAGCGCCGGCACCAGCCCCATTCGAGCTTTCCCGGCGCTGCTGAACACGAGCTCCGCCGGGACCGATGTATCCGACGGAGTCCCCCGTGTCCTGGTCCTATCAGAAGGATTCCACCTGGCGGCGGCTGCCGGTCCCGCTTCCGGGACTGGGCCCCCTGTCCGGCGTCGCCTCGTTTCTGGCCAACCTTCCGCTGCTCGGGACCATCCTCGCCCTGATCGTGCTGCTCCTCGTGGGGGCGGTCGTGCTCGCCGGGGTCGTGCTCTTCGTGGTGCTCGGGCCCATTTCCATCCCGAAGGAGCTTCCATCTGCCACTGCCAAGACCACTACCGTCTACGCGCCGGATGGCAGCGTCATCACGAGCTGGCATGGCGCCATCAACCGCCAGCCGGTCGCCCTGGACCGCATCTCCAAATATCTGCCGCAGGCGGTCGTCGCCGAGGAGGACGCCCGCTACTACTCCAATCCGGGCATCGATGTCCGCTCGGCGATCCGGGCGGCGATGGCCGACCTCCGGTCCGGCAAGGTCGTCGAGGGCGGCTCGACGATCACCCAGCAGTACGTGAAGGTTGCCTTCGTCGGCAACAAGCCCTCGCTCGGCCGCAAGATCCTCGAGGCCCGGATCGCCCTGGAGATCTCGCGCCACCTGAGCAAGAACGAGATCATGAACCGCTACCTCAACACCGTGTACTTCGGCAACGGGGCCTACGGTGCGCAGGCGGCCGCCAGGGCCTACTTCGGCAAGGATGCCGCCGACCTGTCGATTTCCCAGGCGGCGATGCTGGCGGGGATCATCCACTCACCCGACCACGACTCGCCCCTGACGAACCCGGCGGGCGCCGAGGCCGACCGCCTCCGGGTCGTGGGCCGGATGGAGGCGTTGGGTCAGATCTCCCACGCCGAGGCCGACCAGGTTCGGGCCGACAAGCCCACCCTGGTCACGCCGGTCCCGGACAACCCCCACTTGGCGTGGTTCCTGGACGCTCTGCGCGCGCAGATGATCCAGCGCTATGGAGCGAAGGCCGTGTACGAGGGAGGCCTGCAGATCCACACGACGGTGGACGCGGGCATGCAGGCGGGAGCCGAGGCCACGCTGGCGGCGGCCCTCCCCAACCCCGCCGATCCGTACGGGGCACTCGTGACGGTCGATCCCGCCACGGGGTTTGTGAAGGCGGTTGTGGGGGGCCGGGCCTACGGCACCGAGAAGTTCAACATCGCGACGATGGGCCGGCGCCAGCCCGGCTCTGCGTTTAAACCCTTCGTGCTGGCGGCCGCCCTCGAGCACGGGATCTCGCCGCAGGCCTATTACCAGGGGCCGGCACGCCTCTGTCCCAAGGGATGGATTCCCGGCTGCGTCAGCAACTTCGGCGGCGAGTCCTTCGGCGGCATCAGCGTCACCGACGCCACGGTCAACTCCGTCAACACCGTCTATGCGCAGCTGATCCTCCAGGTCGGGCCGAAGGCCGTGGTCGATGTCGCGAAGGCGATGGGGATCCCCGCCCCCGGCGGCATCGTGCCCCCCCTGGTCGCCTGCAGGCCGGCCGGGAGCGACATCTGCCAGACCTACCTGCCGGCCGTCCCCTCGCTCGCCCTCGGCAGCGCCAGCGTGACGCCGCTGGAGATGGCATCGGCGTACGCCACCTTCGCCGCCGGCGGGGTCTACCGGGCCCCGAAGCTGGCGTCCCAGGTCGTCGATGCGACGGGGAAGGTCCTCGACGACGGACCCTCGCCCCCAGTGCAGGCCATCCCGTCGGCAGTCGCGGACCAGGTCACCCAGATCCTGCAGCAGGTGATCACCAGGGGCACCGGGACGGCAGCCGCCATCGGCCAGCCCGCCGCGGGCAAGACCGGGACGGCCACCGACTATCGCAACGCATGGTTCGTGGGCTACACACCGGCGCTCGCAACGGCGACCTGGGTGGGGTACCGGGACACGAACCAGTCCCTCCTGAACGTCGAGGGCGTGGCGCAGATGACCGGCGGGACGATCCCGGCCAAGATCTGGTCGAACTACATGAAGGGTGCGGTCGACACGTCTCCGCCCGTGACCTCGGTGACCTCCGGGCCCGCGGACGGGACGGCCACCAACCAGAAGACCCCCTCCTTCGGCGGCGCTGCCAGCGATGACGACGGGAGTGTGACCTCCGTGGAGGCGAGCGTCGACGGGGGACCGTTCGCCACCGCCGGGGTCTCCTGCGCGGGCTGCCCGGCCGCCAAGGTCACGTGGAGCTACGTAGCGCCCACCGCCCTGGCCGACGGCTCGCACACCTTCGCCTTCCGCTCCATCGACACCGGGCAGCACGATTCCCCCCTCGTCACCCGGACGGTCACCGTCGACACGGTGCCGCCGGTGCCGGCCGGCGTGCAGGCCACGGGGGGCGGGACCACACTGACCCTCGCCTTCTCGAAGCCGTTGCTCTGCTCCTCGCTCTCCCCGGCCAGCTTCTCGGTCAGGCTGGGGGACCGCTCGGGTGTGGTCACCGGCGTCTCGTGCCCCGGCACCGCCTCGCCGTCGGTCGTCGTCACCCTCTCCTCCCCGCCCCGGGGAGGCGATCAGGTGGCGGTCACGGTGGTCAACCTGAGGGCCGGTCCGACCGATCAGGCCGGCAACCAGGTGGCCGACCCCCGCACCGTGACGGCGACGGCCAGCAACGTCGCGCCGGTCGCCGGCATCACCGGCGGGATGCCGGACGCAACCCTCACGTCCAACGCCCAGCCCGGGTACCAGGGCACGACCCAGGACCCCGACGGCAACGTCACGTCCGTCGTGGCGAGCGTCGACGGCGGGCCCTTCAGCGACGCTGGGATTTCCTGCCAGGGCTGCTTCAACGGCGCCCCGGTGGGAGGGCCGGCGTCCTGGTCCTGGCGGGCGCCGCAGCGGCTCGTCGACGGCACCCACACCATCGCCGTGCGGGCCGTCGACAACGCCGCCGCAGTCTCGCCGGCCGTCACCCGCACGGTCACCGTGGACACCGTGCCGCCGAGGCCCACGGGGCTGGATGCAGCCGGTGGTTCGACGACCGTGGCCGTGGCCTTCTCAAAGCCGCTGGTCTGCTCGTCGGTCGCCCCCACCCACTTCACCGCCAGGTCGGCCGGGCGCAGCTTGGGCGTGACGGCGGTCTCGTGTGACGGCCCGGAGGCCGGTTCACTGCACCTCACCCTGACGAGTCCCGTCAGGGGCGGTGACCAGGTGGACGTCACCGTCGCCTCGTTCACCGGAGGACCGGTGGACCGGGCGGGGAACAACATCGGCGACCCCCGGACCGTGAGTGGAACCGCCACCAACGTCGGGCCTCGTGCCGACCTCACCGGCGGGACACCGGACGGCGCCCTGACCTCCAACGCCCAACCAACTGTCCAGGGCTCGGCGGTCGATCCCGACGGCAACGTCATGTCCGTGGAGGCGAGCGTCGACGGCTCGCCCCTCAGTGGCGACGGCGTCTCCTGCCAGGGCTGCTTCCGGACCGCCCAGGTGGGCGGCCCGGTCACCTGGACCTGGCGTTCGGTGCTCCGCCTGCCCGACGGCCCCCACACCATCGCCATTCGGGCCGTGGACAACGCCGCCGCCGACTCCGCCCCCGTCAGCCGGACGGTCACCGTGGACACTGTGGCACCGAAGGCGACCGGTCTCCAGATCGCGGGGGGCTCCTCCTCGGTGACCGCGACGTTCTCCAAGCCGCTGCTCTGCTCCACCCTCAACCCCGCCGACGTCTCGGTGGTGGAGGGGAACCAGCGGCCGCTGGTCTCGGTTCTGGCCTGCAAGGATCCGGCCTCCGACACCATCGGGCTCACCCTCGCCACGCCGCCCCGGGGCGGGGAGCAGGTCCAGGTGACCATGGGGACCGCCGCGACCGACCAGGCCGGCAACCGGGTGACCGGCGGAGCCGCGGGCGCCACGGCTCCCAACCGTGCCCCGGCCCTCGACGTCACCTCGGGGGCGCCGCTGCTCACGTCCGATCCCCGGCCGTCGTTCCAGGGCTCCGCCACCGACCTGGACGGCTCGGTCGCACGGGTCGAGGCGAGCCTCGACGGAGGCCCGTTCGGCGCTGCCGGCGTGAACTGCTCGGCATGCTCCGGTTCCGGGCCCGGAACCGGAGCTGGAACGGTCGGAATTCCGGTTTCCTGGTCCTACCAGGCGGCGAGACTCGCCGAGGGGCCGCACACGCTCGTGCTGCGGTCGGTCGACAATGGGGGGGCGACCTCGCCGGAGGTGACCCGCACCGTCGTCGTCGATACCTCCATCCCCGTCGTGAAGGCGGTTATGGCGGCGGCGGGCTCCAATGTCGTCTCGGTCATTTTCAACAAGCCGGTCATCTGCTCGAGCGTCAACGTCGGCAACTTCTCGGTCACCGTCGACGGGGCGCCGGCCACCCTCGTCGTCGCCACCTGCCTGGGTGGCAGCGACGCGGTCGTCGACCTGGGGATGAGCCGGGCCCCGAGCCCGGGCCAAGTGGTCAAGGTCTCGATCGACCGCCCGGTCATGGACGATGCCGGGAACCGCTCCGCCGCCCCGGTCGTCCTCGCGTCGTCGCCCGACCTGACCCCCGCCGACCTGCCCTGAAGCTCAGCTAGACTTCCTTGAGCATTTCACCGCGTAGAGCGCGGTCAGATGCTCAAAGAATTTCCTGAGACCGTTCCCCATGAGCCCACCCTTCGAGCAGCTCGACTTCCTCTACACGCCGAGCGGCGACGTCGCTGCCGACGCCCGCTGGTTCACCGAGGTACTCGGCGGCCGGCTGGTCTTTGCCATCGAGGCGATGGGGGCGCGCGTGGCCATGGTGGAGCTCACCGACGGGCCGCCGCACTTCCTGCTGACCGACCACCTGGAGGGCGACTTGCCGGTGTTCGTCTACCGGGTGGCCAGCATCGAGGCGACGCTGGCCGGCTTGGAGGAGCGGGGCTGGGAACGGGTGGCCAGCTTCGAGATCCCGCAGGGTCCGTGTTGCTCGTTCCGGGGGCCGGGTGGCCACCGAATCGCCGTCTACGAGGAAGTGAGGCCCGGCGTGGCGGACCATTTCGCAGGCCGTTTTGACTTTTGAGCCGTGCTGCCGTCCGCCATGCCATGCCCATGGGAATGTTTAGAAGGCTACAGATGGGTTAGGTAGGACCGGCAAGAACCCGACCGTCGAGGGGGAGGACATTGCCCGAGACCGACCGAGCCATCATGCTGGGCATCCGCCATCGCTGCGGGCAGGAGGTCCAGTTCTGGATCCCCGCAGAGCTGGTCGTCGCCATCGCCCGCCGCCTGGACGAGAGCACGCAGGCCCTCGGGCTCGCCCAGTGGATGGAGGGCGAGGGTCTCCTCGCAGACCTGGACGAGGCGCCGGCGGAGGTCCTCGTCGACCGGCTGCGCGCGGAGCTGGCTCCCAGGGGCATCGCCTTCATCGACGTCGACCGGGACGCCTCCGTGTGCCCCACGTGTGGAGCGCTGCTGCGCTGGCTCGACATCCTGGCCGACTATGCCCACCGTGCCGCCGGGGGAGCCGCTTAGCCTCCATGTGTCTGAAGGGGGGCGAGTCGCGGTGTGCCCCCCTGCATAGGTCCTTCCCCCCTGACCCAGGCCGGGAGCCCCCGCCTCGGGCACACCGCTCTCGCTGAGAGTGAGAGTTCCTCACGAGCCAGAAGATACGCGGATGCGTAGGGAAATCCCCGAAGCGGCGCTGGTAAGGTGGGAGACCGTGTCGGCCGATTCTCTGCTGTCCGCCTCTGAGCTCGTCCCTGCGGGGCGGGGCGGCCCGCGCAGCGAGCGATTCCTCGCCGCCTGTGCCCGGCGCCCGGTCGACGCGACGCCGGTGTGGATGATGCGCCAGGCCGGCCGGTCGCTGCCCGCCTACCGGGAGCTGCGGCAGCGCTTCGGCCTGGTCGAGATCACCCGGCAGCCGGACCTGTGCGCCGAGGTCACCCTCATGCCCATCCGGGTGCTGGACGTGGACGCAGCGATCATGTTCGCCGACATCATGCTGCCGCTCGCCGGCCTCGGCGTGCGCTTCGAGCTCGTCGAGGACCTCGGCCCCGTGGTGGCGGAACCCATCCGCTCCGCAGCCCAGGTCGATGCCATGACCACCCCGTCGGCTGCCGAGTCGGTACCGACGGTGCTGGAGGCCATCAGGATCATCCGCCGCGAGCTCGAGGGAGTCGTGCCGCTGATCGGCTTCTCCGGCGCCCCCTTCACGCTGGCGAGCTACCTGATCGAGGGCCGGCCGAGCCGGGACTTCTCCCGCACGAAGGCCCTGATGTTCACCGACCCCGGCACGTGGCACAAGCTCATGGAGCGCCTCACCGCCATGGTCGTCGACTACCTTTCCGAGCAGGTCGCCGCCGGCATCCAGGCCCTGCAGCTCTTCGATTCCTGGGTCGGCGCCCTCGCTCCTCGCGACTACGCCGAGTTTGTGGCACCCCACACCGCGGCCATCTTCGACGCGACGGCGGGCTTCGGGGTGCCTCGCATCCATTTCGGCACCAACACGGCCACGCTCCTCGAGGCGATGGCCACGCCCGGCGCCGAGGCGACCCGCCCGGACGTGGTCGGGGTGGACTGGCGGATCCCCCTGGACCTCGCGTGGGAGCGGATCGGCACCGACCGGGCGGTTCAGGGCAACCTCGAGCCTGCCACGCTGCTGGCGCCACCGGCGACGGTCGTCGAGCGAACCGAGGCGGTGCTGCGGGCAGCGGGAGGCCGCCCGGGCCACATCTTCAACCTCGGGCACGGGGTCCTGCCCGACTCCCCGCTCGACAACCTGCAGCTGATGGTGGACACCGTGCACGCGTTCCGCGCATCGGACGAAGGCGGCGGCCAGTGACCACGGCGGTGCTGTGCATGGCCTACGGGGGCCCCAACTCCCTGGAGGAGGTGGAGGACTACTACACCGACATCCGGGGCGGCCGCCGGCCGTCGGCGGAGTCGCTGGCAGACCTCATGAGCCGCTACGAGGCCATCGGGGGCCTGTCGCCGCTGCCAGACATCACCCGCCGCCAGGCAGCGGCCCTGGGAGAGGTCCTGGAGGCGGCGTCGCCGGGGAGGTATCGAACGCACGTCGGGATGAAGCACTGGCACCCGTTCGTCGGTGAGGCCGTCCAGGACATCGCCGCCGAGGGGGCCGACGAGGTGATCGGGCTCGTGCTGGCCCCCCACTACTCGAAGATGAGCATCGGGGGCTACGAGCAGCGGCTCCGGGCGGCCAAGGCCGCCACGGGGGCCACCTTCTCCGTGGAGATGGTCCCGTACTGGTACGACGACGAAGGCTTCGTCGCCTTCGCCGCCGAGAACCTCCGCGCCGCGCTGGGGGACTGGGATCCGGCGGACTCGGCCACGAGGGTCTTCTTCTCCGCCCACAGCCTGCCGGAACGCATCCTGGCCGAGGGGGACCCCTACAAGGACCAGCTCCTCGACTCCTCCCGGCTGATCGCCGAGGCCGCGGGCGTGCCGGACTGGGAGTTCGCCTTCCAGAGCCAGAGCCATACCGGCGAGCCGTGGCTCGGTCCCGACGTGCTGACCAGCCTGGACGCCTTCGCCGCGGCGGGCGGCAAGCGGGCGGTCGTCTCGCCGATCGGCTTCGTCGCCGACCACCTGGAAGTGCTGTTCGACCTGGACATCGAGGCCGCGGAGCAGGCCACAAAGCTCGGCGTCGACCTTCGGCGCACCACGTCGCCCAACGACGATCCCCGCTTCATCCAGGTCCTCGCCGGCGTCGTGCAGAAGCGAGGCGGCGGGGCCTGAACCCCCGGTCTCCCGGGGAGCTATCTTGGGGGTCGGGTGGCATCGCCGGAAGGATGATCGTGGGGGAGCTCGAAGACTTCGTTCGTGAGGAGTACCGGCGCCGGGAGCAGATCGTCAGTTCCCACTTCGCCACCGAGGCTCCCCGTCTCGCCCGGGCGTGCCATGCCATGGCCGAGCGGTTCGCCCGCGGGGGTCGCATCCTGGCCTTCGGCATGGGGCCGGCCGCCACCGACGCCTCCCATATCTCCGTGGAGTTCGTCCACCCGGTCATCGTCGGCAAGCGGGCCCTGCCGGCGATCGCCCTGCCGAACGACGGGCCCACCGCCCTGGGCCTGGCCGCGGAGGACGGGGCCTCGGTGTTCGCCCGGCAGATCGAGGCCATCGGCGAGCCCGACGACATCGCCATCGGGCTGTCGCTGTCGCCCGACGACCCCTCCGAGCCGGCCGTCGCGGCGGGCATCAAGCAGGCCGCCGCCAAAGGCATGCAGACGATTGCGCTCACCGGGCCGAGCTCCCATGCCAGGACCTGGGAGGCCGACTGGCTGTTCACCTGCGAGGACGGGGACCCCTTCGTCGTCCAGGAGGTCCACGAAACGGGCTACCACGTGCTGTGGGAACTGGTGCACGTCTTCTTCGAGCACAAAGGTCTGCTGAAGGGCAGGACCGCGGGTCACGTCCAGGACTCCGGGGCGTCGGGGTTCCTCTACCCCTTCCTCGCCGAGGCGGAGACCAATCTCGACGAGGTCCTCGCCGAGATCCAGGGCTCGATCCTCCAGAAGGCGCAGGACGTCATCGACATCCGGGCAGCCGGGGCCAGGGCCGACCCCGGCAACCTGACCGCCGCCGCCAGGGTGCTCGGGGAGCGCTTCGCCCAGGGCGCCAAGGTCCTCGCATTCGGCAACGGCGGCTCGGCCACCGACGCCCAGGACTTCGTCACCGACCTGATGGCGCCCCCGCGGGGCCTGCGCCCACGGCCGGCCCTGTCGCTGACCAACGAGGAGGCGGTGATCACCGCGGTCGGCAACGACGTCGGCTTCGACAACGTCTACGCCCGCCAGGTCATCGCCTTCGGCAAGCCGGGCGACGTCGCGTTCGCCATCTCCACGTCGGGCGGTTCGCGCAATGTGCTCGCCGCCCTGGAGGAGGCCCGCCGCCGCAAGCTCGTCTGCTTCGGCCTCGCCGGCTACGGCGGGGGGCCGATGGTGACCAGGGGCCTGGTCGACCACTCGATCACCATCGACTTCGAGTACATCCCCCGCATCCAGGAGGCTCAGGCCAGCCAGTACCACATCCTCCGGCGACTGGTCGAAATGGTCTAATTGGTCAGGATGTCGGCGGCTGGATCAGCTTGAAGTGTGCCCCGGTGGGATCGGCGGCCTCGGCCATGCGTCCGTACGGGGTGTCCTCGGCCGGCCGGACGATTGAGCCACCGAGTTCGACGATCTTCGCCAGGACAGCGTCGGCGTCCTCGACCCCGAAGTAGATGGACCACTTGGCCGGGGCACCCTCGGGCAGGAAGCCGGAGGCGTCCATGATGCCGGCGGCCTGGCCCTCGCCTTCGCCGAGCGTCGTGTAGCGGAACTCGGGGGTGTCGGCGGCGGCGTGGGTGTCCCATTTGAAGACCTGCCGGTAGAATTCGACGGATTCGTCGTAGTTGCGGGTGAACAGCTCTAACCAGCTCGGGGCGCCGGGCTCTGCCAGGACCCCGAATCCCTTGTGAAGTCCGGGCTGCCAGACACCGATCGCGGCCCCACCGGGATCGGCAACGAGGGCCATGCTGCCCAGCTGCATGACCTCCATGGCAGGCATGATGACCTGTCCGCCGTTGGCAGCCGTCGCCTCGGCCGTCTTCTCGGCGTCGTCGGAGGCGAGGTAGACGGTCCAGACGTCGGGCATCCCGGCCTGCCCGTCGTTGCGCATGCAACCGCTGACGTAGACGCCGTCCTTCCGGAAGTTGACGTAGCCGCCGTACTCTTCGCCCGTCTCTTCGGACGTCCAGCCGAACAGCCCGCCGTAGAACGCCCGGCTCTTGTCCGGATCGGACGTGAACACCTCGATCCAGCAGGGGGCCCCGATGGGGGCTTCTTCACGCTGAGGCACGGGAGGCTCCTTTCGAATGGGAAACGCTGACATCCGTTAGATGCTCCGGCGGCCCGGAACTCATCGGTCGGGTGCGGGGAATTTCACGCCTCGATACGGTCCGGGAGGCCGAACTCGGCGAAGAGTTCCGGGAAGAGGAAGTTGTGGTGGCCCACGATCCTGCCCCCCGCCACCTCGATCACCTGGACGGCCCACGGCTCCCAGAGGCCGGGCCGGACCAGGTGGTAGTTGCCGTACCCGGCGGTGCCGTTGACGTTGATCGGCAGAAGGCGGCCGTGCTCGCAGACGATCCCAGTGCCCAGGAACCAGTCCGCCAGCTCCTGGGGCCCCCGCAGCCAGACGTCCCAGGGCGGCATCGACAGGACGACGTCGTCGCGCAGCAGGCCAACGAGGGCAGGGATGTCGTAGCGCTCGAAGGCGTCGACGTAGCGGGCCAGCAGCGCCCGGTGGTCGGGATCGAGCGTGGGATCGAGGGCCTCCCCCTGCATCCCCGCCAGGGTCGCCCGGGCCCGCTGCAGCGCGCTATTCACGGAGGCCACGGTCGTTTCGAGCAGCTCGGCCACCTCGGTGGCCTGCCACTGCAGCACCTCACGGAGGATCAGCACGGAGCGCTGCCGGGCCGGGAGGTGCTGCAACGCCGCGACGAAGGCGAGCCGGATCGATTCCCGGGCCGCGGCGACGTCGGCGGGGTCACCGTCGACGTCGATGACGCGCTCGTCGGCGATGGGTTGGACGAACATGTGCTCGGGCAGCTGGTCGCCGAGGACGACCTCCGCGGTGGCGGTCGATGGACCCATCTCCATCGGGCGTGCCCGCCGCTGGGGGCTGCGGAGCATGTCGATGCAGATGTTGTTGGCGATGCTGTACAGCCACGTCCTGAGCGACGAGCGACCTTCGAACCGGTCGATCGAGGCCCACGCCCGCACCATCGTCTCCTGCACGGCGTCCTCGGCCTCGGACCCCGCCCCCATCATCCGGTAGCAGTAGCCGGTGAGCTCCCGGCGGTGAGACTCCAGGGCGCGTTCGAGATCGGTACCGGCCATGGACAGAGAGGAGGACATCGAACCCGATTATATGACCGCCCTCGAAATTCTTTGAGTACAGGTCGACGTACAGCGTCATTTCATACTCAAAGAAGTTTAGAATTGTCTTATGGAGCGCTGGCTTGCGACGGCGAGTGGTCAACACGGGCTCATCACGCGGCAACAAATGCGCAATTTGGGGTTTACCGTGCGGGCAATCGAATGGAAGATCGAGGTCGCGACCATCGAGGAGATGCTGCCGGGGGTCTACCGGGTCGGCGGCTCTGCCCGGACCTGGGAGCAGCGGGTTAGGGCCGCTTGCCTGTGGGGCGGCCCGGGTGCGTGCGCCTCCCACAAGTCGGCCGCTGCGCTGTGGCAGTTGGATGGGTTCGGTCCGGGGCCGGTCGAGATCTCCACCCTCAAGCAGAACCGGGCGCACCTATCGTTCAAGGTGCATCGGACGCAGGTGGAACCGGCGTTCACTACGAGCAAACTGGGCATTCCCGTCACGAACGCTTTCCGGACGGTGCGCGATGTGGTCGGCATCGTCAGCGAGGACCGGTCGAACCAAGTGCTCGACGAGGCGCTGCGGAAAGGGTTGGTCTCCATGGACGCCCTCCGGCGGATGGTGGATCGGGAGAAACGTTCCGGCCGTCGTGGTCTCGGCGTGCTCCGTCGGCTGGTGGAGCAGCGGGAGCCGGGGTACCAGCCGTCGGCCTCCGAGCTCCAGGCGGCCACCCGCCGGCTGCTCGTCGCGGCCGGCATCGAGTTCGTCGAAGAGTTCGTGGTGACCGACGACAAGGGCAACTTCGTGGCCCGGGTCGATTTCAAGCTGGTGGGCTCGCCGGTCGTCGTCGAGTCCGACGGGCGGGCGAACCACTCATCCAAGCTCGACTGGCAGCACGACCTGGACCGGCGCAACCTCCTCACCGCCCTGGGGCTCGGCGTCATCCACGTCACCTGGGACAAGGTCATGAACCGCCCGGACGAGTTTCTTGCCGAAGTCAGAGACGCCTCTACACGCCGGCCTTGGCCGCCGCCAACTCCTTGACCAGCTCGCCGGTGAACGCCTTGGCGTCCCCGAAGAGCATCATCGTCTTGTCCATGTAGTAGAGGTCGTTGTCGATGCCGGCGAAGCCGGGGCTCATCGACCGCTTGATGACCATCACCGTCGACGCCTTGTCGACGTCGAGGATGGGCATGCCGTAGATAGGGGAGGTCTTGTCGGTCTTGGCCGCCGGGTTGGTGACGTCGTTCGCCCCGATGATCACCACGACGTCGGTCTGGGCGAACTCGGGGTTGATCTCGTCCATCTCGATGAGGCGGTCGTAGGGGATGTCCGCCTCGGCGAGCAGCACGTTCATGTGGCCCGGCATCCGCCCGGCGACGGGATGGATGGCGAATTTCACGTCCACGCCGGCCTTCGTGAGCGAGTCGTACAGCTCGCGAACTTTGTGCTGGGCCTGGGCGACCGCCATGCCGTAGCCCGGCACGACGACCACACGGGAGGCGACCTCGAGGATGGAGGCCGCCTCCTCCGCCGAAGCGCTGCGGTAGGGCCGCTGCTCGGTGGCCCCGCCCGCCTGCGCCACCTGGCCGAAGCCACCGAAGAGCACGTTGGTGAACGATCGGTTCATGGCCTTGCACATGATGATCGACAGGATCAGGCCCGACGACCCGTCGAGGGCGCCCGCGACGATCAGCAGGGGGTTGTTCAGCACGAAGCCCATCGCCGAGGCGGAGAGACCGGCGTAGGAGTTGAGGAGTGAGATAACCGTCGGCATGTCGGCGCCGCCGATCGGGATGATGAGGAGCACCCCAAAGAGCAGCGACAGCCCGGCTAGGGCGGGGAACAGGACGGTCTTGGTGGGGTCGGCGACGAGGTAGACGCCGATGGCGACGGCAATGGCAAAGAGGGTGAGGTTGACGGCATTCTGGCCCTTGTAGACCATCGGGCGGCTCGGGAGCAGCTCCTGGAGCTTACCGAACGCCATGAGGCTCCCCGTAAAGGTCAGGTAGCCCAGCAGCACCTCCAGGATGAGGGCGACCATCTCGAAGTGGGTGAGGGGGGTGGCGCCGGCCCTCGCGTGCAGGTAGAACTCGGCGGTGCCGACCACCGCCGCTGCGAGGCCGCCGAAGGAGTGGGACAGGGCGGTCCGCTGGGGGACGTCCTTCATCGGCATGAAGATCGCCAGCGGCAGGCCGATGATGGCCCCGAGGACGAGGCCGACGATGATCCAGTTGTAGGTCATGCCCTTGGTGATCAGGGCGCCGAGGATGGCGATCGCCATCCCGATCTCGCCGATGGTCACGCCCCGGCGGGCCGTCGAGGGCCGGGACAGCCACTTGAGCGCCAGGATGAAGCAGCCCGCAGCGATGATGTAGGTGTACTGCTGGAACGTGACGATGCTCACGCGGCACCCCTCGTTCCGGCACCCGTCTTGGCCGGCTCCCGCTTTTTGAACATCTTCAGCATGCGGTCGGTAATGACGAAGCCGCCGACGACGTTGGCGAACGAGGCGGTGATGGCGATGGTCCCAAGCGTCACGGCAAGGTGGTCGTGGTAGTGGGTCCCCGTCAGCTCGATCGATCCGATGAGCGAGATCGCCGAGATGGCGTTGGTGAGCGACATCAGCGGCGTGTGCAGCAGCGGGCTCACCCGCTTGATGACCTCGAGCCCGAGGAAGGTGGCCAGCATGAAGATGAGGATGTAGATCGTGAGGTTGTTCGACATCTAGGGCACCTTTCCGGTCGTCGCGGCGGCGGGCTGGGCAGGTGCAGCCGGCACCGGCGTGGGGGGAGGCTGCTGGACGGGATCGTCCAGCCCGAGGGCCTGGCGCACCCTGGCGTTGGTGACCTCGCCGCTGCGCGCGACGAGGCTCTCCCGCACGATCTCGTCCTCGGTGTCGACCTTGAGGATCCGCTCCTTGCCGTTGTACATGTTCATCAGGAAGGCGGTGAGGTTCTTGGCGTAGGTCATGCTCGCGTGCACCGGGACGGTGGAGGGGAGGTTGGTCGGCCCGTCGATGGTGACCCCGTTGACGAGGACCTCCTCGTCGGGTTGCGACAGCTCCACGTTGCCGCCCTGCCCGGCCGCCATGTCGACGATCACCGAGCCCGGCGCCATCCCACGCACCATGTCCGCCGTCACCAGCACCGGGGCCTTCTTGCCCGGGACCTGGGCCGTCGTGATCACGATGTCGCTGGCGGCGACGACCTTCGCCATCAGCTCCCGCTGGCGGCGGAGGAAGTCCTCGCTCTGCTCCTTGGCATAGCCGCCGGTGCCTTTGGCCTCGGACGTGTCGAGGGGGACCTCGACGAACTTGGCGCCAAGGCTCTCCACCTGCTCCTTGGTCTCCGGCCGGACGTCGAAGGCCTGGACGACGGCGCCGAGGCGGCGGGCGGTGGCGATGGCCTGCAGCCCGGCGACGCCGACGCCGAGCACGAACACCTTGGCCGGCGGGATCGTCCCCGCCGCGGTGGTCATCATCGGCATCATCTTGGGCAGCAGCCGGGCCGCACGGATGACCGCCTTGTAGCCGCCGATGTTCGCCTGGGACGAGAGGGCGTCCATGCTCTGGGCCCTCGTGATGCGGGGAACCAGCTCCATGGCGAAGAAGGTGACCTTGCGCCGGGCAAGTTCGGCGACCCCCTCGGGGTTGGCGAGGGGGTTGGCGAGCCCGATCACGAGCTGGTCCGGCCGGAGCAGGTCGAGGTCGCATTTCCCGGCATCGGGATTGGCCGGATAGGTGCGGACCTGCAGGACGATGTCCGCCCCGAAGGCGTCGGCCCGGGAGCCGATCTCGGCCCCGTGGTGCGTGTAGGCCTCGTCCAGGAAACCGGCCTCGGCGCCGGCGCCGCTCTCGACGATGATGCGCAGCCCAACCTTCGTGAATGCCGGGAGGGCGTTCGGCGTCAGTGCTACCCGACGCTCGCCCGGGAACGTCTCCCGCGGCACTCCGACCGACAACGAGGCCTCATCCGCCATTCAGCCACCCCTCTCCGCGCTCGGCCCCACCGGAACGCCCCGGGAGGTCGCCGCATGCCGACCCCCGTCTACCCCAGTGAGCTCATTTCGCCGCCCTCATGTTTGAGCACCTGCAGCAACTCGCTGCACCAGGCTGCGAGCGTGCTCGGCGACGTTGTCCGCCGTAAACCCGAGCTCGGCCATCACCGTCGCCCCCGGCGCCGAGGCGCCGAAGTGGTCGAGGGCCACGGATGCGCCCTCGTCGCCGATCCAGCGCTCCCAGCCGAAGCTGGCGGCCGACTCGACGGACAGGCGGGCCCGGACGCTGGGCGGGAGGACCTCGTCGCGGTAGCTCTTCGGCTGGGCCGCGAACAGGTCCCACGAAGGCATGCTGACGACGCGGGCGCGGATGCCCTCCCCGGCGAGGCGCTCCGCGGCCTCGACGGAGATGGAGACCTCCGACCCGGTGGCGATGATGATGAGGTCGGGGTCGGGGGAGCCGCCGTTGCTCGCAGGGGGGTCGAACAGGGTGTAGGCGCCCTTGGCGAGCCCTGAGGCCGGGGCCAGCCGGGTCCGGTCGAGGACCGGGACGTTCTGGCGGGTGAGGACGAGGCCAACTGGACGGTCGTGATGGAGGAGCGCGACCCGCCAGGCCTCAATGGCCTCGTTGGCGTCGGCGGGCCGGATCAGCATGAGGTTGGGCATGGCCCTGAGGCTCGCCAGGTGCTCGACCGGCTGGTGGGTCGGCCCGTCCTCGCCCTGCCCGATCGAGTCATGCGACCAGACGAAGATCGTGGGGGCCTTCATGAGGGCCGCCAGCCGGACGGCGGGCCGCATGTAGTCGGAGAAGATCAGGAACGTCCCGCCGAAGGGCCGGATGCCGCCGTGCAGGGCCATCCCGTTCATGGCCGCGGCCATGCCGTGCTCCCGGACCCCGTAGTGGATGTTGCGGCCGGAGGCGTCCGCTCCCAGCGCCCCGCCGCCCTTGATCTCGGTCAGGTTCGAGCCCGTCAGGTCCGCCGACCCGCCGATCAGCTCCGGCACCCTGGGGGCGAGGGCGTTGATGGCCATGTTGGAGGCCGCCCGCGTGGACACCGACTTCTTGTCGACCGGGACCACCGGCAGGTCGGCGTCCCAGCCCTCGGGCAGTTTGCCGGAGAGCACGCGCTCGAACTCGGCGGCCAGCTCCGGGTATTCCGCCTTGTAACGGCTGAACAGGTAGTTCCATGTCGCCTCGGCCTCGGCCCCCCGGGGGCCGGCCTGCCGCCAGTTCGCCAGGGCCTCGTCCGGGACGAAGAAGTGCTTGTCCGGGTCCCAGCCGAGGCGGATCTTCGTCCCGCGGACCTCCTCCTCGCCAAGGGCCTGCCCGTGGGCGAGCTCGCTGTCCTGGCGGGTGGGGGCGCCGTAGCCGATGTGGGTCCGCAGCACGATCAGCGACGGGCGCGGGTCGCCCTGGGCGGCCTCGATGGCTTCCGTGATCTTGCCGAGCTCGTTGCCGTCGGGGACGTGCTGGACGTGCCACTGGTACGCCTCGAACCGCTTCCCCACGTCCTCGGTGAAGGCGAGCTCGGTCGAGCCGTCGATCGAGATCTGGTTGGCGTCGTAGAGGTAGATCAGCTTGCCGAGGCGGAGGTGGCCGGCGAGCGATGCCGACTCGTGGGAGACGCCCTCCATGACGTCGCCGTCGGAGCAGATGGCGTAGGTGTGGTGGTTGACGACCGCGAAGCCGGGCTTGTTGAAGCGGGCGGCGAGCTCCCGCTCGGCGATCGCCATGCCGACGCCGGTGGCGAAGCCCTGCCCGAGGGGCCCGGTCGTGGTTTCGACACCAACGGTGTGGCCGTACTCGGGGTGGCCCGGGGTCAACGACCCCCACTGCCGGAACTGCTGGAGGTCCTCGATGGTCAGCCCGTAGCCCGTCAGGAACAGCAGGGAGTAGAGGAGCATCGAGGCGTGGCCCGCCGAGAGCACGAAGCGGTCCCGGTCGGGCCAGTGAGGGTTGGCGGGGTTGTGCTTGAGGAAGCGGTGCCAGAGGACGTACGCCGCGGGGGCGAGGCCCATCGGAGCCCCCGGGTGGCCCGAGTTCGCCTTCTGCACGGCATCGGCGGCAAGCGTGCGGATCGTGTTGATGGAGAGGAGATCGAGGTCGTTGCCGTAGCTCGGCGGGGAGACGATCTTCTCGAGGGTGCTCGTGGTGTCTGGGCTCATAGTGGGGCTCACTTTCCTCCGGCGATAGCGCTGATCGGGCTCCCCGCCTCGACCTCGATGGCCTCGGCAAGGTTGGCGCGGCACTGTGCCACGCCGGCGGCGACCCCACCCGGATCACGGAACAGCGCGGAGCCGACGACGAAGGTGTCGGCCCCCGCAGCCGCGGCAGCGCCGATGGTCGAGGGGGAGATGCCGCCATCGACCTCCAGGGGGATATCCCGGCCGGTGGCGTCGATCATCTTCCGCGCCTCGGCGATCTTGGGTTCCATCTCGGCGATGTAGGCCTGGCCCCCGAACCCGGGGTTGACCGTCATCACCAGAAGGTGATCGATGGAGCCCAGGACGTGGCGGATCGCCTCGAGCGGCGTGTGGGGGTTGAGGGCGACGCCGGCCTTCGCCCCCAGGCGGCGGATCTCCTGCAGGGTGCGGTGCAGGTGGACGCTGACCTCGGGGTGCACGATGACGGTCTCGCAGCCGGCCTCGACGTACTGGTCGATCCACCGCTCCGGCTCCTCGATCATGAGGTGTGCCTCGTAGGGGACCGCCGTGGCGCCCCGGCAGGCCTTGATGAACTCGGGACCGAAGGTGAGGTTGGGCACGAAGTGCCCGTCCATCACGTCCCACTGGATGGCATCGACGCCCGCGGCGTCGAGCCGGGCGACCTCGTCGAAGAGCCGGCCGGGGTCGGCGTTCAGGACGGACGGCACGATCCAGGGCGTTCTCACTTGGCGGCGGTCGCTTCCTGCAGGTGCTGCCAGTCCGCCATGAACTGCTCCAGGCCCTTGTCGGTGAGCGGGTGCTGGACGAGCATCTTGAACACCTTGAAGGGCATCGTCGCGATGTCGGCCCCCACCCGGGCGGCGTCCATGACGTGCACCGGGTGACGCAGGGAGGCCGCCAGCACCTTCGTCGTGTACTCCTGGACGCGGAAGATCTCGCAGATCTCTGCCACGAGGGCCAGGCCGTCCCACGAGATGTCGTCGAGACGGCCGGCGAAGGGGCTGCAGCACCAGGCCCCCGCCTTGGCGGAGAGGATCGCCTGGTTCGGCGAGAAGATCAGCGTCATGTTCACCTTGATGCCTTCGCGGGAGAGGCGGTGGGTCGCCGCCAGGCCCGCAGGGGTGCACGGGCACTTGACGAGGACGTTGGGGGCCCAGGAGTGGTAGACGAGGCCCTCCTTGTACATGCCGTCGGCGTCGGTGGAGACGCACTCCATCGACACGGGGCCGTCGATGATGGAGCTGATCTTCTTGATGGCGACCTCGGGATTGGCGTGGCCGGCCTTGGAGATGAGGGTGGGGTTCGTCGTGACGCTGCCGAGCACCCCCCAACTCGCGGCCTCTTCTATCTCCGAGATCTCTGCGGTGTCGAGAGACAGAATCATGTCCATTTTTCTCACCCTTTACGGAAATTGACCTCGCGTGGCAAGGTTGGCCGTGGCGTTAACGCTATTCCCGGGGGCCGGCGTCATGCCATTCCCCGGCGGAACCAGACTGGGGTGGGAGGCGGCCTCACCCCCTCAGGTGACGGCCGGAGAGCCTCCGCGCCGCATCCGTCCCCCCTCCGCCGCCGGCGGGGCCCGCAGGCGGCTCGAACGCCGGAGATCCCGAAGCACCGTCCCGGCAAAAGTTGCTAGTCTTCATATCGTCTCGTCACCCCCATAGGTGACCTGCATCTCCTTGGCACGATACCCATGACGGGGGATTGTCTCCTCTGGATAAGACCCTACCCTGGTAGTTGACACCTAGCTCGGGAGCGACGGATGGCCATGAGCCCACTTGGGCTGCGCAACAAAGGGGGCATCGGCTCCACGCGTGCCCGCCGCCCCATCATGCTCGGCGTGGTCGGGGACTCGGCCGCCGGCAAGACAACGCTCACCCGCGGGATCGAGAACATCTTCGGTCAGGACCGGGTGAACTCGATCTGCACCGACGACTACCACCGCTACGACCGTGAGGCGCGCAAGAAGGTCCAGCTCACGCCGCTGAACCCCGAGTGCAACTACATGGACATCATGGAGCAGCACCTCGCACTCATGGCGATGGGGGAGCCGATCCTGAAGCCCGTCTACAACCACAACCACGGCACCCTCGACGCCCCAGAGGTGTTCGAGCCCGCCGACTACGTCGTCATCGAGGGCCTGCTCGGCTTCTGGACCAAGGGGATGCGGGACTGCTTCGACGTCAAGGTCTTCCTCGACCCCCCCGAGGACCTGCGCCGCGCCTGGAAGATCAAGCGCGACTGCACGAAGCGCAACTACACCCCGGACGAGGTCATCGCCGACATGCAGAAGCGCGAGCCCGACTCCAAGGAGTTCATCGAGCCCCAGCGGGAGTACGCCGACATCGTCGTGCGGTTCATCCCCCCGGGTGGCAACCTCGACAGCGACCCCACCAAGTACAACGTGCGCCTCGTGCTGCGGCCGACCCTCCCGCATCCGTATCTCGCGGAGATCGCCGCCGAGACCCGCACCCCGCGTTACGAGCCCATCCGGTTCCACCTCGCCCGTGACCGGGGCAAGCCGGTCGACGTCCTGGAGATCGACGGCCAGGTCCCGCCGGAGGTCTCCGCGGCCGCCGAGGAGATCATCTGGGACAAGATGGCGCACCCCGACGGCGAGCTCAACCGGGAGGCGATCGGCGTGTTCGTCGACGCCAACCAGGAGAGGCGCTCGGAGAGCCTGGCCCTCACCCAGCTC
Source organism: Actinomycetota bacterium (assembly GCA_025963875.1). Taxonomy (GTDB): domain Bacteria; phylum Actinomycetota; class CADDZG01; order JAHWKV01; family JAOPZY01; genus JAOPZY01. The sequence goes on from JAOPZY010000159.1 coordinate 25,042, forward strand.
CTGATCGTCTTCCAGCTCGTCGGCGCCGCCTCCGCCGCCGCCCGCTAGAACGCAAGTCCCAGGCCGGGGGCACCTCCCAGGCCGGGGGCACCCCCTACACGGGCGCCGGTCGCGCGCCGGCTCCCCCCAACCAGGCGCCCACGGCGGTCCGTGCCTCCTGGGAGCTCAGCAGGTCGAGGAACTGGATGCAGCTGCCGCTGAGCGGGTCGGCCTCCAGGTAGAGCACGTACCATTTCCGCCGCAGCGGCGTGCCGGCGACCCGGAGCCGGCAGAGTGCCCCGCTCGCCAGCTCCGCCGCGACCGCGTGCGCCGAGATCAGCGCCACCCCCAGGCCGGCGGCGGCGGCCTGCTTCACGGCGCCGTTGCTCCCGAGCGTCATCGCCGAGCCGACCTGGAACCCGTTCTGCGCCCAGAACTCCTGGGTGGTCTCCCTCGTGCCCGAGCCCGGTTCGCGCACCAGCCAGGTTTCGGCCGCCAGGAGGGCCGGGTCGACGGACTCCTCTTCGCCGTAGGCGTGGTCGTGGGGCGCGACGACGATCAGCTCGTTGTCGAGGAAGGGGACGCCGCGGATGCCGCGGCCCTCCGGGGGGCGTCCGCCGAAGCCGAGGTCGGCCTCCCGGGCGGTGATCCGGTCCACGACCGTCGCGCGGTTGCCGACCTCCATCCTGAGCTGGACGTCGCGGTGGGCCTCCCGGAAGACTTTGAGGATGGGCGGCAGGACGTACTCGCCTGCCGTGGTGACCGCCACGAGGTTGAGCGGCGCCGCCTGCCCCGCCGCCTCGCGGGTCCGGCGTACCGCCTGCTCGGTGAGGCCGAGGATCTGGGCCGCATACCGGGCCAGCTCGGTCCCCGCCGCTGTGAGCCGGATGCCGCGTCCGTCACGTTCGACCAGGGCAACCTGCAATTCGTCGCGCAGGGCGGCGAGCGCCGCCGACACCGAGGGCTCGGTGATCAGCAGCGATGCGGCGGCCCCGCGGACGGAGCCCTGCCTCGCCACTTCGAGGAACGTCTTGAGCTGGGAAAAGGTCATCGGGCTGCCTAGGGGATCCTCGAATCGCTCGATTACGACTTAGAGCTAGGTCTAATGAATTCAGCAGAAAATTAAATTGTAATCTTGCCGTGGACATGCCTATCATGAGCCCGTACCCGGGGGCAAGTCCCCCGATCACTCCGGGCCAGAATCCCCCGGACAGCCCCGCGATGGAGGTGGCGAGTTATGGCAGGAACTGTCGAGAAGGAGCGCCCGCGTTGGTTGGCAGGAGTCATTCCCTACAAGACCATGGGGTACTGGCGGCCAGACTACGAGCCCGAGGAGACCGACGTCATTGCGGCCTTCCGGCTCATCCCGCAGGACATGGTCGACCCCGAGGAGGCTGGAGCCGCCGTCGCCGGTGAATCCTCCACCGCCACCTGGACCGTGGTGTGGACGGACCGCCTGACCGCCCACGAGAACTACCAGGGCAAGTGCTACCGGGTCGACCCGGTCCCGAACACGAACCCCCAGCAGTACATCGCCTACATCGCCTACAAGCTCGACCTCTTCGAGGAGGGCTCGGTTCCGAACCTCACCTCGTCGATCATCGGGAACGTCTTCGGCTTCAAGGCCCTCAAGGCCCTCCGCCTCGAGGACATGCGGATCCCGACCCAGTACGTGAAGACCTTCCAAGGTCCCCCGCACGGCATCATCAACGAGCGGGAAATGATCAACAAGTACGGCCGGCCCCTGCTCGGTGCCACCATCAAGCCGAAGCTGGGCCTCTCCCCCCGCAACTACGGCCGGGTGGTCTACGAGGCGCTGCGCGGCGGCCTGGACTTCACCAAGGACGACGAGAACATCAACTCCCAGCCCTTCAACCGCTGGCGTGAGCGCTACCTCTACTGCATCGAGGCCACGAAGCGGGCCGAGGAGATGACGGGCGAGATGAAGGGCCACTACGTGAACGTCACGGCCGCCAACATGGAGGAGATGTACAAGCGGGCCGAGTTCGCGAAGGAGACCGGGAGCTGCATCATCATGATCGACCTCACCATCGGCTTCACCGCCATGGGTTCGATGTCGAAGTGGGCCCGGGACAACACGATGCTGCTGCACCTCCACCGTGCCGGCCACGCCACCTACACCCGCCAGAAGACCCACGGCGTCAACTTCCGCGTGCTGTCCACGTGGTGCCGGCTCATCGGTGTCGACCACATCCACGCCGGGACCGTCGTCGGCAAGCTCGAGGGTGACCCCAAGGCCATCCGCGGCTACTACGACCGGCTGCGGGAGGACTTCAACCCGAAGGACCCCGAGCGAGGCTTCTACTTCGACCAGGACTGGTGCCACATGCCGGGCATCATGCCGGTGGCCTCCGGCGGCATCCACGCCGGCCAGATGCACCAGCTGCTGCACTACCTGGGCGAGGACGTCGTCCTGCAGTTCGGTGGCGGCACCATCGGCCACCCGATGGGCGTCGCAGCGGGCGCCGAGGCCAACCGCCTCGCCACCGAGGCCATGATCCAGGCCCGCAACGAGGGCCGGGACTACATGAAGGAAGGCCCCGACATCCTGAAGAAGGCCGCCAAGCACTCCGCGGCGCTGGCCTCCGCACTCGATGTCTGGGGCGACATCACGTTCGATTTCCAGTCGACCGACACCCTCGACACCGTCGAGACCCCGACCGCCAGCCGCTAGGGCCCACCGAGAACGAGACAAGGAGTTTCCACATGCATGTGACGCAGGGCACGTTCAGCTACCTGCCCGCTCTCTCGGACGACGAGATCCGGGCGCAGATCCAGTACGGCATCGACCAGGGCTGGGCGGTGGCCATCGAGTTCACCGACGACATCCACCCCCGCAACGTCTACTGGGAGATGTGGGGCTTCCCGGACTTCGACGCCAAGGACTCCGCGGCCGGCCTCTTCGAAGTCAACCGCTGCCGCGAGGCGTACCCGAACCAGTACATCCGGGTGACGCTGTACAACCCGAAGCTGACCAAGCAGACGATCGGCCTCCAGTTCATCGTCAACCGGCCCGGCAACGAGCCCGGGTACCGGCTGGACCGCCAGGAGTCCAACGACCGGGTCATCCGCTACACCCTCGTGCCGTACGCCAACGAGAAGCCCCACGGCGACCGGTACGCCGAGGGTGCCTATGGCGACTACCACGGGAACTAGGCCACAGATGGGTAGGTGACGGCGGGGGGCCCTGGCCCCCCGCCGTTCCAACTACGGACAACGACACCACAGGAGTGAACAGCGATGGACGAATCGACCAACGAGGCCCCGGCCCCCGAGGTGCCTGTCCGCATGGCGACCAAGGGCCTGGGCTGGTCCGGAAGAGAGACGGCCGACGAGGTCGACGGGGCGGCGGCCCCGCCCACCCCGACGCTCAAGCCAGCGACGAAGAAGCCCCCGGCTCCGCCCATGGGCCCGGGCATGGTGCGCCCCGAGGTCGAGCGCTTCGGCGAGACGGAGACCGACTCGGTGTTCGACCTGGCCGGCATCAACGACCCGCTGGCCGAGATCCCCGACGACCTCGTCGTCGACGCCGGCAAGCTGTTCAACGACACGCGGATCTTCGACGTCCTCGACGCCCTCGACCGTGAGCTGGTCGCTCTCGACGTCGTCAAGCGCCGGGTCCGGGAGGTCGCCTCGCTGCTGCTGATCGACCGGCTGCGGCGCACCCTGAACCTCGAGTCCGAGCAGCCCACCCTGCACATGTCCTTCACCGGCAATCCCGGCACGGGCAAGACGACGGTGGCCATGAAGATGGGCCAGATCCTGTGGAAGCTCGGGTTCGTCCGGAAGGGTCATATCGTGGTGGCCAGCCGCGACGACCTCGTCGGCCAGTACGTCGGCCACACCGCCCCCAAGACCCGGGAGGTCCTGAAACGGGCGATGGGCGGCGTGCTGTTCATCGACGAGGCCTACAACATGTACCGCGTCGACAACGAGCGGGACTACGGCCAGGAGACGGTCGAGATGCTCCTCCAGGTCATGGAGAACGACCGCCAGGACATCGTCGTGATCATGGCCGGCTACGAGAAGCAGATGAACCGCTTCTTCGCCGATGTGCCCGGCATCTCCTCCCGAATCGCTCACCACCTGACGTTCCCCGACTACGAGGTTCCCGAACTGATGGCCATCGCCCGGCTGATGCTGGCGACGCAGCGCTACCGCTTCGCTCCGGACGCCGAAAAGGCGTTCGAGGAGTACATCACCCTGCGCAAGGGCCAGGACAACTTCGCCAACGGCCGCAGCGTCCGCAACGCCCTGGAGCGCCTGCGGATGCGCCAGGCGATCCGGCTGTTCGACGCAGCGAACCGGGGTCGCAAGCTCACGAAGGGCGACCTGGTGACGATCGAGGCCGAGGACGTCCTCCAGAGCCGGGTGTTCGAGGGCGGCGTCTTCGACAACTGAGCACGACGGCTTCCCAACGAGAACAAGGCAGAACACGGCAGGCCCCCGGCCCCGCAGGCTCGGGGGCCTGCTCGCGTCCGGAGGGGCCCGTCGCAATACCCGGCCACTGGGGTCCACGACCGCTATTGCAAACTGGATGCAATAGTCCTAGCATGACTGTTCGGCAACGAGGGGGAAGCTCGTGCACATTCCGGACGGTTATCTCAGCCCTGTCACCTGCGCGGCCCTCTACGCTGCGGACCTGCCCGTGTGGGCGGTCGCCGCCAAGCGGGTCAACAGGGTCGTCAAGACCCGGGACGTGCCGCTGCTCGCCGTCGGCGCCGCCTTCTGCTTCCTGACCATGATGTTCAACGTCCCCGTCCCCGGCGGGACCACGGCCCATGCCGTCGGCGCCGTCCTCGTGGCGATCCTGCTGGGTCCCTCGGCGGCGATCATCGCGGTGTCGGCGGCGCTGGCCGTCCAGGCCCTCTTCTTCGGCGACGGGGGGATCCTCGCCCTCGGGGCCAACGTCTTCAACATGGCGGTCGTCATGACGCTCGCCGGCTATGGCATCTACCGGCTCCTCGCCCGCGGCAGCGGCCTGGCGTCGCCCCGGCGGGCGCTGGCGGCGGGCATCGGGGCCTACGCCGGCCTCAACGCCGCGGCCCTGTGCGCCGCCGTCGAGCTCGGCCTGCAGCCGGCGCTCTTCCACGCCGCCGACGGCACCCCCCTCTACGCCCCGTTCCACCTCTCACAGGCGCTGCCACCGGTGATGCTGGCCCACCTCACCGTCGCCGGCGGGGTCGAGCTGGCGATGACGCTCGGCATTGTCGCCTACCTCCAGCGGGCGAACCTGCCGCTGCTGGCAGGCAGCCACCCCCGGCTGCGGGAGCCGGAACCGGGGCAGGCGCCGCGGCGGCGAACGGGCTGGCGCTGGGGGTTGGCAGCCCTCGGGGCGATGGCGGTGCTGACGCCGCTCGGCCTGCTCGCAAGCGGGGGAGCGTTCGGCGAGGCGAAGCCGGGGCAACTGGACCTGGCCAGGTACCACCTCAAGGCCGTCCCGGCTGGCCTGCGGCACTACGCCGGCGTCTGGCACCACGCTCTTCTCGACGGCTACGGCTTCGCCGGAGGCAGCCACCCCGTGATCGGCTACCTGGTGTCGGCGGCGGCCGGCGCCGGCGCGATCGCCGCCGTCTTCCTCGCCGTGTTCGCCTTCCGTCGCTGGATGCCCCGGCCGGTCGCGCCGGCGGAGACAGCGGGGCGCCCGCCGGTGTCCTCGCGGGCCGGGGCCGTCCCGGCGTGGTTGCTGGCTCCGCAGGTCGACCTCGCCCCCGGCGCACACGCCGGCGGCCGGAGGGGCGGGGGAAGGAGGGCCAGCTTCGTGGACAAGACGCTCAACGGGGCGGCCGCGGTGATGCGCCAGGCGATCTTTGCCGAGGACACCTCGCAGGGCGGCGGCCTACTGCAACGGATCGACGCCCGGATCAAGGTCGTCTCCGTCGTCGCCCTCCTCGTCGCCGCCGGGCTGGTGCGCCACATCCCGGTCCTGCTCGTGCTCTACGCGGGTGCCCTGGCCCTGGCCGCTGCCTCCCGCATACCGCTGGGATTCTTCGTCCGGCGCGTGTGGCTGTTCATCCCGATCTTCACCGGCATCGTCGTACTGCCGGCCACGCTGTCGATCGTCACGCCGGGCCACATCCAGGTCCACCTGGGGCACTGGTGGTTCGGTCATGAGGTGGGGATCACGAGCCAGGGACTGCTCGCTGGGGGGCTGATCGTCACCAGGGTGGCGGTCTCGATCTCGCTGGTCGTCCTCCTGACCCTGACCACGCCCTGGAGCAAGTTGCTGGCCGCGCTGCGGGCGCTGTTCGTGCCCCGGATCTTCGTCGTTGTCCTCGGGATGTGCTACCGCTACATCTTCCACCTGCTGAACGCCGTCACCGACATGTACACGGCCCGCAAGGCGAGGGGCGGAGGGAGAAGGGGAGGCCGCCAGCGCAGGGACGTCGCCGCCGGCCGGTCGCTGGTGGCGGCGTCGGCCGGCGCTCTCTTCGGCAAGGCCAGCGCCTTGTCGGAGGAGGTCCACATGGCGATGACGTCCCGCGGCTACACGGGCAACATCGCGAACCTGGGCCAGCGCCGCCTGCACGCGATCGATCTCGCGTGGGGGCTGACCTGCGTCGCCGTTGCCGTCGCTGCCCTGGGAGGTGATCGTGTTCTCGGACGCTGACGGCTGCCTGCTCGAGCTCGACGGGGTGTCCTACTCGTACCTCCGGCGGTTCCCGGCCCTCGACCGGGTGTCCCTCGGCATACGGGCGGGCGAGAAGGTGGCCCTTCTCGGCGCCAACGGCTGCGGAAAGTCCACGCTCCTGAAGCTGCTCGACGGCTTGATCTTCCCCGATGCCGGCAGCTACACGGCGTTCGGGACCGAGGTCACCGACGACGCCCTGGAGGAGGAGCAGTTCAACGGCTCCTTCCGCTCCCGGGTGGGCTTCATCTTCCAGAACTCCGACGCCCAGGTCTTCTCGCCGACGGTGAGGGAGGAGATCGCCTTCGGGCCGCTCAACCTCGCGATGGCGGCCGAGGAGGTCGAGGAGCGGGTGGCGGACACCC
>JAOPZY010000235.1 GCA_025963875.1 Actinomycetota bacterium
GCCAGAGCCACGGTCCGCTCGCCGTGCGGACCGGCGACGTCGATGACGGCGTCGAAGGCGATCAGCGCAACGGCGAAGTCGCCGGGGTAGGTCGCGATGCACGCGTCGCTGACACCGAGGACGGCGTGCCCAGCATCGAGGCCGCCACGGGCGTCACATCCGCTGCCCGGCTCCCGCTTGTTGCAGGCGTAGGTGGGTCCGCCCCGGAAGTAGCCACACCGGGTGCGCTGCAGCAGGTTGCCACCGAGCGTTGCCATGTTGCGAAGCTGCGGTGATGCCGCCCGCCACAGTGATTCCGACACCGCCGGGTACTCGGATTTGACGATGGGATCCTCGGCGACGTCGGACATCCTGGCGCCGGCACCGAAGACCAGCTGGGTCGGCCCGGCGGTGTCGATGGTGTTGAGCTCGGCGAGGCGGTGGATGTCGACGACCGCCGGCGGTGTCTCGACCTCCAGCCGCATCAGGTCGTAGAGGGTGGTGCCGCCGGCGAGGAACTTCGTGCCAGGTCCCGAGGCGACGAGCGCGTCGATGGCCTCAGCGACGGTCGCCGGGGCGACGTACTCGAAGGGCCGCACGCGTCATGCCTCCGCACGATCGGCGACCTCGCGGATCGCCGCCACGATGCCGACGTACGCGCCGCAGCGGCACAGGTTGCCGCTCATGTACTCGCGGATCTCGTCGTCGCTGGTGGTGTGCCCCTCGGCGATGCAGGCGAGGCCGGACATCACCTGGCCGGGCGTGCAGTACCCGCACTGCAGCGCGTCGTGGTCGATGAACGCCTGCTGCAGCGGGTGCAGCGTGCCGTCGGGGGCCACGACTCCTTCGATCGTCACCACCGCCTGGCCGTCGACCTGGACGGCCGGCGTGAGGCAGGAGACCACCCGGCGACCATCGAGATGCACCGTGCAGGCGCCGCACTGGCCCTGGTCACAGCCCTTCTTCGTGCCGCTCAGTCCGAGACGCTCCCGCAGCACGTCCAGCAGCGACTCGCGCGGGTCCAGGGTCAGACGTACGGACGCAGCGTTGACCGTGAACCCGGCTACCACCGTGGGCCTTGCCGGGGCGACACCTTCAGGCTGCATTGTGACGGACGTCACGACCCCCTCCTGGTCCGTCGCCGGATGACCCCGCCTCTGTCGCGAACGTCACGCTGCAGGTCGGAGGCCCCCGTTTCGCGTCATTAAAGACGCCCCTATCGTACGCCGATGCAGCCGCCGGGTGGACGAGTTGGGTGAATTTGCTCGCTCATCGACCAACGATCCCGCGGCCATCGCCAAGGGGGTACCAGCGGATTTTCGAGCGCCACCCGGACCGGTTCCTGCTCGGAGGCATCTCTCAGAACCAGCTCAGGCTACGGCCGGGTCACAGGTAGTCGCGGCGGATCAGGTCCTCGGTGGCGAACCATCCCGGGATCGCCGGGAGGTACGTCACCACGAGCTGGTTGGCGAGCACTGCCCCGACCGCCGCTTCCTGAGGGACGCCGACGGCGATGAGCGCGCCCGAGAGCCCCACCGCCGAGAGGGCGGTCCCACCACCGGGGATGGGCACCAGGGCTGCGATCCCGGAGATCGCCACGTTGAGCGCAAGGACGGTCCAGAAGGATACGTGGGCGCCGAAGGCCACCAGGCAAGCCAAGAGGCACACCCCGAGAAGAAGGGCGACGACGAGGTTCCCGCCCAGCAGCAGGGCAAGGCGTCGAGGGGAGCGCACGGCATCCCAGACCGCCGAGGCGGCATGCCGGACCGGGGGGACCACAATCCTGCGGAGCATCGGCAGGCCCATGACGAGGGCAGCCGCGAGGGCCGAGACGAGGACCACCGCCAGGGCGACGGTTGGGAGGCTTCCCGGGGGGAAGTTGCCGACGTGGATGGCATGGGGCGAGAGCGCCACGGCCACGAGCAGCAGCGCTCCCCAGGCCACGGCGCTCCCCACCGTTGAGAGCAGGCCCCCGGCGGCGATTGCGGTCGCGAGGTCGGAGCCGTGGTGCTGGAGGTACCGGACCTGCATGGCCGTCCCCCCCATCGGGACCGCCACGTTCGAGAGCGAGAGCGCTACCTGCAGCTCGATGGTCGGCCAGAGGGGGAGGCGCTGGGTGACGGTGCCGAGCAGCGCCACCCCATACGCGACGTTGGTGCTCATGGAAATGGCGAACGCCGCCGCCAGCCAGTTCCACCGGGCGTGCCGCGTGGCTGCCGCAAGCTGGGCCGGGCTGCCGACGGCGGCGAGCAGGCCCCCGACCGCCAGGAGCGTGCCGACGGCCAGGAGAAGGTTGGCGCCGCTCACCCTGCGGAGTTGCTGCAGGGCCGGAGGGGCCGTGCCGGTGGCGGTGGCTCCCGTCTCCCGGAGGCGGGAGAGCAGGTCCGTCCCGGCCTTTCGGGACCCCAGCGCCGACCTGGTCTGCGGGGTGAGTGCCGCAGGCTGGAGCAGGGGCAGGGCGGGGGCCACGTGGAGACTCTCGGCGCCGGCCATCGCCGAGGCGAGCGCCCGTTCGGGGCCGACGACGGAGGCGAGAGAGGCGAGCAGCTCCGCGACGTCTCCGGCGACGGAGGCTCCCGCTGGCGTGCTGCGGGCGATGTCGAAATGGGTGAGCGCCGGACCGTCCGCAGTGACGATCACGGCATCGGCGTTGAGGCGCCCGTGGAGGAGGCGGGCCGAGTGCAGCAGTCCGGCCTGGCGCCAGATCCCGGCGAGAAGCTCGTCGCTGACGAGGCCGAGTTCGATCTCCGAGAGGCGGACCCCCTTCGACTCGCACAGTGCCAGGATGGCGGCCCCGGGACCCGCCATCCCGGCGGCGACCACGTCCGGTGCCCGCACGCCGGCATTGCGTGCCACGAGCACGGTGTACGCCTCGTGCTCCACCTCCTGGAGCCGGGTGAGCTGCAGCATCCTGCCGTTCTCCTTGTACAGCAGCGACCGCCAGA
>JAOPZY010000243.1 GCA_025963875.1 Actinomycetota bacterium
GGTGATGGTCGTGATGCCGTGACGGACGAGGAGGAGCAGCAAGGGCAAACGGAACCGCGGTGGAGACGTGGCATGATGCCGAGAACGGTGAGAACCGTGTCGAGAAGGACTCCATGGGCGAGGTCGAGGTCCCGGCCTCGGCCTACTACGGGGCCCAGACCCAGCGGGCCGCCGACAACTTCCCCATCTCGGGCTGGCGCTTCGGCCGCCGGTTCATCCAGGCCCTCGGGCTCGTCAAATGGGCGGCGGCCCAGGCCAACGAGGACCTGGACCTGCTGCCGGCGGACATCGCCGGGGCCATCCGGGACGCCGCGGAGGAGGTCATCGCGGGCGACCACGACGACCAGTTCGTCATCGACGTCTTCCAGACCGGGTCGGGCACGTCGACCAACATGAACGCCAACGAGGTGATCGCCAACCGGGCCAGCGAGCTGCTCGGCGGCGTCCGGGGGTCGAAGCACCCTGTGCATCCCAACGACCACGTCAACCGTTGCCAGTCCTCGAACGACGTCATCCCGACCGTAACGCACCTCGCGGCCCTCACCGCCATCAACGAGATCCTCCTGCCGTCGCTCGTGCACCTCCGGGACGCGCTGGAGGCCAAGGCGTCGGAGTTCGACGGGGTCCTCAAGTCGGGGCGGACCCACCTGATGGATGCCACGCCGGTCCGCCTGGGCCAGGAGTTCGCCGGGTACGCCTCCCAGGTGTCGCACGGCGTCAGCCGCATGCAGCGGGCGACCACCCATCTCGGCGAGCTGGCGCTCGGCGGCACGGCGGTCGGGACCGGCATCAACGCCCACCCGGAATTCGCCACCAGCGCCATCGACCACCTGCGGCGCCGCACCGGCCTCCACCTCGTCGAAGCCCCCGACCACTTCGAGGCCCAGGGGGCACGGGACGCCGTGGTGGAGGCCTCCGGGGCGTTGAAGACCGTGGCGGTGTCGCTCGCCCGCATCGCCAACGACCTGCGCTGGCTGGCGTCGGGGCCGCGGACGGGCATCGCCGAAATCCGGCTGCCGGCGCTGCAGCCGGGGTCGAGCATCATGCCGGGCAAGGTGAACCCGGTCATCCCCGAGGCTGTCATCCAGGTCGCCGCGCAGGTGATCGGCAACGACGCGGCCATCACGCTGGGGGGGCTCGGAAGCATCTTCGAGCTCAACACGATGATGCCGCTCATGGCCCACGACCTCCTCTTCTCGATCGAGACCCTGGGAGCTGCGGCGGGGCTGCTCGCCGAGCGGTGTGTCGAGGGCATCGAGGCCGACCCACGGCGGGCCCAGGAGCTGCTGGAACGGTCCCTGGTGATCGTCACCGCCCTTGTCCCGCTGATCGGCTACGACGCCGCGGCCGAGGTGTCGAAGGAGGCCTACGCCACCGGGCGGTCGCTCCGGGAGATCGTCATCGCCCGGGGCCTGCTGACACCCGAGGAGGTGGACGCGGCGCTCGACCTGCGGCGGATGACTGAGCCTGGTCTCGGCCCTGCCGGGTCGGAAGGGGGATAAAGTGGGGGGCATGCGCATCGGGTCCGCGTTGTCCACAAACCCGAACTCTCTCGAGGCCGCCGGGGAGGCACTCAGCCGGGCGCTGGCCTCGCTCGAAGGAGAGGCACCGCAGCTCACGCTGCTGTTCTTCTCGGTCCACCATCTGCCCGTGATCGACAAGATCGCTGAGGTCGCCGCCAAGGCTGCGGCACCGGGCACGCTGCTGGGCTGCACGGCGCAGGCGGTCGTGGGCGACGGGAGGGAGGTCGAGGAGGGACCGGCATTCAGCGTCTGGACCGCCAACCTCGGTGGGGCCGTGATCGAGCCGTTCACACTTGCGGTTGCCGACACCGACGACGGGCCGACGGCGCTCGGGCTGCCGGTGATCGACCCCGAGACCAAGGCGGTCATCCTCCTCGGGGATCCCTACACGTTTCCCGCCGAGGTCCTGGAGCAGCTCTCGGCCGACGGGCCGGCGGTGCCCATCATCGGGGGCATGGCCAGCGGCGGGCGGGGGCCGGGGCGCCACGCCCTGGTGCTCGACGGCCACGTCAGGTCCTTCGGCGCGGTCGGCGTGACGCTCGGCGGCGACGTGCGGATCGAGACCCTCGTGTCCCAGGGCTGCCGGCCGATCGGGGCGTCGTACATCGTCACCGCCGCGGAGGGCAACGTCATCCACAGCCTGGCGGGGTCGCCGCCGCTGGAGCGGCTGCGGGACCTGTTCGCCGGGCTGTCACCGGAGGACCAGGAGCGGGCCAACCGGGGCCTGCACATCGGGGTGGTGATCGACGAGTACGCCACCGAGTTCGGGCCCGGCGACTTCCTCATCCGCAACGTCATCGGCGCCGACCAGAACACCGGGGCGGTGGCGGTGGGCGACGACGTGCACGTCGGCCAGACGGTCCAGTTCCACATCCGGGACGCCTCGGCCGCCGACGAGGACCTGCGGAGCGCCCTCGGCGTGCTGGAGCTCTCCCGGACCGGGGATCCCAACCCCCTTGCCGGAGCCCTGATGTTCACGTGCAACGGCCGGGGGTCGCACCTGTTCGGCACACCGGACCACGACATCGACACCGTGCGGAGGAGCATCGGCCAGCTGCCGGTGGCGGGGATGTTCTGCGCCGGCGAGATCGGCCAGGTCGGGGGAAAGAACTTCCTGCACGGCTTCACGGCAAGCCTGGCGCTGTTCATTGCGCCGGCCCCGGCGCCTTAACACTGTTCTAGATTCTTTGAGCATATTCCGGTGCTCTACAGCACTATTTACTCACAGACTTCCCCAAGTTCGCGCGAGCTAGATCTAGATCTAGAGGCCGGGCCAGTCCTTCTTCGTGGACGCCTTCTTCAGGGCGTCCTCGAAGCTCGCTTTCGCGGGCGGGGGTGGGGGGTCGTCGAGCGACCGCTTGCCCTTCAGGGTGCCCGCGGCCCGGAGCACGTCGTCGAGGCTCTTGCGGGGTGCCCCGTCGATGCGGATGCGGATGGCCGCGAGCACTTCCGCATGCACGTCGCTCAGACCCTGGTTGCGGTCGATCTCCGCCAGGGTTGCCTCGGCCCGCCGGAGGAGCGCCTCGTCACCGTCCATACTGCGATTGTAAGCGGTGCCCATAATGGGGGCATGGACACGACCGGCCGAACCACGCTGCAGCTCCCCGAAGGAACCGTCTCCATCCACAGCTTGTCCCAGATGGCGGATGAGGTGGGCGTCGACCTCGCCCTGATGCCGCACACCGTCAAGATCCTCCTCGAGAACCTTTTGCGACGCCGGGGCTCCCGGGACGTCTCCGCCGAGGACGTCGTCGCTCTGGCCTGCTGGCCCCACCCCGCCCCGGAGGCACGGATCGCCTTCGTCCCCGCCCGGGTGCTGATGCAGGACTTTACCGGCGTCCCAGCCGTCGTCGACCTCGCGGCGTTGCGCAGCGCCGTGGCGGCCGCCGGCGGGGATCCCGAGCAGGTGAACCCGCTGGTCCCGGCGGATCTTGTCATTGACCACTCGGTGCAGGTCGACGAGTTCGGCTCCGAGGGGGCCTACCGCCGGAACATCGAGTGGGAGTACCAGCGCAACGCCGAGCGCTACGCCCTGCTGCGGTGGGCGCAGCAGGCGTTCCATGGCCTCCGGGTGGTGCCACCGGGCATGGGCATCTGTCACCAGGTCAACCTCGAGCACCTGGGCCAGGTCGTGCAGGTTCGGGACGGCGTCGCCATTCCCGACACCCTGCTGGGGACCGACTCGCACACGACGATGATCAACGGCCTTGGCGTCCTTGGCTGGGGCGTCGGTGGCATCGAAGCCGAGGCCGCCATGCTCGGGCTCCCCATGACCCTGCCGTGGCCGTCGGTGATCGGGGTGCGGATGAGCGGTGCCCTGCCGACGGGGACCACCGCCACCGACCTCGTCCTGACCCTCACCCAGCTCCTGCGGGCGAAGGGCGTCGTGGGCAGCTTCGTCGAGTTCTTCGGCACCGGCCTGTCGAGCCTGCGGATCGAGGACCGGGCCACCCTCTCCAACATGTGCCCCGAGTACGGGGCCACAGCCGCGCTGTTCCCGGTGGACCGCCGGACGCTGCACTACCTGCGGGAGACGGGGCGCGCCAACCTCTGGCCCCTCGTCGAGACCTACACGAAGGAGCAGGGACTGTTCCGGACCGACGAGGACCCCGACCCCGTCTTCAGCGATGTCGTCGACCTCGACCTCTCGACCATCGAGCCCAGCCTCGCCGGCCCCCGCCGGCCTCAGGACCGGCAGCCGTTGCCCCGGGTGTGGGCCTCGTTCACCGAAGTCTTCGGCGACCGCCTCGGCGGCGCGACACCCGACGGCTCGGCCCTGGACAACGGCTCGGTGGTCATCGCCTCGATCACCAGCTGCACCAACACCTCCAACCCGACGGTGATGGTCGCCGCCGGGCTTCTGGCCAAGAAGGCGGTCGAGGCCGGGCTGCAGACCAAACCGTGGGTGAAGACGAGCCTGGCTCCCGGGTCGCGGGTGGTCACCGACTACCTCGACGCGGCGGGACTGATGCCGTACCTCGACAAGCTCGGGTTCAACCTCGTCGGCTACGGCTGCACCACCTGCATCGGCAACTCCGGTCCGCTGCCCGAGCCCGTGGCGGCGGCGGTGACGGAGCGGGACCTGGCGGTCGTCGCCGTCCTGTCGGGCAACCGCAACTTCGAGGGCCGCATCCATCCCCAGGTGCGGGCGTCGTACCTCGCGTCACCGCCGCTGTGCGTTGCGTACGCCCTGGCCGGTAGCGTCGCCCTCGACCTGACGAAAGACCCGGTGGGCACGACCCCCGACGGCAGGGCCATCTACCTCACCGACATCTGGCCGTCGGCCGTGGAGGTGGCGGAGGCGATCTCCGGCGCCCTCTCGCCGAGCCAGTTCGAGCGGGAGTACGGCCGGATCTTCGACGGGGACGAGCATTGGGCCACCTTGCCGTCTCCGGAGGGGACGCTGTACGACTGGAACCCCGAGTCGACGTACGTCCAGCAACCGCCGTACTTCGACGGCGTGACGACGGAGCTGACCCCTCCCGGCGACATCGTGGATGCACGGGTGCTGGCATCGCTCGGCGACTCGATCACCACCGACCACATCTCGCCGGCCGGCTCGATCAAGCTCGACTCCCCCGCCGGCCGCTACCTGGTGTCCAAGGGGGTCGGGCCGCAGGACTTCAACAGCTACGGGTCCCGCAGGGGCAACCACCAGGTGATGCTGCGGGGCACGTTCGCCAACGTCCGGCTGCGCAACAAGCTAGCCCCGGGGACCGAGGGGCCGTGGACGGTGCACCAGCCGAGCGGCGAGAAGATGACCATCTTCGACGCCGCCGAGCGCTACCTGGCCGAGAGCGTGCCGTTGCTCGTCCTCGCGGGCAAGGAGTACGGGTCGGGCAGCTCCCGGGACTGGGCTGCGAAGGGCACGAACCTGCTCGGAGTGCGGGCGGTCATCGCCGGGAGCTACGAGCGGATCCACCGCAGCAACCTCGTCGGCATGGGCGTGCTGCCGTTGCAGTTCCACCCGGGGGAATCGGCAGACTCCCTCGGCCTCGACGGGCGGGAGACCTACACGATCCGCGGCATCGCGGACGGGCTCACGCCGGGCCAGGACGTCGCCGTCGAGGTGCAGCGGGAGGACGGGAGCACGTTCAGCTTCGACGCCAAGGTA
>JAOPZY010000047.1 GCA_025963875.1 Actinomycetota bacterium
TCGATCAAGCCCATCCTCAACGTGTCGAGGCCGGTGGACGGGGGTTCGTTCCACCCGACCGGGGACGGCCAGCGTCAGCTCGCCGCGCTCGTCGCCTGCTACCTGGATCTCAACCGCCAACCGCCCAACGCCTTCGTGGGAGGCCCGCCGCGCCCGCTCACGGTCAGCGGGATCGCCGAGCCGTCGGCGCTGGGCCTCGTCGCCGCCCCGGGCTCGAACGCCGCCCCACTACACTGCGCAGGTGTCGGCTGAGTAGGTCCGATAATTCCAATACGACACCGATCCGTATCAGATACGTGCTATTACGTGCTATGCTGACAGGAGAGAAGCACGTCCGCGGGCTACTGGCAGCACGCCTGCAGCACCGATCACCGTAACCAGCTCTCCTCGAGGAGGATCGAGCCACGGTATTTCGGCGCGTAGGCGTAGAAGCACACGAGGCGTAACCCGCAGAAAGGATGGCGAGACGATGGCGGATGACCAGAAGGATCTCGCCGCTCTGAATGCGGCCCGACGGGCCTTGGGCGGCGGCGACAACCCCCTTCCTGCGGGTACCGGCACGCTCCAGCGGCAGGCCGATCAGCTCGCCAGCATGGGCGACTGGGGACCCGGAGCCGAGGACGTGAACCGCCGTCTTCTCGAGGTGGATCCTCAGCGCAAGGTTGCCATGACCCGGCTCGCCAGATGCCTCAGAGAGAAGGGTGACGGCGAGGCCGCCGAGGCGCTCTACGTCGAAATCCTCGCTCTCGACCCCGCCAACATGATTGCCTCCAACTTCCTTCGGGGTCTCAGGCTCAAGCGTGAGCGGGTCGTCGCTGACGAAGTGGAAGCCGCCGTTGCGGCCAGGAAGGCCGCTGCGGCAGCCAAGAAGGCTGAGAACGTCATCAAGAGGGCCGCCGCTGCCACGAAGAAGGCCGAGAACGCCGCCAAGAAAGAGGCCAGCGCGGCCAAGAAGGCCGCCGCCCCCATTGCGGAGCCAGCCTTCAGCGACTAACTCCGCTAGCACATGCCGACGGGCCGTCCCTACGGGCAGTTGCCGATGTCGCTCTCGGACGACGCGACGATCACGTCCACCTTCGCAAGGCCGAGGACGTCGAGGGTGGCGTGCACGGCGTTCACCGTGAGGCCCCTGTCGGGAGTGCTGAACGGGATCTGCTCGTTGAGGACCAGCTTCACCAGGCCGACGGTGATCGTCGTATTGGGGGCGACCTGTGTCGGTGTGGAGATCACCACGTTGTTGCCGACCGCGAGGTAGTCGATGGTGGTGGTGCCGGTTGACCCATCGCACCTGGTCGTCGACGTCGACTTGACGGCTCGCACGGTGATCGTCGGGGAGGCCGGGCGCTCGTCGTCAGACTCGCTCTCGCGGTCCTCGTCCTGGCCCTTCTCGTCGTCGTCGTAGGAGTGGCTCTTCAGGTAAGAGTCCCTTGTCACGTAAGAATCTCTCGCCACGCCGGACTCGCTCGTCATGTAATCGGTAATCACGTACGAGAGACTCTTCTGCTCGTACGGGTCGCTCTCAACGCAGGAGTGACCCTTTCCGGAAGACGCGCCCCCGTAGACTTCGCCCTTCCCGTGGCGGTCAGCCGTCTTGTCGGGGTCGCTCATCGTGCACGAGCGGTCGAGCGTCCCCACGGTAGCCTCGGCGAGCGACGCGCTGGCCGTCGACTTGCCGGGGAATCCGTCCGTGGTGACGTTGGCACAGAGAACCTTGGCGCTCAGCAGGTCGCCGAGTTTCGCCACACACGGCGTGGACGTGCTCGACGAGGAGGTCGTGGAGATGGCGCCGGTGTCGGGTGTCGGGCTTACCTTGACGAGCTTGCCGAGGACAGACGTCACCGTGGCCGACAGCCCGTAGGCACGTCCCGTCATGCGCTGTCCGGTGACGATGACCGGCTCACTGCCACAAGGTGATGTGACGGACTCGTTGCTGGCGTCGCCGCCGTAGGTGGCCACCCAGTTGTGGGGGCCTGCTGCTCCCACGGTCACCTCGCCCGAGGAGGCGCTGCCGCCGCCGACCGAGCCGGTCTTGGTGGCGATCGGCGTCTTGCAGGTCGGGTCGCCCGGTGCGTAGAGGGTGAAGACCACCGAACCTGCCGGCGAGAAGCCCCCACGCAACGTGGCGGCGTCGGAGACCTTGCCTCCTGCAGGCACGGAGCCCGATGGGGTGGTGGAGATGGACGGCGTTGCCCTGGTGACCGCTACGGTCTCACTGCCACAGGGTGAGGTGACGGCGTTGTTGGTGGCGTCACCGTTGTACGTCGCTACCCAGTTGTACGTGCCCACACCCCCGGCGGGGACGTTGCCCGAGGAAGCCGTGCCGGTGGCGACCGTGCCGGTGGTCGTGCCGATCGGCGTGGTGCAGGTGGGGTCGCCGGGAGCGAACAGCTGGAAGGTCACGCTGCCCCCGGGGTTCAGGCCACCGGAGACCGTCGCCGTGTCGGAAACGGCGCCGCCTGCCGGTACCGAGCCGGACGCCGTCGTCGTGATGCTGGGGCTGTACTTTGCGACGATGAACGGCTCCGCTCCGCAGCCTGAGCTCACTGGGCTGTTGTTTGGATCGCCGCCGTACGTGGCGACCCAGTTGTACGTGCCGGGGCCCCCAACTCCCACGTTGCCGGATGAGGCGATGCCGCCGGCCAAGGTGGCGTCCTGACTGGCAATCGGGGTCTGGCAGGTTGTGTCGCCCGGAGCAAACAGCTGGAAGGACACGCTGCCCCCCGGGTTGGAGCCGCCCGCGAGCGTGGCCGAGTCGGAGGCGATGCCGCCTGCCGGCACCGGGTTCGCCGCCGCGGTGGAGATGGTTGGGCTGGCTTTGACCCAGGTCTTTGCGGCGGAGGCCACCGCAGCACAGGGAGGCCCGGACGGCTCGTAGCAGGCGCTGATCATGTCGGAGCCGAGAGCGGTGCCGGTGTACGTGAATGTGGCATCTCCGCTCGGATCGGTGGTGCCGGAGCCGCTGGTGGAGTTGGGTCCGGTGACCGTGAAGTCGACCGGTGCGCTGGGGATGCTGTTGCCTTTCGTATCGGTCAGGCGCGCCGTCACCGTGTGCGTCGTCCCAACCGGGTTGGTCGCCGACGCAGGAGAGACGGACAGCTTGAAGTTCACGGGGGTCGCCCCGGGCACGCAGTTCACTGACGGGCTCGGGACAAAGCCGACCGTCAGGTTGTCGAGGAAGGTGGCCGAGTCGAGACGGTGATCCCCCTGGTCAAAGATCGAAAAGTAGACGGAGTGAGGCCCTGGTGTCACCTGGGTGGAGGCGTGGAGGAGGCCGGTCGCACCACCAGCGTTGCCGGGCGGCGCGAAGAAGTTGGCGTTGTACGACTGGGTCCCGTTGAAGGCGGTCCCTGCCCCGTTCGCCGCCGTCATGCTGCCGAGGCCGGTGGAGTTGATGCTGACGGCCTGGTGCGAGCTGTCGAAGGCAAAGTCATCGGGGGCGGTGATCGTCGATCCCGATGTGGTCCATGTGGACGTATCCAGCTCGGCGACGAAGGCATCGTTGTAGCCGGTGTTCACGAACCCCGGGTACTCCTCCGAGAGGAACTTGAAGTCGAAGGTCAAGCAGTTGGCGCCGGGCTGGACAGTGAGGTCGGCCTTCAGCACCGTGACGTCGAAGTCCGTGTTGCCTCGGATGTTGCCGCCGTGGAGATCGGTGTTGGCGAAGGTGGCCGTGTTGGGCACGGACTTGACGTTGCCGGTCGTGAGGATGCCGAAGCTCGAGCCCTCGGTGGGAAACTCAGCCAGCGGCGTGGTTGACGTGCCGTTCGGCGTGCCGCCGGGAGCGGCGACGAACGATGCGCCGGTGATGGTTGCCGATGGGGCTGCGATCGCCTGGGCGATGGCCAGCGCCCCGCTCGGCCCCGTCTGGGGTATGACGTCCGCGAGTGCTGGGGCTGCGCCGATCGCGACGGTCAGCCCGGAAACGAGGCTGACCAACAAAGCCACCTGGCCCGCGGCCCGCACGGCGGAACGGCGTCGCTGTTGCTGGTTGCCGACCATACAGGGCTCCTGATCTCTCGGGTCGAATGAGGAATTCGGATGGGGGACGGACCCGCGTTCGATCCATCACGACCCCTCTTTGTCTGCTGTCGGCCGGATGACGGTGGACTCAAGGGGGGCGTCGAGAAAGTTCTCGCGACGCAGGTAGCATCGATCTGTGGCACACATCCTTGGAGCCGAGGCCCTGCATCTCGAGTTCCCGACCGGCGTGCTATTCGACTCGTTGAGCCTGGGCATCAACGAGGGCGACCGCATTGGCATCGTCGGTCGCAATGGTGACGGCAAGTCGACCCTGCTCCGCCTGCTCGCCGGACGCCTGCAACCGGATACCGGGCGGGTGACGATGCGGCGCGGTACCACCGTCGGGACGCTCGACCAGTCGGAGACATTCGACGCCGGTACGACGGTTGGCCGTGCCATCGTTGGCGATAGGGACGAGCACGTGTGGGCTCGAGATGCGCGTGTGCGAGACGTCATCGACGGCCTCGTGTCGAGCCTTCCATGGGACGCAGCCGTCGACTCTCTCAGTGGTGGCCAGCGCCGGAGGGTGGCCCTGGCCGCAACGCTGGTCGGGGACCACGACCTCTTGCTCCTGGACGAGCCGACCAACCATATGGATGTCGAGGGCATCGCCTGGCTCGCCGAGCACCTGAAGCGGCGCTGGTCGGCAAATGTCGGCGGTCTGGTGATCGTGACCCACGACCGATGGTTCCTCGACGAGGTCTGCACCACGACGTGGGAAGTGCACGACCGGGTTGTCGAAGCGTTCGAGGGCGGGTATGCGGCGTACGTCCTGCAACGCGTTGAGCGCGACCGGGTAGCGGCAGCGTCCGAAGCCAAGCGCCAGAACCTCATGCGCAAGGAGCTGGCATGGCTCCGCCGAGGCCCGCCGGCGAGGACGACGAAGCCGAAGTTCCGCATCGATGCGGCCAACGCGTTGATTGCCAACGAGCCGCCCGTCCGTGACACCGTCGCGCTGTATCAGATGGCGACGAGCCGGCTTGGCAGGGATGTCGTGGATCTGCTGAATGCCTCCGTCTCCTTCGGCGACCATCAGGTGCTGAGGAACATCGAGTGGCGTATCGCTCCGGGCGAGCGGACCGGCATCCTCGGCGTCAACGGCGCCGGCAAGTCCACGTTGCTCAACCTGGTCACGGGGGCTGTGCCGCCAAGCACCGGTGAGGTCAGGCGGGGCAAGACCGTGAAGGTAGCGAGGCTGAGCCAGGAGTCGAGCGAGCTGGATGCCCTGGGCAGCGAGCCGGTTCGCGACGTTCTCCAGACGAGGCGCACCACCTACGTCGCAGGTGGGAAGGAACTGACGCCGGCGCAGTTGCTCGAGCGGCTTGGCTTTACGAACGCGCATCTCTCCACCCCGGTGAGAAGGCTCTCCGGTGGCCAGAAGCGCCGCCTGCACCTGCTGTTGATCTTGCTGGAGGAACCCAACGTCCTCGTACTGGATGAACCTTCCAACGATCTGGACACCGAGATGCTGGCCGTCATGGAGGACCTTCTCGATTCATGGCCCGGGACCCTCCTGGTCGCCTCCCACGACCGGTATTTCATCGAGCGGGTGACCGATCAGCAGTATGCGTTGATCGACGGAGGGCTCCGCCACCTCCCTGGCGGTGTCGAGGAGTACCTCACGCTCCGGCGGGACGGCACGCAGGCCGAAGGGAAGGCCGCGCGGGCATCCCAGCAGACCGCTACGAGCAGCAGCAGGGGAGCGACCCGAAGGCAGGAAGTCGCGGTGCAGCGCGCCGCAATCAAGGAGCTGGCAGCGGTCGAACGCAGGCTTGCCAAGATCCCCCAGGAGATTCACGAGGTCAACACCCGTATCGCTGAGCATGACCAACGTGACTACATGGGAGTTGCTGCGCACATAGAGGAGCTCAACAGTCTGGAGTCCAAGCTGTCGGACTTGGAAACCCGGTGGCTCGAGCTGACCGAACAGCTGGAGGGGACCACCGGAGGCCCTGCACGTGCA
>JAOPZY010000052.1 GCA_025963875.1 Actinomycetota bacterium
CTGGGCAATGCCTGCGGTCGAGGTGGTCGATCTCCGCAAGCGCTACGCCAAAAGCAAGGTCGAGGCCGTCGCCGGTATCTCCTTCGCCGTGGACCGCGGAGAGGTCTTCGGCCTGCTCGGCCCCAACGGTGCAGGAAAGACCACGACGGTCGGCATCCTCACGACCCGCGTGCGGCCCACCGGAGGGACGGCGAAGGTCGCCGGCATCGATGTCATGGCCGACCCCGTGGCGGCCCGCCGGATCCTGGCGGTCGTGCCCCAGCGCAACAACCTCGACCGGTCGCTCTCGGTCAGGCAGAACCTCCTCTTCCACGCCGCGTACCACGGCGTCCCGCGGGCCGAGCGCCGGGAGCGGGCCGAGGTGCTGCTCGACCAGTTCGGCCTCCTCGACCGGGCGGACGAGAAGCCGGCGCTGTTCTCCGGCGGCCAGTCCCAACGGATGATGATCGCCCGGGCGCTGATGCACGCCCCCGAGGTGCTGTTCCTCGACGAACCCTCGACCGGGCTGGACCCCGCGGCGCGCCTGTTCGTGTGGGACCGGGTGCGGGAGCTGCAGGCGGCCGGGACGACGATCGTGCTCACCACGCACGACATGGACGAGGCGGCGGCGCTCGCCGACCGGGTGGGGATCATGGACCGCGGCGAGCTCCTCGCTCTCGACACGCCGAAGGCCCTGATCCAGCAGCTGCCCGGCGAGCGGACCCTCGACGTGGCCGTCAACCTTGCAAATGGCGTACCGATGGACACCGTGTCCGCGGAGCTGTCCAAGCTGGCGGGCGTCGAGCGCGTGGAGCACGTGCCGGCGCCAGGGGGGCCACCCGGCGCCGGTCCTGCTGCAGGGCCCCGGCACTTCCGTCTCTATGTGGCCGGGGAGGCGGCGTCGCTGGTCAGCCCCGTCGTCCAGGCCCTGCAGCCCCTCGGGGCGAGCCTCGACGGGGTCAACCTTGGCGAACCCACGTTGGAGGACGTCTTCATCCACCTCACGGGGAGGACCCTGCGATGAGCTTGAGCTACTCCCCCCTAATGGACCCCCCACGATGACTGCCGTGCAGACGCAGGCGCCGGCCCGCCACGCCATCACCCCCCTCGGCGCCTTCTTCGCCGTCCTGGGCCGGGATGTCTTCGTCACCGCGCGCGAGCTGCCGATCTTCCTGGCCCAGGTGGTGCTCCAGCCGCTGTTCCTGCTGTTCGTCTTCGGCAAGATCCTGACCCAGCTCGGCTATGCCCAGCACGGCTACGCCCAGGTGCTGTTTCCCGGCCTGGTTGCCCTCGCGTCGGTCCTGACCGGGCTGCAATCCACGGCCTTCCCCCTCGTCATCGAGTTCTCCTACACCAACGAGATCGAGGACCGCCTCCTCGCCCCGCTGCCGCTCGGCATGGTGGCCATCGAGAAGGAGGTGGTGGCCGCACTCCGGGCGCTGGTCTCGGCGGGGGTGATGTTCCCGGTGGGCATCGTCATCCTCGGTGGCATCCCCTGGGTGGCGTCCAACGTGGTCTGGGTCGTGGCCTTCCTCATCCTCGGCGCCCTCGTCGGATCGGCCCTCGGCCTGACGCTGGGTACGTTCGTGCCACCCAACCGGATCAACGTCATGTTCGCCCTCATTCTCACGCCGCTGCTCTTCACGGGGGCGAGCCAGTACCCGTGGCCGTCGCTCAGCCGCCTGCGATGGTTCCAGGTGGTCACGGCTTTCAACCCGCTCACCTACGTGAGCGAGGGCCTGCGGGGCGCCATGACCCCGCAGACGCCGCACATCGCCCCGTGGATCTGCCTGCTGGTGCTGCTTGTTGCCACGGGCGGACTGACCGCTCTGGGAATCTTCGGGTTCTTCCGCCGCGCCCTCACGTAGTCCGTGCGGTCTTTCACCGAAAAAAGTTCCCTCAAGCGAGTCACTGACGCAATTGGGGGAACCGCTTGGGGCCGCGGAGAAATATAGTGGAAATACAACAAGATGACACCCCCAGAGCAACGATCTCAGCGGGGGTTCGGGGGTCGCCCCCGCGCTCCGTAGGTCCTCGCCCCGATGCTGCAAGCTCACGTCGCCTTCGTCGAGCAAACCCAGAAGCAAACAGAGAGGACACAGGTCCATGAAGCTCCAGCGTCCCAACACCGTTCTCGCACTCGTCCTCGCCCTTGCGGTCGTGTTCACGGCCTGCTCGAAGAAGACGGCGACCTCCACCGGCTCGTCGCCGACCCCGACCGCGGTACCGACGCTCTCGGCGACCTCGTTCACGAGCGACTTCTCGGCCATGAGCAAGCTCACGGGCCTCGCCGCTTCCGGCAAGGGCAGCATCGGCGTCCTGCTGCCGGACACCGCCTCGTCCGCCCGCTACACGGCGTTCGATCTTCCCCTGCTCACGCAGGCGTTCCAGAAGGCGGGGCTCTCATCGAGCCAGTTCACCATCGACAACGCCCAGGGTTCTGAGAGCACCCAGCTCACCCAGGCCCAGGCGCTCATGACCAGCGGCGCCACGGTCCTGCTCGTCGACGCCCTGAGCTCCGGCGTGGGCGCCAACATCGAGAAACTTGCCAAGACCAACGGGGTCAAGACCATCGACTACGACCGCCTCGTCCTCGGCGGCAGCCGGGACGCCTACGTCAGCTTCGACAACGTGAAGGTCGGCGGCCTCATCGGCCAGGGGGCCGTGGACTGCGTCACGGCGTGGAACGTGGCCAAGCCGGCCGTCTTCGAGCTGGATGGGTCCCCCGACGACAACAACGCCACGCTCTTCGCCCAGGGTTACAACGCCGTGCTGAAGCCCCACTTCGACAACGGGACATACACGAAGGTCAACGAGCAGGCCGTGCCTAAGTGGAACAACGACACGGCGCAGACGATCTTCACCCAGCAGTACACGGCCCACAAGGACATCAACACCGTGGTGAGCGCCAACGACGGCCTGGGCAACTCGGTGATCAACGTCCTCAAGAACAACAAGATCGCTGCCAAGACCGTCCCCGTGACCGGTCAGGACGCTACGCTTCAGGGTATGCAGAACGTGCTCGCGGGCTACCAGTGCGGGTCGGTCTACAAGCCGATCTTCCTCGAGACCCAGGCCGCCGCCGCCCTCGCGATCTACCTGCGAGCCAGCCAGACGCCTCCGGCGGAGCTCCTGAACGGCACGACGAAGGACACGGGCGCCACCCCCAACGTCGACGTCCCGTCGGTGTTGCTGACGCCGGTGTGGGTGACGACCCAGAACATGGGGTCCACGGTCGTCGCCGACAAGTTCGTCGACAAGGCCACGCTCTGTGCGGGCGCCTTCGCCGCGATGTGCACATCGGCGGGGATCTCGTAGATGTCGGACGGCTCGGGCACCGGGGCAGTCGACCCCGGTGCCCTGCTGTCCCTGCGGGGCATCGACAAGAACTTCGGGCCGGTGCAGGCGCTCACCGGCGTGAACCTCGACGTGCCCGCCGCCCAGGTGACCGCCCTCCTCGGCGACAACGGGGCGGGCAAGTCGGTCCTGGTCAAGACGATCTCGGGTATCCATGCCGCCGACGGAGGCCAGATCCTCTGGGAGGGGCGGCCGGTCCATTTCCGCACCCCCAAAGAGGCGACGGCGCTCGGCATCAACACGGTGTTCCAGGACCTTGCCCTCTGCGACAACCTCGACATCGTCCAGAACATGTTCCTGGGGAGGGAGCGCCGCCAGCTCGGCGTGTTCCTCGCCGAGGACGAGATGGAGAAAGCAGCAGCAGCAACCCTCGCTGGCCTCTCGGTGACCACCGTGCGGTCGATCCGCCAGCCGGTGGCGTCGCTGTCCGGGGGCCAGCGCCAGTCGGTGGCCGTCGCCCGGGCGGTGATGTGGAACTCCAAGCTCGTGATCATGGACGAGCCCACCGCCGCCCTCGGTGTCGCCCAGACAAGGATGGTGCTGGACCTCATCCGCCGGCTCGCGGACAAGGGCCTCGCGGTGCTCGTGATCTCCCACAACCTCGTCGACGTCTTCGAGGTGGCGGACCGCCTCGCCGTCCTGTACCTGGGGCGGATGGTCGCCCAGGGGCAGGCTACGGACTTCGACCGCCAGAGCGTGGTCGAGCTCATGACCACGGGGACGTCCATCAGGCTGTCGAGCCGGGCGACGGGGGACTCCCCGCCCGCAATCATCGCCGCCCCCGGCGGCGGATCGGAGGGCTAGCCGATGCCGGATGTGAAGGAGGGGGCCCCACCACCCCTCGACGACGTACCCGAGGCCGTGAACGAGGCCGCGGCGACCCGTGCCGAGCTTGCCGTTGCCCCCGAGATCATCGCCAACTCGCTCGGGGAGTACCTCAAGGCCTGGATGGCCCGCATCAGGGCCGGCGAGAGTGGCGTGCTCCCGGTCATCGTTGGCCTCATCGTCATCGCCGTCATCTTCCAGACCCAGAACTCCAACTTCCTCACCGCCGGGAACCTGGTCAACCTCATTGTCCAGGGGGCGCCCTTCATGCTGCTGGGCCTGGCCCAGGTCTTCCCCCTGCTCCTGGGGGAGATCGACCTGTCGATCGGCTTCGTCGGCGGCGTCGCCGGGGGCATCACCGCCCTGCTGCTGGCCTTCCCGCACAACTGGCCGTGGTGGGCAGCGGTCGGCGTGGGCCTGCTCGTCACCGCCTGTATCGGTCTCGTCCAGGGGACCGTCATCACACGCCTGGGGCTGCCGTCGTTCGTGGTGACCCTCGCCGGGCTGCTCGGGTTTCAGGGCGTCCTGCTCAGGATGCTGGGGCAGGGCGGGACGGTGCCCATCGCCAACGACATCGTCAACGACTTCGCCAACGGCAACATGACCGTGGGGGCGGGCTGGGTGGTGGCGGGGCTGCTCATCCTCGGTTATGCCGGGGTCACCTGGTGGCGCGACCAGCGCCGCCGGGCCAGCGGCCTCGTCGCCCCGCCGGTTGGCCTCACCGCCCTGAAGATCGGCGCGGTCGCCGTTGCCGGCGTGGCGCTCATGCTCATCTGCAACGCCAACCGGGGTGCGCTTGTGGCGATCCAGGGGATGCCGTGGGTCGTGCTCATCGTACTCGGCGTTCTTGCCGCGTGGTCGCTCCTGCTCGGCAAGACCCGCTTCGGCCGCTACGTCTACGCCATCGGCGGCAACGCCGAGGCCGCTCGCCGGTCGGGCGTCAACCTGGCGCGGATCCGCACCACTGCGTTCGTCCTGTGCTCGTTCACGGCCGGCATCGCCGGCATCGTCTACGCCTCGCGGCTGCGCTCGGTCTCGACCAACCTCGACGGTGGCACGCTCGTGCTCTACGCCGTGGCCGCTGCCGTCATCGGGGGCACGAGCCTGTTCGGGGGCCGGGGCAAGCCACTGCACGCAGTCCTGGGCGGGATCGTCATCGCCGCCATCGCCAACGGCATGGGCCTGCTGGGCATGGCCGCCGCCACCCAGCTCATCGTCACGGCCCTGGTGCTCCTGGCCGCGGTGACCATCGACGCGGTGGCCCGCCGGGGAAGGACGGCCGCCGGAACCCGATGACGCTCAGCGAGAAGTGAGGAGTTTTTTGCGCGTCATACGCGTAATTTCCTCCTCGCTTTCCCGTTGACCTAGACGGTGGCGAGTGCGGAGCGTACGTCGGTGTCCGGGTCGGCCAGCTTGGCCGGGTCGACGACCGCCTTCGACTTCATCAGGGCGATGCAGCGGCGCAGGTCCCTGCCCCGGTTGAGTGCCACGGCCCCCTCGATCCAGCCGTCGCGGAGGTAGAAGGCCACGAAGCTGCGGGACTCGAGGTCGCCTCTGATGACGGGGTTCGCCCAGTCGGACACGTGACCGGCGGACTGGATGTTGGCGTCGTACTGATCGGACCAGAACCAGTGCACCTCGTCGTAGGGCTCCGTGCTTCCCAGCATGGCCTTTGCGGCGGCGGCGCCCTGCTTCATGGCGTTCTGCCAGTGCTCGACTCGGATGTGGTGGCCGACGAGGGGATGGAGGTGGTTGGCGACGTCCCCCGCCGCATAGACGCCGTCGATATTGGTGCGGCAGTGCTCGTCGACGACGATGCCGTTCTCGAGATGCACGCCCTCGTCCTCGAGCAGGTCGGTGACCGGTGAGGCCCCCACTCCCACGACGACGACGTCGCAGTCGATGCGCATCCCCGACCCGGTCACGACCCGCTCCACCCGGTCGCCGCCTTCGAAGGCATCGACGGATTCGCCGAGGTGCATCTTCACGCCGTGGTCCGCATGGATGGCGGCCACGACGGCGCCGATCTGGGGGCCGAGCGCGCGGTAGCAGGGAGCCGGCAGCGGCTCGACGGCGACCACCTCGAGACCACAGAGGCGCAACGATGCTGCCACCTCGGCCCCGATGAAGCCCATCCCAACGACCACCGCCCTGGTCGCCCCCGCCGCGTGTGCCCGGATGGCCTCGGCGTCGGCGACGGTGCGCAACGTATGGACCCCGCCCAGGTGCGCGCCGGGGACGCCGAGCGTTCGGTTGCGCAGCCCGGTGGCGACGAGGACCTTGTCGTAGCGGATCGCTTCACCGTCATCGAGGATCGCCTGCCGGGAGCCCACGTCGATGCGCGCCACGCGGCTGCCGAAGCGGCATTCGATCTGGTTCGCGTCCCAGAAGTCGGGCGGGCGGATGAGGGCCTTCTCGAACGGCGCCTCGCCCCGCAGGAACTCCTTGGAGAGGGGAGGGCGCTCGTAGGGGGCGACGGGTTCTTCGCCGACGAGCACCACCCTGCCCTCGAAGCCGTCCCCCCGCAGGGTTGCCGCAGCCGTCCCACCGGCAAGGTTGGCCCCGGCCACGACGTACGTCTCGGGCATCAGTCGAGCTCGACCGTCAGCTTCCCGTCGGTCTCCTGCACGGGGTACACGGAGATGGGGTCCGGGGGCGGCCCGTCCAGTACCTCGCCCGTCTTGAGGTCGAACTGTCCCATGTGGCAGGGGCAGATGACCGTCGCACCTTCGAGCTCGCCGTCGGCCAGGGAGCAGGCGGCGTGGGTGCAGGTGTCGTCGAAGGCGTAGAGCTCCCCATCGACCCTCGCGACGGCGATCTGGTCCGACCCCACCGGGAAGGCCTTCATCTGCTGATCGGGGACGGCGTCGGCAGGGCACAGTATGACGGGCTCTCCCATGGGACCTCCTTCTGGTCTGAAAAGGAGGGGAGCCTATCGCGCCAGCAGCATTGCCTTCGTGAGGCGCTTCAAGCGGCGCAGCTCCATCCAGCGCAGCAGCACCCACACAGTCCCGATCGCGATGGCGGGGCCCTTCCACTGCCCGCCTTCGAACAGGTCGCCCAGCCGCTCGCCCCACTCGGGCGGCAGCACCTGGACCACCGGGGTCTGGGCGACCGCTGCGGGAGCTTCCTTCGCAGCCTTGCCTTCCTTGCCCTTCTTGGACTTGTTCCGGATCCGGTGGGCCACGAACCAGAACAGGCTCCCGCCGACACCACCGCCGACGGCCACGCCCGCAAGCCGCTTCAGCCAGATGGCCGGAGCCGGGAGACGTTCGGCGAGTTCGGCCATGTCCCGCCCGAGGCGGTCCCGGGTCTGTTCGATCTCGGTCAGCGTTGCAGCTGTGCTATTGCCCACTCTTCTCCCTCCTTCAAGGTGCGCTTGGTCTTCTCGGGCACAAGCCCCGGCTTGCGGAGCCTTGCGAGGCCGAAGAGCACCGCGACGACGGCCAGCAGTGCGAACGCTCCTGTGACGACAAGGCGGGAGCCCCACGGCGGCAGCACGTTGTCGAGGGCCGCGGCGGCCGTGAGGCCGCCGAAGACCAGCACCATCAGCCCGATGACGCCCGCTGCAGCAAATGCACCGACGGCCATCGCCTTGGCGACCAGGGCTTGGACGATCTCGTGGCGTGCTAGCTCGATCTCCTTCTGAACCAGGTGCTTGGTGTCGTCGGCAATGGACATGAGGATCTCGACCGTCGACCGTTCCGACGACTCGTTGGTTCCGGTATGGGTGTGCTTGCGAGTAGGTCGGGGTGTGTCCATACGCTGTCTCCTGCTGACGATTCGCCGGAACCACCACGGTGAGGTGGTTGCGGAGTTGCTACCCATGCCCCAAGAACGTTACACCAGGCCGCGTTTTGGACCGGGAAATCTTTGACTCCACTACCTTTGTGAGGTTTACTGCCGGAAGCTGCATTTCTCTTTAGGGCATTGGAGGCAAAGGATGAACAAGAGTGACCTCGTTGACGCCATAGCGGCCGCCACCAACGAAGGGAAGTCGAAGGTTGCGGGCCTTCTCGAGGCGGTGCTGGATCACATCAGCGGGGCGCTGCAGAAGGGCGACAAGGTCACGCTCCCAGGGTTCGGAACCTTCGAGACCCGCAGGCGCCAGGCGCGGTCGGGCCGCAACCCGCGGACGGGAGCGCCCGTGAAGATCGCCGCAACGACGGCTCCGGTGTTCAAGGCCGGTGCGACGCTCAAGGGAACGGTGGCCGGCAAGAAGGCCACCTCAGCCAAGAGGGGCGCCAAGTCGAAAGCCTCCGCCAAGGTAAAGGCAACGCCGAGGGCTGCCGCGAAGACTCCGGCCAAGGCGGCATCGAAGGCAGCTGCGAAGGCCCCGGCCCTGAAGCTGAAGGCTGCACCGAAGGCTGCACCGAAGGCAGCTGCGAAGACCTCCGCCAAGGCGGCTGCCAAGCCTGCCAAGGCAGCGCCAAGGGCCGCAAAGGCCCCCGCAAAGGCAGCGTCGAGCAACGCCAAGCTCGGGGTCAAAGGTGTCGCCAAGAGGGCAGCAGCCAAGAAGAGGTAGCAACCGCAACGGTTTCGCCTCAACGGCCCGCCCATTCGGCGGGCCGTTGGTCTGCGCCCCGAGGCCCCCTCAAGGCGGATAACGGTATGGTGGCGCCATATGAAGAGAGGACTGTCCGGCAAGACACGGAGGGGGAGCCCGCCACTGCCACGCCAGCGCAAGGCGTTGCGGATCGTGCAGTTCAGCCTCCTGGGCCTTGCCCTGTGCCTCGTGGCACTCGCCGCCTCCGCGGTGAATCAGCGGCGTCACCCACTGGCGCCCACGGCAACGCTGGGGGCCTCGGGGGGCCACGGCATCGGCGAGGTGGTTGCGCTGGGGGCAGGCGCCATCGCCCTCGGCGGCCTTGCCCTTGCCATGGGAGTCCGGGTCGTCCGTGGACCCGACCCGCACCTCCCGGAGTAACTCCTCAGCTCGCAGCCGCAAGGAGTTCCCGGGCCACCTTCACGCTGGCGTGGTCCAGGCCCGATGCGGCGAGGCGCCGCAGGTCTCCCGGGTCGTCGACGTCCAGGGAAAGGCCCGGCAGGCGCAGGCTCTTCACCCGCAGCCCGGCGTTGCTCGCGGCCCTGGCGTGGGACCTGGCGCTGTCGGGCCCGAACCGCGCGGTGATGGCACCGGGCGGCCGGCGCAGCAGCCCCGACGTTCCGCCGTCGTCGGAGCGGGCCACGACCACGTCGGCATCGGTGGCAAAGAGGGCCTCCAGATCCCGACCTGTCACGAGGGGGACGTCGAAGGGCAGCACCAGCAACGCCGTTGCCCCCGCCGAGGTGCTGAGCGATGTTCCCTCAGCGACTGCATCGTTGAGTCCCGCCCCGGGATCCGAGACGATGGACCAGCCCGTCGAGCCTGCAACGGAGGCGACGTCTGGGTCGGACGTCACCACCATGCGCAGCGGCCAGCCGGCCGCAGCGAGCAGCACGTCGGCGAGCATCGACAGCGCCAGCCGCCGGCGCTGCGGAGGGCCGAGGACACCGGCGAGGCGCAGCTTCGACTCGGACAGGCGTTTGACCGGGATGAGGATGGCTTCCACCGGATTTCTCAGCCCGGGCGGTGATTCGGCTCACCCGGGCGCCTCCCTATACTCGGTTGCATGGCCGAGAACGATACGCCAGTGTCGAATGGTGACCCGGCCCACGCGCCCGAACGAAAGCACTGGAAACACCTCTATTCCGAGATTGTCGCCACCGAGATCTGCACCGGCTGCGCCGCCTGCGTCGTCGCCTGCCCCCACCACGTGATCGAGATGCAGGACTTCCGTCCGGCCATGCAGGACTCCCTGCTCGGGATCGACAACTGCCAGCACGGTGAGGACGGCTGCTCGCTCTGCGCCATGGCGTGCCTGCGCCTCGACCCGGACTTCGACGCCATCGAGCACCTCCTGTACGGGCGGCGCCGCAAGCATCCCTCCGAGCCCTGGGGGGTCACCCGCAAGATGATGCTCGGCCGGACGTCGTCGTCGGACATCATGACCAAAGGCCAGGACGGCGGCGTGGTGACGGCCATCATCGGCTGGATGCTCTCCACGGGTGAGCTCGACGGCGCCACCTGCGCCAAGCCGATGAAGGACACCCCGTGGCTGGACGAGCCGTTCGTCGCCACCACACCGGAGGAGCTGCTCACGGGTGCGGGCTCCCGCTACACGTACTGCTCGACGCCCCTCGCCCTCAAGATGGCCGCCGAGCGCAAGCTCAAGAAGGTGGCCGCCATCGGCGTGTCCTGCGAGTCGACCGCGGTGCGGGAGATGGCCGCCGAGGGGATCAAGCGCTGGTCCCGTATGGTCAAGTTCGTCGCCGGCCTCATGTGCAACGAGACCTTCCAGTACGAGCCGTTCATCAACGACATCGTCCAGGGCCGCTACGGCATCGATATCTCGCAGGTGACGAAGATCAACGTGAAGGGCGACGTCTACGTCACCCTCACCGACGGGACCGACGTCAGGATCCCGCTCAAGGAGTGCCAGGAGACCTCGAACGAGTGGTGCCACCACTGCCCCGACTTCGCCGCCGAGCACGCCGACATCTCCTTCGGGGGCATCGGCCTCAAGGGCTGGACGATGTGCCTCATCCGCACCGAGTACGGCGAGGACGTCTGGAACCGGGCGGTCGCGGCGGGCGTGATCGAGGTCATGCCCGCCGAGGAGGACCCGGCGGGACTCAAGGTGCTGGAGCGACTGGCCAAGAAACAGCGGTTCCGGGTGGGGCCGTTCGAACCGCAGGCGTCGGGCAGGTGGCCCGTGCGCGAGGTCCTCGACCGGGTGCGGCGTGAGGCGCTCGCCGAGTACCAGGGGGCCTCGGCGCCCGAGTAGTGGCAGCCACGCAGCCCCGCAAACGGGAACCCGTCTACGCGTTCGGCGAGCGCACGGTCGCGCCCGGGCTGCGGCTGTATTTCCGCTGGCACCTCGAGGGGCTGGAGCATATCCCCAAGGATGGCGCCGCCCTCGTGGCGTCCAACCACCTCTCCTACCTCGACGGCCTGACCGTGGCCTACGGCGTCCACCGTGCCGGGCGACGGCCCCGATTCCTGACGAAGTCGGGCCTTTTCAAGGTTCCGGTCGTCGGTGCTTTCCTGCGGGCGATCGGCCAGATCCCGGTCAGCCGCGGGACCAGGGAGGCGCCCCAGTCGCTCGACAACGCCGCGGCTGCGCTGGCCCGGGGCGAGGTCGTCGTGGTCTTCCCCGAGGGGACGACGAGCACGGCACCCGACCTTGCCATGGGCAAGCCCAAAACCGGTACGGCCCGGCTGGCCCTCATGAGCGGGATGGACGTGGTGCCGTGTGCCACCTGGGGCGGCCAGTGGATCTGGACCAAGCATCTCGGTGTGCACCTCCGGCCCCTTCAGGACGTGTGGGTGCGATTCGGTCCGCCCATCTCCTTCAAGGAGTACGAGGGCCGGGAGGAGGACCGGCAGGCGTGGCGGGAGGTCTCGGACCGGATCATGCTCGAGATCGCGGGCCTGCTCGAGGACCTGCAGGAAGCCAAACCGTGGACACCGCAGGAACCGACCCGCAAGAAGTTCATCGCCGAGCAGGATGCGAAGAAGGCGACCGCTGCTGCCACGGCGAGGCAGGTCGAGGCTATGGAGTCCGAGGGGGGTCCGGCCGTCGAGGCTGCGCCCGATGTGGCCGAGGAGCCTGAGGCCTGACCCTCGAAAGGTGTGGAAATTATTCGTATGGCCTGGCCCGAAGTTGGGAGCGAATCGCGCACATGCGCGCGCTGGGCTCCCAACCTCCTCCTCCGGCCCCTGGCTCGCCTACCTCGGGCGGCCGGGCAACCTTGAGGTAGCGGCGGGCGGCGTTGTACGATGAGTACCGTACAAATGTATGCGACCCGAATTGACCTGTATCACCCGCCCCGGGACGAGATCACGCTCCAGGGCGTGCTGCATGCGCTGAGCGACCCACTCCGCCTCGACCTCGTTCGCCAGCTCGCCGAGTGTGGCGGCGAGCGGGCGTGCGGCAGCTTCGATCTGCCCATTGCCAAGTCGACGGCCACCCACCACTGGCGGGTGCTCCGGGAGGCCGGGGTGGTGAAGGCCCGGGAAGAGGGGACGAAGAAGTACCACAGCCTGCGGCGTGCGGACCTCGACGCCCGTTTCCCCGGCCTCCTGGACTCGATCCTCGCCAACGCCTGACCTCTGATATAGTTCGATGT
Source organism: Actinomycetota bacterium (assembly GCA_025963875.1). GTDB lineage: Bacteria > Actinomycetota > CADDZG01 > JAHWKV01 > JAOPZY01 > JAOPZY01. Next base: position 12,334 of record JAOPZY010000052.1, read on the forward strand.
ATGACGAACATCGAACAACACGAGGACCGCCGCCTCGCCCTTGAGGAGCTGGAGGAGCTGGCCCTCCGGGGTCTTGAGGGGCGCCTCGGGGCTGACCCCCGGCGGTGGTGGGCCCTCGCGGTGCTGTGCCTCAGCCTCGTCCTCATCACCCTCGACAACACGGTCCTCAATGTGGCGTTGCCGACCCTCGTTCGGGATCTGCACGCCTCGACCTCCGAGCTGCAGTGGATCGTCGACAGCTACCAGCTCGTCTTCGCCGGCCTGCTGTTCAGTGCCGGGTCCATGGCCGACCGGTACGGGCGGAAGGGCACGCTCAGCCTCGGCCTCACGGTCTTCGGCGTCGGCACCTTCGCCGCGGCCTTCGCGGGCAGTGCCGGGATGCTCATCCTCACGAGGGCGTTCATGGGCATCGGCGGTGCCCTCATCATGCCCTCCACGCTGTCGATCCTCGGCGACGTCTTCCCCGACCCCGCCGAGCGCACGCGTGCCATCGCCATCTGGGCGGCCATGGCCGCGGTCGGCATCGCCCTCGGACCGGTGCTGGGCGGCCTCCTGCTCGCTCGCTACAGCTGGGGATCGATCTTCCTCGTGAACGTGCCCGTCGTCCTCGCGGCGCTTATCGGCGGTGCGCTGCTGCTGCCGAAGTCGAAGGATCCCGCCCCGGGGCGCATGGACCTCGTGGGGTCTGCGCTGTCGATCGCGACGCTGATGACGCTGGTCTTCGCGGTGATCGAGGGCCCGACCAAAGGTTGGACCAGCACGACGGTCCTGGGGGCCGCCGGAGCCGGGGTGGCCCTGCTGGCCGGCTTCCTCGCCTGGGAGTCGCACTCCGACCACCCCATGCTCGACCTCCGGCTCTTCGCCGACCGGCGCTTCAGTGCGGGGGCGCTGACCTTGACGCTGCTCTACTTCGGTGGGCTCGGCACCTACTTCCTCTACACGCAACATCTGCAGTTCGTGCTCGGCTACAGCGCCCTCCGGGCTGGGGTGTACTCCGTGCCCTTCGCCGTGGTGCTCGTCATCTTCTCCCTGCGCACGCCGTGGGCGGTGCAACGGTTCGGCACCGCCAGGGTGGCGGGGCTTGGGCTGATGACCCTTGCCCTGGGGGTCCTGCTGCGCTCCGGCGCCAATGCCCACACCGGCTACTGGGTGCTGCTCGTCTCCCTGATGGTCGTCGGGGCAGGGGTCGGTAGCACGATCGCCCCCTCGACGACGTCGATCATGAGCTCGCTGTCGCCGCACCAGGCGGGCGTCGGCTCGGCGATCAACGACGCATCCCGCCAGGTCGGCGGGGCGTTGGGCGTGGCCGTCCTCGGGAGCGTCTGGGCCTCGAGCTACGCGCACGCCCTGGCTGCGCCGGCCCTCCGGTTGGCCGTGGCCCCATCGGCGTTGCAGGCCAGCCGCGGCTCGGTCGGGGCGGCCCTCGCCGCGGCGCGCATGCTTCCGGCACCGGCGGGCCAGAGCCTCGTGGCGGCGGCTAAGGCCGCATTCGTCCACGGCTCGAATGTGGCCAACATCGTGGCAGCGTTGGTGGCGATCGGCGGGGCCTTCCTGGCGATGCGCTACCTGCCGCGCCTGAAACGGGGCGCCTGAGCCACGGGCGGTCCCGCTCAACTGACAGAATGGCCCCCATGTGCCAGTTGAGCCGCATACGGGTGGCCGTCCTCTTCGGGGGGCGGTCGGGGGAGCACGAGGTCTCCTGCGCCTCGGCCCGCCACGTCGCTGCCGCCTTCGATCCCGACCGCTACCAGGTCGTGCCCGTGGGCATCACCCGCGACGGCCGGTGGCTGCTGCCGGAGGTGTCCCGCCGGGTCCTCGAGGGCGGGCGGCTCCACATTCCCGAGACCGCCTTCGAGGCAGCCGGCGAACCGGTCGCGCTCGCAGAGGGGACACGGGGGGCCGCCGCGGCGGGGCTCGAGGTCGACGTCGTCTTCCCCGTCCTCCACGGGCCGTACGGCGAGGACGGGACCGTCCAGGGGCTGCTCGACATGGCCGGCATCCCTTACGTCGGCTCGGGGGTGCTCGGCTCGGCGCTCGGGATGGACAAGGAGAAGATGAAGCGGATGTTCCGCGACCACGGGCTGCCGATCGGCGACTTCGTGGCCATCAGGGCCCACGAGTGGGAGGACGACGCCGCCCGCTGCCTGGAGGCGGCGGTGGCCCTGGGGTTCCCGTCGTTCGCCAAGCCGGCCAACCTCGGCTCGTCCGTGGGAGTGTCGAAGTGCCAGGACGAAGCGTCGCTGGTCGCGGGAATCGAGGAGGCCCTCCGCCACGACCGCAAGGTGCTGGTGGAGGAGGGCATGGCCGGTCGGGAGATCGAGGTCGGGGTCCTCGGCAACGACCATCCCGAGGCCTCGGTGCCCGGCGAGGTGTTCCCCGGCCGCGAGTTCTACGACTACGCGGCGAAGTACCTCGACGACACGTCGCGGACCGAGATCCCCGCCGACCTCCCGCCGGCGGTGGTGCGGGAGCTCCAGGAACTGGCGGTGGCGGCCTTCCGGGCCGTGGATGCCGCCGGGATGGCCAGGGTCGATTTCTTCTGGGACGAGGCCGGCCAGACCGGATCGAGGGCGGTCGTGAACGAGATCAACACCATCCCGGGGTTCACGGAGATCTCGATGTTCCCCCAGCTGTGGGAGGCCTCGGGGCTGCCCTACCCGCGCCTGCTCGACCGCCTGGTGGAGCTTGCCCTGGAACGCCACCGGCAGCGCCCACGGCCGGAGGCGGTGGCTGCGCCGTGGTTGGAGGATCAGGCTGTCATAAGTGGACGATCGGACAGGTGAGGGTGCGGGTGATGCCCTCCACCGCCTGGATCTTGGCAACGACCAGCTTGCCGAGGTCGTCGACCGTCCTGGCCTCGGCCTTCGCGATGACGTCGTAGGGACCCGTCACGTCGTCGGCGGCGGTGACGCCGGCGATGCCATGGACCTCTTGCGCCACCTGCGCTGCCTTCCCCACTTCGGTCTGGATCAGGATGTACGCCTGCACTTGGGCCGCCAATCAGCTCACCTCCCTTTCGTCAGCCGTAATCCTACGGACATACTGGAGGCGATAACAGGCCTGTATCGTCGGCTTTGGGCCAGGAAATGAAGCCCTTCGCCGATCGGGACGAGGCGGGCCGCCTCCTCGGGGAGGCCCTGAGCGACCTCGACGAGGCGCCCGGGACGGGGGCACTCGTCCTTGGCATCCCCCGGGGCGGCGTGATCGTGGCCGCCGCGGCGGCCCGGGTGATCGGCGCCGATCTCGACGTGATGGTGCCTGCCAAGATCCGCGCTCCGCACCAACCGGAGCTGGCCATCGGGGCGGTTGCGCCCGACGGCGGCGTCTGGCTGGACATCGCCGCGGTGGCGGCCCTTGCCATCCCGGACGCGGTCCTGGATGCGCAGGTCAGCGCCGCCAGGCAGGAGGTTCTCCGGCGCACCGCGGCGTTCCGGGGCGACCGCACGCCGCCGGCGATCTCGGGCCGCTTCGTGGTCCTGGTGGACGACGGCATCGCCACGGGCGCGACGATCACCGCAGCCGCCCGCTCGCTGCGGGCACAGGAGCCTGCCCGCCTGGTCATCGCGGTGCCCGTTGCCCCCGGCCAGGCGGTGCTGCAACTCGCCGCCGAAGTCGATCAGGTAGTGTGCCTGGCGTCGCCGGAACCGTTTATGGCAGTCGGACAGTGGTATCAGGACTTCCGGCAGGTGGGCGACGATGCGGTCCGGCAGGCACTCGCCGCCACCGGAGGGGAACCCTGAAAGGAAGGAAATCGGCATGGCCAGGTACGCAACGCTGGTGACGAGCATGGGCGACATCAAGGTAAAGCTGCTGGACGACACGGCGCCCAAGACCGTCGAGAACTTCGTGGGTCTGGCCACGGGGACGAAGGAATGGTCCACCCGGTTCGGGGAGAAGAAGAACGAGCCGCTGTACGCCGGCACCGTCTTCCACCGGGTCATCCCGGACTTCATGATCCAGGGCGGCGACCCCCTCGGCAACGGCACGGGCGGCCCCGGCTACAAGTTCGAGGACGAGTTCGGCGGCCCGCACACGTTCAACGGCCCCGGCTACCTGGCCATGGCCAACGCGGGCCCCAATACCAACGGAAGCCAGTTCTTCGTCACCGTCGCGGCGACCCCGTGGCTGAACGGAAAGCACACCATCTTCGGCATCGTCACCGAGGGACAGGACATCGCCGACGCGATCTCCAAGGTCGCCGCCATCGGCGACCGCCCGAACGTCGACATCGTCCTGGAGGATGTGAAGATCGAGGAGGAGTAGGCGCCCGCTCCTACGCCCCGGAGGAGGTCCGGGGGCGGCGGACACCGCCGGGCCGAGCGGAGGTTAGTCGCCTTTCGCGCACATAAGCGCGCTGCGCTCCTAAGTTTGGCGGCCACCCACCCCGGCTCGGGCCGGGCCTAGGTCCGGGGCTCCACCTCGAAGAAGATCCTGACCTCGGTCCGGAACTCCTCGACGTCGCCGTCGCTGATGGTGGCGCTGGTTTTCAGCACCTCCATGCGCCGGATGTTCCGGATGGTCTTGGCGGCCTCTTTCAGGGCCTCCCGGGCCGCCGCGCCCCATGATTCGGGCGACACGCCTTCGAGTTCGAGGGTGTTGATGACAGGCACGCCCCGATGATACGCCTGCCTGTACCCTGACGGCATGAAGCTCTCGGAGGTGGGGGAGTTCGGGCTGATCGACCGCCTGGGTGCCCTCCTCGGCGAGCCCCCCGAGGGGGAGACCTGGATCGGTGACGACGCCGCCGTCCTTCGCGCGCCCGGTGGGACCATCCTGTTCACCGCCGACCTCCTCGTCGAAGGTGTGCACTTCGACCTCGCCTGGACCTCTCCCCAGGACCTCGGCTACAAGGCGGTGGCCGTCAACTGCAGCGACGTCGCCGCCATGGGCGGCACACCCCGGCGCGCGTTGGTGTCCCTCGGGGTGCGCCAGGGGATCGAGCTGGCCTTCCTGGAGGACCTCTATGCCGGGATGCGGGAGTGCAGCGACGCCTTCGGCATGGCGGTGGTCGGGGGCGACGTCTCGCGCTGCGACCAGCTCGTCGTCTCGGTGGCTCTCCTCGGCAATCCGGCGGGGCGCCGGGTCATCGAGCGCCGCGGCGCCCGCCCGGGCGATGCGATCTGCGTCACCGGCACCCTCGGCGGCGCGGCCGCTGGCTTGCGCCTGCTGAAGGCCGGCCAACCGGTGCCTCCGGCCCTCCGTGCCGCACACCTCCGGCCCGTGCCCCGGGTGCGGGAAGTCGAGGTCCTCCGGCGCTTCCTGCCCAACGCCATGATCGACGTGTCCGACGGCTTCGCCGCCGACCTCGGCCACATCTGCGACGCCTCGGGCGTGGGGGCGACGGTGGACGCCGGGCGCCTCCCGCTGATCGACGCGGCGGGGCTGCCTGCCGGCCTGGACCCCCTCGAACTGGCGCTCGGCGGCGGCGAGGACTACGAACTCTGCTTCACCATCGTTGCAGAGCGGGCGGAGAAGGCGGCGTCCGAGGTCGAGGCCCGGACCGGTACCCGGGTGCACCTCGTGGGGGAGGTGACGGAGGAGGCCGCCGGCAGGGTGCTGGTCGTCGACGGCGTCGCGCAGCCGCTCCCCGGAGCGGGATGGGACCACCTGAGGCCCTGACCCCCCCGAGGCGCCCCTCAAGGCGCCGGATGGGCGGAGACTGGCGCCCCTCAAGGCCCCGGATGCGAGGAGCCCGACCGGTGGCGCTGACGATCGCCGGGTCGGACTCCGGCGGGGGAGCGGGCATCCAGGCGGACCTGGCGTGCTTCCTTGCGCTCGGCGTCCACGGGGTGAGCGCCCTCACCGCCGTGACGTCCCAGAACACCCACGGCATCTCGGGCGTCGAGGAGGTGGCGGCGGCCTTCGTGGGCGAGCAGATCCGCCACCTCTGCGCCGACTTGCCGATCGCAGCCGCCAAGACGGGCATGCTCGCCTCGGCGGCGACGATCCGGGAGGTGGCGGCGGCGGTGACGTCCTGCGGCCTCCACGCCCTCGTCGTCGACCCCGTGCTGGTCTCCACGAGCGGCACCCGGCTCCTTGCTCACGACGCCGAGGCGGCACTCGTCGCCGAGCTGTTCCCGCTGGCGCTGCTGGTCACGCCCAACCTCGACGAGGCGGCTGCGCTGGCAGGTCGTGAGGTCCGCGACCTCGGTCAGGTGCGAGAGGCCGCCCGGATCCTCCACCGGCGGGGACCCGACTGGGTCCTCGTCAAAGGCGGCCACCTCGAGGCGAAGCCCGTGGATGTCCTCTACGACGGCACGTCGTTCCTCGAGTTCGACGCCGAGCGTGTTGGTCCCGCCGGGGGGCCACCGGTGCACGGGACGGGATGCGTCCTCTCGGCCGCCATCACGGCCCACCTTGCCCGGGGAGCGCCGGTGCCGGACGCCGTCCGGATGGCAAAGGACCACGTCACCGGCGCCATCCGCCATGCCCGGCAGATCGGGGCCGGAGTGTGCGCCGACCCGGCCTGGAATCTCTACCGGCGGTAGCTTTCGCGGCGGTAGTAGAAGACCCCGTCGCGGGGCCACTCGGCCCGCAGGGCCCGGATCGAGACGGAGGGTGGGGGCACCGCCATCCAGAGGGGCCAACGGGAATGGCCCGCGCCGAGAAGCCAGACCGACAGGGTCCGGAGGCCCATCCAGGCCCCCAGGCCCCCGAGCAGGCCGGCCGCGACCGCCGCCATCGCCCCCATGGCCCCGGCGACGTTGTGTACGGCTAGGCCGATGGCGAAGTTGACGGCGCTGCCCACGATCGCCGCCGGGACGAAGAACCACAGCAGCAGGGCCACCGGCCACGCGAGCGGGCCGAGCGAGGTGCGGCTCTCGTACGCGGCGTCGTCCGGGGCCGGTTCGTACCGGGGCGTGTGGCCGGGGGGCCGGCGCCGCAGTTCCTCGAGCAGCGACAGGGCGGGGATGCCGAGGAACGTCCACGTGAACCCCGCCACCGCGAGGCGGCTCCGGGCCATGACCTTGTGGAACAGCAGGAACACCAGCGCTGCGAGGACGGCGAAAAAGGCAGCGCGCACCCACCCACTCGACACGGCTCGCAGCTTCACAAACAAACCTTATCGGGCCGGTTCTGGCTCCGGCGCACCGCCCTGGGCGGCTGCCGGGTCAGCCTGTCGCCAGAGTCGCGTCGAGGGAAATGTCGACGTTGCCCGCAAGCGCCTTCGAGACGGGGCACCCGTCCTTGGCGGCGGCCGCCAGCTTGTCGAAGGTGTCGGGAGGGCATCCGGGGACGACGCCCCGCACCGACAGGTGCATGGACGTAATGCCCCAACCCCCTTCCTGCCGCTCGAACGAGCACTCGGCGGAGGCCTCCAGGCGAACGGGGGGGAAGCCCGCTTCCCCGAGCTCGTGGGAGAACGCCATGCAGTAGCAGGCGGCATGGGCTGCTGCGATCAACTCCTCAGGGCTGGTCTTGCCGCCGGCCTCGACCGTGCGCGAGGCCCACGACACGGGAAGGTCGCCCCCCACCCCGCTGGCCAGGCGGGCCACGCCGCTGCCGTCGCCAAGGCCGCCGTTCCAGGTCGCTGCAGCTCTGCTCTTCATTCCCCGCTCCTTTTCTCGAAATCGCCTGATGCACCCTATCGCTGGTCGGGTAGTCTTTCGGGCCGTGGACCACGTCGTCATCCGCAAGCTCGAGCACCTGACTGGTTCCTCCGGCGCACCGGCGGTGAGTTTCGCCGTCGAAACCAGGGACCGGCCGGGGCCCGCGCACAAGGGCGGCGCCTTCGAAGGCGACGTCGTCTACACCCAGCTCCACGGCGGTCTCATCGTCGCCAGGGCAAAGGTCAGGATCGGCTACGTGATGGAGTACTCCAACATCCAGGAGGTCCGCGCGCGCACGAGGGGATCGGCGCTCCACGGCGTCGCTGACTTCTGGAAGGGACGCCCCCGGTACGGCTTCGCAGCGGTCGCCGCGCTCACCGAGGAGACGTGGGTCCAGCCCCCCTACTGGGGCGGACCGCGGACCTACGGCTACGAATGGGTGTTGCTGGACGACGACAAGAAGCGGGCCACGTGGCTCGACAAGCGCGAGCCGCCGCGCGGCGATGCCGCGGACCTGCCGACGAAGTTCCGGCGCTGGCTGGCTGCGACGACGACTGCGAAGGCTTGAGGGCGGGCCTAGACGGCCTTCGCCACCTTGCCGGCCTTGATACAGGAGGCGCAGACGTGCATCCGCTTGCGGTTGCCGCTCACGAGGGTGTGGACCGTCTGGATGTTCGGGTCCCACCGGCGGTTCGTCCGGCGGTGCGAGTGGCTGAGCTGCTTGGAGAAGTACGGCTTCTTCCCGCAGATTTCACAGGTGGCTGACATGGAAATGATGGTACCAGTTCCGCCTGGGTGCACTGAAACGAGTGCCCGACACCGCAGAATGGGACCGTGAGCGACAACGGCCCCCTCCTCCTGTACGCCCCGCCCCGCGAGCAGGTGCCGGTGACCCAGGTCAAAGGTGTGAGCTCGAAGCAGGCGGCGCTGCTGGCGGACTCCCGGTTCGGCATCCGCACCGTCCAGGACCTGGTCCAGCACTACCCCCGCCGCCACCTCGACTTCTCGGAGACCAAGGCGATCCGGGAGGTGGGAGTCGGCGACGAGGTCACGATCATCGGCGCGGTCCGCAAGGTCCAGGCCCCGCCCCCGCAGCGCCGGAAGGCTCCGCTCAAGGTCATCCTCTCCGACGGCACGTCGAGCCTGACCCTCGTGTTCTTCAACCAGCCCTGGCGGGCCCGCCAGCTCCCCGTGGGCACGCGGATCGCTGCCAAGGGCAAGATCACGAGCTTCCGCGGGCTCCGCCAGATGAACGCCCCCATGGTGGACGTCATCAGCGAGGCCAACGAGGTGGTGAAGATCGTGCCGCAGTACCCGGCCACCGCCGACATCTCCACCGTGTGGCTGCGCCGGATCATCCGGGCCGCCCTGGACGAGTACCGGCCGGTCGCCGACCCCCTCCCGCCCGAGGTACGGCGCCGGCACCGCCTGATGGGACGGACCGAGGCACTCTCGGGCTACCACTTCCCGGGGCAGATGACCGAGCGGGACGAGGCCCGCCGCCGCCTGGTCTTCGACGAGCTGTTCACCCTCCAGACGGGCCTCGCTTTCCACAAGCGCCGCCTGGAGCGCCAGGAGGTGGGCATCGCCCACCAGGTGAACAGGGACCTGGCCAAACCGTTCCTCGACTCGCTTCCCTTCCGCTTGACCGATGCGCAGCGCAGGGCGGTGGCCGAGATCGAGCAGGACCTGGCGAAGGCCCTGCCGATGCACCGCCTCCTCCAGGGTGAGGTCGGCTCGGGCAAGACGGTGTTGGCACTGTATGCGGCCCTCGTGGCTGCCCAGGGCGGGTACCAGGCGGCCATCCTGGCCCCGACCGAGGTCCTGGCCGGCCAGCATTTCCTCACCATCGCCTCCCTCCTGGCGCCCCTGAGCGGCACCGGCGACGGGCAGGCGTCCGGGCCCGGCCAGTTGGACCTCTTCGGTGCGTCCGGGGGGCCGGGCGTCGTGCTGCTCACCGGCAGCCTCCCGGCCGCACGGCGCCGGACGGCGCTGGCCCGGATCGCCGACGGCTCGGCGGGCATCGTCGTCGGCACCCACGCCCTCCTGGAGGAAGGGGTCAGCTTCCACAACCTCGGGCTGGCGGTCATCGACGAGCAGCACCGCTTCGGCGTCCATCAGCGCATGGTGCTGCGGGACAAGCGGGCCCAGGACGGCGTCACGCCGGACGTGCTGATCATGACGGCCACGCCCATCCCCAGGACGCTGGCCCTCACGATCTACGGCGACCTCGACGTGAGCACGCTCAACGAGCTGCCCAAGGGCAGGCGCCCCGTCACCACGCGGGTGCTGGACGAGGACGGGAGGGCCGAGGCCTACGACCTCGTGCGGAGCGAGGTGGCCGCCGGCCGGCAGGCCTACGTGATCACGCCGCTGGTCTCGGAGTCGGACAAGCTGGAGGTGAAGTCGGCGGTGGCCGAGGCGGAGCGCCTGGCGACCAAGGTGTTTCCGGACCTGCGCGTCGACCTCCTCCACGGCCAGATGCGCCCGGCGGCCAAGGAGTCGGTGATGCAGCGGTTCCGCTCGGGCGAGGTCGACGTGCTCATCTCCACGACCGTCGTCGAGGTCGGGGTGGACGTGCCCAACGCTACCGTGATGCTCATCGAGGACGCCGACCGCTTCGGCCTGTCCCAGCTCCACCAGCTCCGGGGCCGTATCGGCCGGGGCGGCTACCCGAGCACGTGCCTGCTGCTGTCGGGCGTCATGGAGCAGCCCGAGGAGGAGCGCAAGAAGGCCCGGGCGCGGCTCGAGGCCGTGGCCGCTACGAACGACGGCTTCGAGCTGGCCGAGGAGGACCTGAAGATCCGGGGCTCGGGCACGATCATGGACGAGCGCCAGGCCGGCTACTCGGACCTCAAGCTGACCAACCTCCTCAGGGACAAGGAGATCCTGGGCCAGGCCCGGGCCGAGGCGTTCAAGTTGATCGACATCGACCCCGACCTGCGAGCCAACCCGCAGGTGCGCCTGGAGATGGAGGGCCGCTTCGCCGACCGCCTGGAGTGGCTGTTCCAGTCGTAACTCCGTATGGCGGAGCGGGAAGGTGCGGGAAAAATCGTTGCTATGACGCGTATTTCTTCCGGACCTTCGCGCCGCCGGAGTTGAAGCAGAAGGTTATGAGTACAGCGCGCGCATGCAAGCGCTGGGACCCCAAGTTCGGGCCGGGGGCCGACGGTCGCCGAGCCCGAATGCCCGGAGGTTTCGTAAGTTTTGGTTGCCTGAGAGCAAATTGTGACGAAACTTCGCGCCCTCGACGTGCGGGCCGTCAGAGGGGCGGCCGTCCGACTCGTACACTGCCGGTATGCGAGTCATCGCAGGCGAGGCCAAGGGGAGGCGGCTGACGGGCATCCGCAGCGCCGCCATCCGCCCCACGTCCGACCGCGTCCGGGAGGCGCTGTTCTCGGCCCTCGGCGACGCCGTGCCCGAGGCCCGCGTGCTCGACCTGTACGCCGGGTCGGGGGCGCTCGGGATCGAGGCCCTGTCGAGGGGCGCCGCCCGTGCCGTGTTCGTCGACTCGGACCGGGAGGCGGTCGATGCCATCCGTGCGAACCTGACCCTCACCAGGATGGACGACCGGGCCACGGTCGTGCGGTCGCCGGTGGGCAGCTTCCTGGCTGCCGGCCGGCACGGCCCGTTCGACCTCGTCTTCATCGACCCCCCCTACGTGCAGGGTGCTCCCGTCGGGGACCTGCAGGCCCTCGTTGCCGGCGGCCTGCTCGCGGTCGGGGCGGGGGTGGTGCTGGAGGCGAGGGGCCCGGACGCGCCTCCGCCCGTCGAGGGGCTGGAGCTGGTCTCCCTCCGGCGCTACGGCGACACCACGCTGGCCTTCCTCCGGCCGCCCGGCGACCAAGCCGGGGAGCAGTAGGTGGCCCTCGCCCTCTGCCCGGGGTCCTTCGACCCGCCCACCAACGGCCACATCGACATCGTCGAGCGGGCCGCCCGGCACTTCGACCGGGTGATCGTTGCCGTCCTGCGGAATCCGGACAAGAAGCCCCTGCTGGAGGTCGAGGAGCGGGTGAAGCTGCTCGACGATGCCCTCGGCCACCTGCCGGGCGTGGAGGTCGACAGCTTCGAGGGCCTGCTGGTGGACCTCGCCAAAGAACGCGGCGCGGATGTGATCGTCAAGGGATTGCGCTCGACTTCCGACATGGGCTATGAGCTTCAGATGGCCCACATCAACGCAGCCCTGGCACCGGGGACCGATACGGTCTTCATCGCCGCCAGCCCGGAATGGACCTTCGTGTCCTCCAGCATGGTGAAGCAAGTGGCATCCTACGGGGGCGACGTGAGCCCGTTCGTCCCGGCGTCGGTGGCCGAGGCTCTTGCCAGGCACTTCACATCCAGCGAAGGTAGGGTCTAGATCCGTGGATATGGCTGAGGAGCTGGCGGCCGTGATCGATGAGCTCCGGGCGGCGAAGCCCGTCCCGTTCTCGACGTCGGCAATGGTCAACCGCAAGGACCTCATCGAGCGCCTGGAAGAGGTCCGCGACAACATCCCCCTCGAGATCAAGCGTGCCGCAGGCGTTGTCGCCGACCGCCAGGACGTCCTCGCCCAGAGCCGGGAGGAGGCCGAGGCCATCCTCCGGGCGGCCCGGATCGAGCGCGACGAGCTCCTCGCCCGCACCGAGATCGTGAGAGCCGCCGGCTACGAGGCGGACCGGATCATCGAGGAAGCCAAGGTGCGTGCCCGGGAGATCCGGATGGAGGCCGAGGACTACGTCGACGCCAAGCTCGCCAACTTCGAGATCGTGCTCCAAAAGATCCTCGCGGCGGTCGCCAGAGGCCGGGAGTCGCTCCGGGGCAGGCTCGAGAGGGCCGCGGAGCCCTCCGGTGTCAACGACGCCGATACCACCCAGCGGATCCGCGTCCGTCGCAAGTAGGGGTGCTCGTTCCCGTGTGAAAACGGGGGATGCGCACCCCTCGTCGGGTACAGAAGGCGTAACGGGGACGCCTGCTATCATTGCCTGGAGGTTGATGGTCATGTCTGGGCTTGTTTTCGATGTAACGCAGCTGGTCGCGCGCCCTGGCGCGACCCTGCGCATCCAGCGGTCGGTCACGGTGCCCGGACTGAGCGGGCCCTTGGGGTCGATCGGGGAGAATGAGCCCGTCCAGATCGACTTGGCGGCCGACAGCGTGACCGAGGGAGTCGCCGTCACTGGTACCGTGTCGGGGACGATGCACCTGTCCTGCTCGCGGTGTCTGATCGGCTACGATCGCAGCTTCACGCAGCGCTTGGACGAGACGTACTACTTCGGAGGAGCCGAGGACCACGATGGCTATGACCTGGTCGATAACCACATCGACCTCGAGCCCATGCTCCGCGACGTGATCATGCTCGCCTTCCCGTTGCGACCGCTGCACGACGAGAACTGCCGTGGGCTGTGTGCCACCTGTGGGGCCGATCTCAACGGTGCCGACTGCGGCCACACCCAGGAACCCGAGGATCTGCGCTGGGCGCCACTGCGAACCGCGCTCACGAAGCTGGAGAGGAGTTCGTAGATGCCGCTGCCCAAGCGAAAGAAGTCCCGATCCACCACCCGCCACCGCAGGGCCACCTGGAAGCTCGCCGTCCCGGGCAAGTCCATCTGCCCCCAGTGCCACGCGCCCAAGATGCCTCACCGGGTCTGCGGGAAGTGCGGCTACTACGCGGGCCGTGAGGTCGTTGAGATCGAATAGCTTGGATGCCCTGGATCCAGGGGAGGATGACCGTCCGCGCGACGCTGCGGGCGGTGGTCAATTGGAGGAGGGGCTGCACATCCTCTTCCACGAACCTGATCTGCTCCGCGACTCGCTGACCCACCGGTCGTACGCCTTCGAACACGGCGGCGTCACGAACAACGAGCGGCTCGAGTTCCTCGGCGACGCCGTGCTCGGGCTGGTCGTCACCGACATGATCTTCCTGCAGTTCCCGCACCTGCCCGAGGGCGAGATGGCCAAGCTGCGGGCTGCGACCGTCAACATGGGGGTGCTCGCCGACGTCGCCCGTGAGCTCGGCCTGGGGCCCCACCTCAACCTGGGCCGGGGTGAGGAGCTGTCGGGGGGCCGGGAGAAGTCGTCGATCCTGGCCGACGCCCTCGAAGCGCTCATCGGCGCCATCTACCTCGACCAGGGGATGGAGGCCACCCGCCGGGTCATCGCCCAGCTGTTCGCCGAGTACATCCGCAACCACGTCGAGCAGGGCCTCGTCCGGGACTTCAAGACCAATCTCCAGGAACGGTCGGCCCGCCGGTGGGGCAACGTCCCGGAGTACCGCATCACATCGACCGGCCCCGACCACGCCAAGCGCTTCGAGGCCAAGGTGTACCTCGCCGGCGAGCTGCTCGGTGAGGGCAACGGGCGCTCCAAGAAGGAGGCGGAGCAGGAAGCCGCCCGGGAGGCGCTGGCCGAGATCCAGTCCCGGGAGGCCGGCCAGGGTGCCCACGAAGGAGCGAGCGGGGCCTGAATGCCCGAACTGCCCGAGGTCGAGGTGATCCGCCGCGACCTGGAAAAGGAGGTCGTCGGCCGGGAGATCCGCTCGGTCGAGGTCCGCAACACCAAGAACGCCATGCGCGTCATCCGTCGCCACCGGCGCCGGCGTGACCTCGAGGATCCGCTCGCCGGGGCGACGGTCACGGCGGTCGACCGGCGGGGCAAGTACCTCGTCTTCCACCTCCATGCCGATGCCGACCTCGCCCTCGTCGTCCACCTCGGGATGTCGGGCCAGCTCCTGCAGAGCGCCGCCGGCGCGGGCTACGAGAACCACACGCACGTGGTGTTGGACCTCGTCGGCGGTGGCCAGCTCCGCTTCGTCGACCCCCGCACGTTCGGCGAGATGTTCGTGACCACGACGGGGGAGGACGGCGAGGTCAAGGAGCTCCGCCGCCTGGGGCTCGATCCCCTGGAGGACCAACTCACCTGGCAGCACTTCTCGAAGTTCCTTTCCGACCACAAGATGAAGCTCAAGTCGCTGTTGATGGACCAGCGGTTCGTGGCCGGGATCGGCAACATCTACTCGGACGAGATCCTCTACCTCGCCGGCCTCCACCCGAGCCGGGCGTGCGACACGCTGTCGGACACCGAGGTCCGCCGCCTCTACCGGGCTATGCAGGAGGTGCTGCAGGAGGCGATCCGCCACCGGGGCACCTCCGCGGACGACGAGCAGTACCGCGATCTCTACGGGGCGGCGGGGGACCATCGCAGCTTCCTGCAGGTCTACCAGCGGGAGGGCCAGCCCTGCCGGCGGTGCCGGACGGCCATCGAGCGTGGCAGGTGGTCGAACCGCTCGACATATTTCTGCCCCAAGTGCCAGGTCTAGTCGTCGATCCGGGGGCGGCCCCGGAAACCGGTGTGCCCGTCCTCCTCACCCACGGCGCCGGCGGGGACGTGCACGGGGCCGGGCTGACGGCGCTGGCGGAGGGCCTCGCCGCGCTCGGCCACACGGTGGTGCGGTTCAACCTTCCCTACCGGGAGGCGGGTCGCTCCTCGCCCCCGCCGGCCGAGAAGAGCGTGCCGGGGTACCGCGAGGGCTACGAAGCCGCCCGGCAGGCGGTTGGCGGCTCGCAGCCGTGGGCCGTCGGGGGCAAGTCCTACGGGGGCCGGGTGGCGTCACTGGCCGTGGCGGAAGGCATGGAGGTTGCGGCCCTCGTCTTCTACGGCTACCCGCTGCACCCGCCGGGCAAGCCGGAATCGCTCCGGGTGGCCCACTGGCCATCGATCACAGTCCCGTGCCTGTTCCTGGAGGGCACCGACGACCCGTTCTGCAACCTCGACCTGCTCCGCGAGCACCTCCCGTCGCTCGGAGGCCCGGCGACGCTGCACGTGGTGGAGGGCGGGGACCATTCCCTGCAGGTGCGGGCATCGAAGTCCGCCGACGGCAAGCCCCGCAGCCAGGCCCGGGTGATGGCGGACCTGGCGCCGGTCGTTTCGGCATGGTTGGAGAGCGTTGCCGTGCGAACTTAGGAGCCTAGCGCGCGTATACGCGCGATATACTCCCAGGTTCTACGACAAGGCAAGGCCAAGGCCCGGGCAGGCGGCCGGGGTCAGGCGCCGTACTTGATCAGGCGGCCGGCCCCCGCCAGCATCAGGCCCATCAGTTCCTTGCCGAGGATCGACCCGTAGCCCCCCGTCAGGCCCACCTCCTCGTCGAAGACCTCGACCCCGTCGACGCCCACCCGCGGCCCCCACAGCACGAACGGCACCGGGTGCCACGAGTGGGAGCGGAGCTGGCTCGGGGTCGCGTGGTCGCCGGTGACGCAGATGACGTCGGGGTTGAGGCTGACGATGTCGGGGATGACGGCGTCGATCTCCTCGATGGCGGCGACCTTGCGGTCGAAGTCGCCGTCCTCGCCGGCGGAGTCCGCCTTCTTGTGGTGGAAGTAGAAGAAGTCGTGCTCGGCCCATGCCGCCTTGAGGGCCTCCAGCTCCTCCGGCACGCCGCCGACCACCGTCGTCACGTCCATGCCGAGGATGCGCGCGATGCCGGTGTACATCGGGTAGATGGCGACCCCCTGGGCCCGGAGCGAGTAGCGAGCCGGGAACAGCGGCAGCTCCCGCAGCGTGTCGAAGCCCCGCAGCAGCAGGAAGTTGGCCTTCTCGTCCTCGAGGACCACCGCCACCTGCGCCAGGATGTCCGAGAGGTAGGCAGCGGTGTCCGCACCCTCCGGTCCGGTGGCGGTAGGTGGCTTCGGCGGGAGGCCCGTCACCTGCGGGTCCGTGTCGAGCAGGTGCGGCGACAGCCCCTCGCCCCGCAGCACGAGGAGCGCGCGGTGCTCGCGCTCGGTCTCCAGGAAGACCTCGACGCCCTCGGGAGGCTGCAGCCACGCCAGGATC
>JAOPZY010000066.1 GCA_025963875.1 Actinomycetota bacterium
GGCGACCGCCCGGATCTTGCCCTGCCCGCGCCCGACGAAGGTGACGATGCGATCGGCCTCGCCGAGGCGCATCGTGCGAAGGACCACGGCCTCGTCCTTGTAGAGCATGGGGGGATCACTATAGGAGTGGCTCTGCCCGAGCTCCCGGATTCGGAGGGCCACCGAGGTCAGTAGGTTTTCCCGCGCATACGAGGCTGTCGCAGAATTACCCCAAAAGGGCGTCCGTGGCCTGCGTACGGCGCGTTGGCGGCCCGAATTACTCCGTTTCCGACGGGCTTTCGGCCTCCTCGCGGCGCGCAACTCCTGATGTTTGCACCAAATACTGCGGATAGTGCGGTTTTTGGTTCAATCTGGTCCCTCACGTCGCACAAGCCCGAGCCTTGATGCCCCGGCCCGGGTCCGAAGTTGGGAGCAGATCGCGCTCATGCGCGCGCCAGGCTCCCAACCTTTCTCCGGCCCCCCTGGCCGGCACGGAAGTCAGAGAAGCCGTGTCCCAGGAATCCGGCTCGCCATTTGCAACAAGCTGCTGAGCGGGCAGTATTCGACACCTGGCGGCTCACCCTGAGGGCACGAAACCGGCTGCGGTGAGGATGGCCCGCCCGGCCTCCGAGCGCACGAACTGCACGAAGGCGCCGGCAGACGCCGCGTTGGGAGCGTTCCGGAGCACCGCGATGCGATAGGTCTCGTCGACACCGTTCCCGGCAGGGAGCGCCACGCCCGTTACCCCCGACCCGCCGGCCACCACGTCGCTATGGAACGCGATGCCAGCGTCGGCATTGCCGGACAGGACGGTGGTCATAAGGAGGGCCACGGCGGGAACGGTGGATTTCGGGTTCACCCTCACCCCGGCGAGAGCCAGCGCCGCTATCGCGTCCCTGCCGGCTAGGAGGGCTGGGTCCGCCAGGACGACCGTCACCCCCGGCCTCGCCAGGTCGGCGAGTCCCTGGATCCCTTTCGGGTTCCCCACCGGGACCACGATCTCCAGCTCGTTGCGGGCAAACGTCTGCACCGTGGCGCTCACGACCGCTCCCGCCGTCACGAGGGCCGCCATCGGGTCGGTCTCCGTGGCGAAGACGTCCCCCTGCGTACCGGCCTGCACGGCGGTGGCGAGCGCCTGAGACCCCTGGTACGTGGCGGTGAGGGTCACGCCGGGATGGGCAGCGGCGAACTGCGTGGCGAGCTGGTCGAAGGCGGGCCTGAGCTGGGTGGAGGCGAGGAGCACGACGGTCCCTGCGGAGACCGCGGAGGCCGAAGGGCTCGGAGCCGGGTGGGCCGCCTTGTGGGCGCTGGTGCATCCCCCGAGCAGGGCCCCGAGCAGGGCCCCCACCAGGACGCGGCGCAGGGGCACGGCGACGGGTCGGACGAGCTTCACGGGAGGATCCTGCCACGATCGCGCCCCCGCGGGCGCGCGTCCGGGGAGGAGGGCCGGGCCGGAGGTTACGATTGGCCAATGTTCGTCGATGAAGCGCGGGTGCAGGTGACGGCGGGGCGGGGCGGTGACGGCTCCGTCTCCTTCCACCGCGAGAAGTACCAGCCACGCGGCGGTCCCGACGGCGGCAACGGCGGTCGAGGTGGCTCGGTGGTGTTCGTGGCGGGCGACGGCGTCGGCTCCTTGTCGTGGCTCAAGGACCATCCCCACCAGAAGACGCACGACGGCAAGCCGGGCGCGAGCAACAACCGCAGCGGCGCCGACGCCGACGACCTGATCCTGGCGGTCCCGGCGGGCACCGTGGTGCGCGACGAGGATGGCCACGTGCTGGCCGACCTCCCAAGCCCGGGTGACCGCTACGTCGCCGCCAAGGGCGGGCGGGGGGGGCGGGGCAATGCCGCCTTCCTCTCGGACTCCCGGCGTGCGCCCGGTTTCGGTGAACTCGGCGAGCCGGGGGAGTCGCGGTGGGTCCGCCTCGAGCTGCGCCTCATCGCCGAGGTCGCGGTCATCGGCCTCCCGAACGCCGGGAAGTCGACCCTGGTCGGGGCACTCTCGGCGGCTCGGCCCAAGGTGGCCGCCTACCCGTTCACGACCCTCGAGCCGACCCTCGGAAGAGTGGAGAACATGCCGTCCGGCGACTCCCTCGGCGGCGCGATGTTCACAATCTGCGACATCCCCGGCCTGATCGAAGGGGCACACGAGGGGCGGGGCCTCGGGCTGGGGTTCCTTCGTCACGCCGAGCGCGCCCTGGCATTCGTGCACCTCGTGGACCTGACTGCGGACGGGGACCCCCTCGCCGCCTACCGACTCGTTCGCCACGAGGTCACCGCCTACCGCCCGGCGATGGGCGATCGCCCCGAGGTGGTGGTCCTGAACAAGGTGGACGCGGTCGATCCTTCGGTGCTCGACCAGGCAACCCGAAGCTTCGCCGACGCCGGCGTGAGCACCCTGGCCATCTCGGCCTCGGCGGGCACCGGGCTCGACGCCCTCGTCGGCCGGCTCGTCGAGGTACTCGCCGCAGCGCGGGAGGCGGCGATGAGCCGCAGCGGCTTCGAGCTCTTCCGGACCGAGCGCAGGGGGCTGTCGGTGGGCAGGGACGAGGACGGCGCCTGGCGGGTGACCGGCGGGTCGGTGGAGCGCTGGGTGGCGATGTGCGACCTCGGCAATCCCCAGGCGGTCGCCTACCTCCAGGAGCGCCTCGACCGGGCCGGCGTCGAGCAGCTCCTGTCGGGGGCCGGGGCGACCCCCGGCGACGAGGTCCGTATCGGCGAGAAGGCTTTCGAGTGGTGGCCCTCGACCGGCCGGCAGAGCGAGGGGCGGCGGGCGTGACCAAGGCCGTCGACGCCGAGGCACCCCTGCCCGCCGCATCCGCCCGACGCCCGGCGGAGGCGAAGCGGGTCGTCGTCAAGCTTGGGACGTCCAGTCTGACGTCCGACGACGGCATGCCCGATCGCCAACGGCTGCAACGGATCACCGAGCAGGTGCTCTCGCTTCACCGCAAGGGCGTGCAGATCGTCATCGTCTCCTCGGG
Source organism: Actinomycetota bacterium (assembly GCA_025963875.1). Lineage (GTDB taxonomy): Bacteria > Actinomycetota > CADDZG01 > JAHWKV01 > JAOPZY01 > JAOPZY01. The sequence continues at coordinate 2,961 of JAOPZY010000066.1, forward strand.
TGCGATCGCGGCCGGGATGTCCGCACTCGGCCTGGAGCGGCGGCCCGCCGACATGCCCACCCTGCAAGCGACGGCGGCGGTCGGTCAGCGCCGGCTCATGGACCTCTGGGCCGACCTTCTGGAGGGCGAAGGGCCCCCGGTGGCGCAGGTGCTGCTGACCCAGCACGACATCGTCCAGCGGAGCCACTACGTGAACGCACGCAACACCCTGGAACGCCTGCTGGAGCTCGGTGCGATCCCGATCGTGAACGAGAACGACACGGTCGCCGTCGAGGAGATCCGCTACGGCGACAATGACCGCATCGCCGCCCTGGTGGCCAACATCGTCCGGGCCGACCTCCTGGTCCTGCTGTCCGACGTGGAAGGGGTGTTCACCTCCCATCCGAGCACCCCCGGGGCGAGCCTGCTCACGACCGTCGAGGAGATCACGCCAGACCTGCTCCGCTCCGCGGCCCGCGGCCGCTCGGCGCTCGGTTCCGGGGGTATGGCCTCCAAACTCGAGGCGGTCCGTATCGCGAGCCTCTCGGGGGTGGCGGTGGTCATCGCCTTCGGGGACCGCCCCGGAGCCCTGATCGATGTCTGGCAGGGCCAGGACGTGGGAACATATTTTCCAGCCAGCCGGCCCCGGCAGGCGGCTCGCAAGCTGTGGATTGCGTGGGCGCCGACCGCCCGGGGACGCATCGTCGTCGATGAGGGCGCCCGCCGTGCGGTCTCGCATGGCAACAAGAGCCTGCTCGCCGCCGGCGTGCGGGCGGTGGAAGGGAGCTTCAAGGCCGGCGACGCCGTCGAGGTCGTGGGTCCGGAAGGGGAGCTGGTAGCAAAAGGGCTGGTGGCCTTCGACTCCGACCTCCTTGCGGAGATCATCGGAACGAAGGGCGGACGGGAGGTCATCCACCGGGACCAGCTCGTTGTCCTGTAGGACAAACCGGCCGGGCGGCCACCCGGCGCACCCGCACCAGCAGGAGAAGAACCGTGACGTTGAAGGTCCCTGACAACCAGACCATCGTGATCTTCGGGGCTACGGGCGACCTTACTGGCCGCAAGCTGTTGCCGGCCCTCTACAACCTGTTCGTGCAGTCGCTCCTTCCCCAGGACTTCGCCGTGGTCGGCTACAGCCGCACCGAGATGTCCACCGACGAGTTCCGGGAGCACCAGGCTGCCAACGTCGCCAAGTACAGCCGTACCGGCCTCGACCCCGAGGCCTGGGAGCGGTTCGCCGCCCACCTGGACTACATGGCCGGAGGCTTCGAGCCGGAGGCGGCGATGCACCCTCTCGCGCAGCATCTGGAGGAGGTCGATGCTGCCATCCGCGGTGGGGGCCGGCGGATGTTCTACTGCGCGGTGCCGCCGTCGCTGTTCCCGAAGATTGCCACCCGCCTCGGTGAGGAGGGTCTCAACCTGGGCGGCCGCATCGTCATGGAGAAGCCCTTCGGCTTCGACCTGGCCAGCGCCAGGGAGCTGAACCGGCAGCTGCACGAGGTCTTCGATGAGAACCAGATCTACCGGATCGACCACTACCTCGGGAAGGAAACCGTCCAGAACATCCTGGTGCTGCGCTTCGCCAACGGCATGTTCGAGCCCATCTGGAACCGCCGCTACGTGAAGCAGGTGCAGATCGACGTGGCCGAGGAGCTCGGCATCGAGGGCCGGGGCAAGTTCTACGAGGAGGCGGGGGCGATGCGCGACATCGTCCAGAACCACGTCATGCAGCTCCTCGCCTTCGTGACCATGGAACCGCCGGCCCGCTTCGACGCCGAGTCGATCCGCGACGAGAAGGTGAAGCTCTTGCGCTCCGTGCCCCCGGTGCGCCGGCGCGAGCGCGACCTGGTGCGGGGTCAGTACGTCGCAGGCGTGGTGCGGGGGGTCCTGGTGCCCGGGTACCGGGAGGAGATCGACGTGGATCCGGAGTCCATCACCGAGACCTTCGTGGCGATCCGGCTGCGGGTGGAGAACTGGCGGTGGGCGGGCGTTCCGATCGTCGTGCGGACCGGCAAGCGTCTCGCCCGCTCTGCCACCCAGATCACGATCTCGTTTGCCGCAGCCCCCCACCTGCTGTTCGAGGAGTCCGGCCTCGACCTGCCCGGGCCGAACAACCTCTGCATCCGCGTGCAGCCCAACGAGGGCATCTCGCTCAGCTTCGACGCCAAGGAGCCCGGCCCGGAGATGAGGATCGGCCAGGTCCAGATGGACTTCGAGTACGAGAAGTCGTTCATGACCAAGCCGGCGGAGGCATACGAGCGGCTCCTCCACGACGTGATGGTCGAGGACCACACCCTTTTCATGCGAGCCGACGAGATCGAGCGTGCCTGGGAGATCGTCGAACCGGTGCTGGAGCGCCTCCCCCCGGACCCGTACTTCGCCGGGAGCTGGGGGCCGGAGCGAGCCAAGGAGCTGGTCTCGCCGTACCAATGGCACCTCCGCTGAAGGGGTAAGGCCGAACTCAGTCCGGAATCGCGCGTATCTGCGCGAAAAGCGACTGACCTCGGGTCAGGGGGCGGAAGTTCAGCGGGTCAGCGTGACCGTGTCGCCGGGGTGGATGCCCTTGGCGGCCAGGAGCCCTGCGTTCATCTCCACCGAGCCGACGTAGGTCGCCCCCGGGTCGTACAGGTGGCAGGGGTCGGCTTTGCACGGGGTCATCGTGAGGGTGGTGACGACCCGGCCCCGGCCGTCCCAGAAGGCGATGTCCAGCGGGATCAGGGTGTCCTTCATCCAGAACGGCGTCGAGGTCGACGGGTGGAACAGAAACGCCATGCCCACCTGGTCCGGCATCTGCTTCACGTTCATGAGCCCCGTCTGCTGGGACTGGGCCGTCTCGGCGATCTGGACGTGCAGCGACAGCTCCGGGCCGCCTGGGCCGGCGATCGTCAGGTTGCCCTGCGGCAGGTCGAGGGAGGGGTTTGGCACGGGGCCTGTCGCGCTCCGGGCATGCGCACACGCAGCCAGAGCCAGAACCGTCAGCAGGACGAGGACTCGCTTGTTGACAAAAATCACTAGAATCCCAGTACTTTACTTTTGTAACAGGTAGGGTTCGCGGTGAGGGTCGACCCGAGAGGTAAGCCCATGTTGAAGAAGGTACTGGTTCTTGCAGCGGTTGCCTTCGTCGTCTACTACGTCCTGCACAACCCGCAGGTCGCCGGGCACACGATGCACGTCGCCGGCAAGAACGCGTGGCACGGCCTGAAGGGCGTCGCGGCGTCGCTGGCGAAGTTCATCAACACGCTCGTCTCGTGACCGCCGGGCGGTAGGATCGATGCTCCCACCCCCGGGCTCGCGTCGCAGCGACATCGAGAAGTACCTCGCTCGCGGAGAGCAGGTCGTCTACGTCCTCCGCCGGCACACCGTGGTGCTCGAGGCTGCGATCGGGATCTGGCTCGCTGCCGTCGCGGCGGGCGTCGGCTTCGGGGTGCTGGCGACCCACGAGCCCCACTGGCACCTCGGCGTGATCGGCGGCTGGATCGTCCTGGCGGGGGCCGGCTTCCTGACGTGGAAGACGGGAGGTTGGTGGATCACGCGCTACGTCATCACCGACGAGCGGGTCATGCTCATCGAGGGCCTCGTCTCCCGCCGGGTGCGGGCGGTACCGCTCTCGAAGGTCACCCACACCGACTACCGCCGCACACTGTCGGGACGGCTCCTGGGCTACGGCACGATCAGCCTCGACTCGGCCGGGACCCACGACGGTCTGCGGGAACTCACGTCCATACCCAAGCCCGACCAGGTCTACCGGCTCGTCATGTCGCTGGTGTCCGGCGGC
>JAOPZY010000106.1 GCA_025963875.1 Actinomycetota bacterium
AATATACGTAGAAGCATCTCGTCGTTGGTGATGTTCGGGGAGCCGGGGGGCTCAATAATCGAACCGCCGTTGACTCATCACAACAGTCCGATTTTCTCACCGTAGTTTCCAAACTCCCCCGGCGAGCAAACATCGACGCCGCTGACTGCGCGTCCATACAGCCGGTAACAACGTGCACCGGGGGGTAGCCGTGGCAATGAACAAGGGCAGCATCCGGACGGGACTGAAGGCCGGAGCCAGCCTGCTGGCGTTGACCCTCTTCGGCGTGGCGTTGCCACTGCTCACGAACGCCGGCGGAGCATCGGCAGCCGGCCCGTGCGGCCCTCCCGTCGTCAGCGTGATCGCCTGCGAGAACACCGCAAACGGCGATCCCCAGAGTGACTGGCTGGTGGCGGGGGCAGGCGACCAGACACTACAGGGCTTTCCGACGTCGATGAGCGTCAACGTCGGCCAGACGGTGAGCTTCAAGATCAGCTCGACCCAGGCGGCCTACCACATCGACATCCTGCGGCTCGGCTACTACCAGGGAACCGGTGCCCACAAGCTGATCACCATCACGCCCTCCGCCCCCTTCCCCCAAACCCAGCCGGCGTGCCTCACCAAGGCCACTACCGGCCTCATCGACTGTGGGAACTGGGCGGTGTCGGCATCGTGGGCGGTCCCATCCACGGCCGTCTCGGGCGTCTACATCGCCCACCTCATCCGCAATGACACCGGTGGCGGCGCCGACGTGCCGTTCGTCGTCCGTAACGACGCGAGCCACTCCGACATGCTGTTCCAGACCTCGGACGAAACCTGGCAGGCGTACAACACCTACGGGGGCAACAGCCTCTACACGTGCACCGTGGCCTGCCCGCCGGGTAACCCCGCCGCGTACAAGGCCGCGTACGCTGTCTCCTACAACCGTCCGTTCCACACCCCGGCCGACGACATGGGCCGGAGCTGGCTCACCTACGCCGAGCTGCCGATGCTCAAGTTCTTGGAGGCGAACGGCTACGACGTCAGCTACATCGCCGGAACGGACGTCGACATGTCGGGGGCTCTGCTCCTGAACCACAAGATGTTCATGTCGACGGGCCACGACGAGTACTGGAGCGGCAACCAGCGGGCCAACGTCGTCGCAGCCCGGGACCACGGCGTCAACCTGGCCTTTTTCTCCGGCAACGAGGTCTTCTGGAAGACCCAGTTCGGGCCGAGCACCGACGGATCGAACACCCCCGAGCGCACGCTGACCACCTACAAGGACACCCATTTCGACTCACCGCAGAACCCGAGCTACCCGCCAATCTGGACGGGCACCTGGGAGGACCCACGCTTCACCCCACCGGGCGACGGCGGCAACCCGTCCAACGCCCTGACCGGCCAGAAGTTCCTCGTCAACTCGGGCACCACCGACATCAAGGTTCCGGCCGCGTATGCGCCGCTCCGCCTCTGGCGGAACACGCCAGTGGCCTCGTTGGCGGCGGGCCAGAGCATCACGCTCGGAGCCGGGCTCGGAACCCTCGGCTATGAGTGGGACGCGGACACCGACAACGGGTTCCGCCCCGCCGGGCTCTTCGACCTCTCCTCCACCACGTCAACGAGCGCCGAGATCTTCACCGATTACGGATCGACGACCCAGCAGGGAGGCACCGCCACCCACAACCTGACCATGTACAAGGCGCCCTCCGGCGCGCTGGTCTTCGGCGCCGGAACCGTCCAGTGGGCCTGGGGCCTGGACAACACCTGGACCGGGGCGGGTACCGACCGCACCATGCAGCAGGCAACGGTCAACCTCTTCGCCGATATGGGCGCCCAGCCCTTCTCCCTCATCTCCGGCCTCGTGAGCGCGTCTCCCTCGTTGGACACCACCCCACCCACGTCGCACATCACCTCGCCGTCATCGGGCGCCAACCTGACCGACAGCTCCTCGGTGACCATCCAGGGCACGGCGAGCGACTCGGGCGGAGGCGTCGTGGCCGGCGTCGAAGTCTCGACCGACAGCGGGACGACCTGGCACCCGGCGAACGGCACGACCAACTGGTCGTACACCTGGTCCGCCCATGGCAGCCCGTCGGCCGTGGTCAAGTCGCGGGCGGTCGACGACAGCGGCAACCTCGAGTCGCCATCGGCGGCAACCACGGTCAGCGTCGCGTGCCCCTGTTCGCTCTTCGGGCCCTCGCTCGCCCCCACCACCGCCGACGGGGCCGACCCCAACTCCATCGAGGTCGGCGTGAAGTTCACCTCGGATCGTTTCGGCACCATCAGCGGGATCCGCTTCTACAAGTCGACCGCGAACACCGGCACCCACGTCGGGAACCTCTGGACCGCAGGGGGCCAGCTCCTGGCTTCGGCGTCCTTCTCGGGCGAGACCGCCTCCGGATGGCAGCAGGTCAACTTCTCCACCCCGGTCCCCATCACCCCCAACACCACCTATGTCGCCTCCTACTTCGCCCCGAAGGGCCACTACGCCAACGACAACAACTATCTCTACCGGCTGCCCCAGTCCCCCAACCTCAAGCTCCCGGTCCACGACAGCCCTCCCCTGCACCTGTTGCTCCAGACGCCCGGCAATCCGAACGGGGTCTACAACTACGGCACGTCCAGCGGGTTTCCGCAGTCCGCCGACCTCGGGACGAACTACTGGGTAGACGTCGTGTTCACGCCCCAGGCGGCGCCCGGTACCCCCACGAACGTGGTGGCCACTGGCGGGTACACCTCTGCTGGCCTGACCTGGACGGCGCCATCCACGGGAGGGTCCGTCACCACCTATACCGTTACCCCGTTCATCGGATCCAGCGCCCAGGCACCGACGCAGATCACGGGCAACCCGGCCCCCACGGCCGGGACGGTGACAGGGCTGACCAACGGCACGACCTACACCTTCACGGTGGCCGCCGCCAACCCGACCGGCCCCGGGGGAACGTCGGCTCCGTCCAACGCGGCCACCCCGTCTGCCTCCGCGTCGGTCGTCATCGACTCCGGATTCGAGAACGGGCTCGGGCCTTGGACGCCCACCGGCAATCCGAGTCCGTCGGTGAGCACCATCCGCGCCCATACGGGTACATCCTCGGCCTTCCTCGGAGCGCTCGACCCCGCCCCCGATGCCGCCGGTGATTCCAGCCTCGCCCAGACCGTCACCGTGCCCACGGGCTCGACCTCGCTCAGCTTCTGGTACTGGACCCACTCCACGGACACCCTCTGCACCAGCGTGGCCGACTGTACCAACGACTGGAACGAGGCCCAGATCCGCGACATCCAGGGCCACGCGCTGGCACAGATCTTCCGGTCCAACACCAACGCCCAGGCCTGGACCCAGTGGACCTTCGACACGACGCCCTACGCGGGGCAGACGATCGTCCTGTGGTTCAACGTCCACGGCGACGGATCAGCGACGTCCGACAACACCGCGATGTACCTCGACGACGTCACCTTGTCGGTGACGGGGCCACCGGCTGCCCCGGCGGCACCGACCGGGGTGACGGCCACACCGGGCAGCGGGTCGGCCACAGTCACCTGGGTCGCCCCGGGCAACGGGGGCAGTCCGATCACGGCCTACACCGTCACGCCGTTCATCGGCACGACGGCTCAGAACCCGGTCCAGGTGAGCGGATCCCCGCCAGCGACGAGCATCGTCATCACCGGGCTCACGCCGAACACCGCCTATACTTTCAAGGTCGCAGCCACCAACGCCGTCGGGACCGGCCCCCCGTCGGCCGCGTCGAGCGCCGTCACCGTCGGCGCCGACACCGTGCCCGCCGCGCCCACCAACGTGGTGGCGGTGCCGGGCAACACAACGGCAAACGTGTCGTGGACTGCACCGTTCAACGGCGGCAGCACTATCACGAGCTACACCGTAACCGGCTTCCCCCAGAGCGAGACCGGCGGGGGCCAGGTGTCCACGACCGTGACCGGCTCGCCGCCCGCGACGTCACTGACCGTCAACGGGCTGACCAACGGCACCGCCTACACGTTCTCCGTGGTTGCTGCCAATGGCGTGGGCCCAAGCCAGCCCTCGGTCAGGTCGAGCGCGGTCACGCCCGGCACGCTGCCCTCGGCACCCACCAATGTGGTGGCGACGGGAGGCGTGGCGTCCGCCACGATTTCGTGGACCGCGGCCGCCGACGGCGGCAGTCCCATCACGAGCTACACGATCACGCCGTACGTCGGCACGGCGGCTCAGGTGCCAACGACGATCACGGGATCGCCGCCCACCACGACGGCCACAGTGGCACTCACCAACGGGACCACCTACACCTTCACCGTCTCCGCCGCCAACGGGGTGGGCGCAGGCCCGGCGTCGGCTCAGTCGAACGCCGTGATGCCCGCAGCGACAGTGCCGGGGTCACCCTCGGGCGTCACCGCCACACCCGCCGACTCTTCGGCCACGGTGTCCTGGACGGCCCCCGCCGACGGCGGGAGCCCAATCACCGCTTACACAATCACGCCGTTCATCGGCTCGACCGCCCAACCGACCACGACGGTGACCGGCTCGCCGCCCGGTACGTCGGCCCTCGTGAGCGGCCTGACCAACGGCACGACCTATACCTTCACCGTGAGCGCCTCCAACACCAGCGGCACAGGGGTGCCGTCGCCTGCGTCCGGTCCGGTAACGCCGGCCGGGCCTCCTGCGGCACCCACCGGCGTGAGTGCCGTCCCGGGCAACGCGTCGGCCACGATCTCGTGGACGGCCCCCGCCAACGGGGGAAGCCCCATCAACGGCTACACCGTGACACCGTTCATCGGGGCCAATGCCCAGCCGGGCACCACCGTGGGCGCCGCCGCCGTCTCGGCCACCATGGGGGGACTGACCAACGGCACCACGTACACCTTCCGCGTCTCGGCGTCCAACGCCATCGGGCAGGGGCCGCAGTCCACGGCTTCCAACCCGGTGACGCCCACGGGCGCCCTCGCCGCCTGCCCGTGCACCATCTTCGATCCCTCCTCCACGCCGGCAACCGTCGACGCCGGCGACGCCGGGGCGGTCAACCTTGGTGTGGCCTTCACCTCCGACACCGGTGGGTACGTCTCCGGCATCCGCTTCTACAAGTCGGCTGCCAACGGCGGCACCCACGTCGGGACGCTGTGGTCGGTCACGGGCACGGCCCTCGCCTCCGCCACCTTCAGCGGCGAGTCTGCCTCCGGGTGGCAGCAGGTCATCTTTGCCAACCCCGTGCTGGTCACGGCGGGAACCACCTACGTGGCCTCCTACTTCGCTCCGGTTGGCCACTACTCCGTCACAGCCAACATGTTCGGCGCATCGGGAGTGGACAGTCCGCCCTTGCACGCGCTGGCCAATACCACCACGCCCAACGGGGTGTTCGCCTACGGCTCCACCAGCGCCTTCCCGACCAGCAGCTTCAACGCCACCAACTACTGGGTGGACGTGGTGTTCAACACGAAGGCACCGCCGGGAGCCCCAACCGGCGTCACCGCCAGCCCGGGCAACGCGTCCGCCACCGTCTCGTGGACGGCGCCGTCGAACTCCGGCAGCAGCCCGGTCACGACCTATACGGTCACCCCCTTCATCGGCGCGGTCGCCCAGCCGGCCACCATCGTCAGCGGCTCGCCCCCGGCGGTGTCGGCGACCGTCACGGGGCTCACCAATGGGACCAGCTACACGTTCCAGGTCTCAGCCTCGAGCGCCGCCGGGACGGGTGCGGCGTCGGCGCCGTCCAGCGCGGTCACACCACACCTACCGCCACCACCCTGCCCGTGCACGATCTTCGGGTCGGCTACGCCCGCCACGGTCGATTCGGGCGACAACGCGTCGGTCGTGCTCGGCGTCGCCTTCAACGTCGAGGTGAGCGGCTTCGTCACCGGAGTGCGGTTCTACAAGGCCTCGACCAACACGGGCACCCATGTCGGCGCCCTCTGGTCGGCCTCCGGCCAGCTCCTGGCCTCCGCGACCTTCACGGGTGAGTCGGCATCCGGCTGGCAGCAGGTCAGCTTCTCGGCGCCGGTGGCGGTCACGGCCGGAACCACCTACGTCGCGTCCTACCTTGCACCGGCCGGCCACTACTCGTTCACCGCGAACGCCTTCGCCGCCGCCGTGGACAGCCCGCCGCTGCACGCGCTGGCGAATAGCACAACACCGAACGGCCAGTACCTGTACAGCTCGACGAGCGCCTTCCCGACCAACAGCTTCAACGCCAGCAACTACTTCGTCGACGTCGTCTTCAACCAGACCGTGCAGGCCACGGCCCCCGGGGCACCGATCGGTGTCACGGCCACGCCGGCCAACGCGTCGGCGACGGTTTCCTGGAGCGCCCCCGCCAGCGGCGGGAGCCCGATCACGAGCTACACGGTCACACCGTTCATCGGCACCGCCGCCCTGACGACAACCGTCGTGTCGGGATCGCCGCCGGCGACCTCGGTCGTCGTCGGTGGGCTCACCAACGGCACGAGCTACACCTTCCAGGTCGCGGCAACGAACGCCGTGGGGACCGGTCCGGCCTCCACGTCCGGCGCCGTGACGCCGCGCGCCGCGCCCACCTGTCCCTGCACGATCTTCGGCTCCGCCACGCCGGCGACCATCGACTCCGGCGACAAGGGGTCCGTCGTGCTCGGCGTCGCCTTCACCTCCGACACCAACGGCTTCGTCAGTGGGGTCCGCTTCTACAAGTCATCCGCGAACACCGGCACGCACGTCGGCGCCCTCTGGTCGGCCGGCGGCCAGCTCCTGGCGTCGGCGACCTTCACCGGGGAGTCGGCTTCCGGCTGGCAGCAGGTCAGCTTCTCGAGCCCGGTCGCCATCACGGCAGGGACCCGCTACGTTGCGTCCTACCTGGCCCCGGCGGGACACTACTCTGTGGACGCAGCAGGGTTCTCCTCGGCCGGCGTGGACAACCCGCCGCTGCACGCGCTGGCGAACAGCACGACTCCCAACGGCCTCTACCTCTACAGCGCGACGAGCGCCTTCCCGACGAACAGCTTCAACGCCAGCAACTACTGGGTGGATGTCGTGTACCAGCAGGGATCCGTGACCGTCCCGGGCATGCCGAGCGGCGTGGCGGCGAGCCCGGGATACCCGGCCTCGGCAACCATCTCGTGGACGCCGCCGGGCAACGGGGGGAGCCCAATCACGAGCTACACCATCACACCCTTCATCGGAACCGCAGCCCAGCCCACGAGCTCCGTCGCAGGCTCGGCCGTCTCAGCCACAGTCACCGGGCTCACCAACGACACCACGTACACCTTCACCGTTGCGGCCACCAACGCCAATGGGACGGGACCAGCCAGCGTGGCTACCAACCCCGTCACCCCGCACGCGACGGCCCCCGCCTGCCCGTGCTCGATCTTCGGCTCCTCGGCCCCGGCTACCGTCGACTCGGCCGACACCAGTTCAGTGGTGCTCGGCGTGGCCTTCAACTCGGACACGGCCGGTTACATCACCGGCGTGCGCTTCTACAAGGCCGCCACGAACACCGGCACCCATGTGGGAGCGCTGTGGTCGGCAAGCGGCCAGCTCCTGGTGACGGCGACCTTCACGTCCGAATCGGCCTCAGGGTGGCAGCAGGCCACTTTCGCCACACCGGTGGCCGTCACGGTCGGAACCACGTACGTGGCCTCCTACCTGGCACCGGCCGGGCACTACTCGTTCACGGGGGCTGCCTTCGCTACCCAGGTGAACACCGCCCCGCTGCATGCGCTCGCCAGCTCCGCGGTGCCCAACGGCAACGGCCTGTACACCTACAGCGCCACGAGCGTCTTCCCGACCAACAGTTTCAACGCCACGAACTACTGGGTCGACCCGGTCTTCTCAGCGACGGCGGCACCGCCGGGAGCACCCTCCGGCGTCACGGCCACCGCCGGCAACGCCTCTTCCCTGGTGTCGTGGACCGCACCGGTCAGCGGGGACAGCCCGATCACGAGCTACACGGTGACGCCCTTCGTCGGCACCGCCGCCCAGACCACGACCATCGTGTCAGGATCGCCGCCCGCCACCAGCGTGACCGTGCCCGGCCTCGCCAACGGTACGACGTACACGTTCAAGGTGACGGCGAGCAACGCTTTCGGCCCCGGCCCAGCCTCCCCCTCATCGAACGCCGTCACGCCGGCCGGGCCTCCCGCCGCGCCGACCAATGTGCTGGCCACCGCGCACGCCTCCTCGGCGGCAGTCTCCTGGACGGCCCCCAGCACCGGTGGCAGCCCCCTCACCAAGTACACGGTGACGCCGTTCATCGGCACCACGGCGCAGACAGCCACGACGGTCACAGGGTCTCCGCCTGCCACGTCGGTCACAGTGTCGGGGCTCAATTCCGGTACCACCTACACGTTCAAGGTGTCCGCCACCAATGCGGTGGGGACAGGTCCGCAGTCCACCGCCTCCAACGCCGTCACGCCGTGCCTTCTCCTGTGCTAACCGTGAACCGGCCATCCGTCACGTTGCAGATCAACCTGGCACCCACCGATCTGCCGACCGCCGTCCATACAGTGCCCCACCAGCTCCGCCAGTGGGGTGGCCAGGTTGACGAGGTGCTGTTCGTCGTGGACCTGCACCGCAGCCGGGGCAAATTCGCCGAGGGATGGGAGGAGCGCCTGCCCGGCCTCCGACGCCTGATCGAGGACTGCTGCGCCGGGCACCCTCACCGGCGGAGCATCGATGTCGACTACTCCTGGAACGCAAAAACCGCCGTCGAGCGGTACTTCTTCTCCGGCGAGACCATGCCGGCGAAGGACTACCGGGGGGCGCCCTTCTACGCGTATTTCTTCGCCCTACTCGCGGCCTCCCATGACTACGTGTTGCACTTCGACTCCGACATGCTGTTCGGCGGCGGCAGTCAGACGTGGATGGAAGAGGCACTGCACCTCCTCGAGACCCGCCCCGACGTGCTCGCCTGCAACCCCCTTCCCGGCCCCCCGACGCCAGATGGAACGCTCCGTTCGCAGATGCTGCGCCGGGAGCCGGGCGAGTCGCCGGCCTTCCGCTCCCCGGCGCTCAGCACCCGGCTGTTCATCCTGGACCGCCGGCGCATCACGAACCTGCGGATTGAGCGGCCGACTGCCAGGGAGGCGTTCGGGGCGCGCCTCGACGGCAACCCGCCGTTCCTGCCCGCCGAGGGCGTGATTTCCCGAGCCATGGCGCGATCCGGGCTGGGGCGCATCGACTTTCTCGGCGCATCACCCGGCATGTGGGGGCTGCATCCCCCGTACCGCTCTCCCACCTTCTATGAGCGGCTGCCCGCCCTCGTTGCCGAGATAGAGAGCGGCGACATCCCGGAGGCCCAACGGGGCTGCCACGAGGTGGAGGACTGCCTCGTGGACTGGACCGACGTCCGCCCGTCCCCACGGAGCCGCCTTGAGAAGCACTCCCGGCTGCTGCTGCAACGAGTCCGCGGTTGAAAGTCTCCGTCTGCGTGGCCGCCACCCGTCCCGACACCGTCGGCGCCACGGCCCGCTCCATCGCGGCGCAGACGCATGACGACTGGGAACTGGTCGTCATCGTCCAGGGCGGTGCAGCGGCAGCCGTCGCCGAAGCCGTCGAGCGGGAAATGCCGGGCGGGCGTGCGCGTGTGCTGCCCCAGGAAGGCAAGGGCCTGAGCCGGGCCCGCAATGCAGCCGTCAGGGTAGCGGACGGCGACGTCATCGCCATGACCGACGACGACTGCGAGGCGGCGCCTGACTGGCTCGCCGTCCTGGTCGACCGCTTTGCCTCCCTGCCCCAGGCGGGCATCGTCGGTGGCGCGGTCGTCGCGCCACCCGCACGCGTCCGAGGGCCAGGCAACTGCCCCTCCTGCCACCCTGGTGAGGTCCTCTATGAGCCGGCGGCGCGTCCTGCCGGCCCTCCACCGGGATTCGGGTGGATCGGGGCCAACTTCGCTTTCCGCCGGAGTACCGCGGAGTTGGTCGGCGAGTTCGACGAACTGCTCGGCGCGGGCGCTCACTTCCCCGTCGCGGAGGAAATCGACTTCATGCGGCGTGCGGAGGCCCTGGGAGTATCGATGGCCACCACACCGAAGGCCGTGGTCCACCATACGTACGGCTGGCGCCACGGCGTGAGGGCGGTCTGGCGACTGCAGCGCAACTACGCCAGGGGCAATGGCGCCTACGCCGGCAAGCTGACGCTGCTCGGCGACCCGGGGGGGGCGGAGGATCTGGCGACAATGCGCCACCTCACAATGGTTGACTGGATCGAGCGCCGCCGCCCGGTCGCGCTGCCGGCCGGCATCCGCCGGTACCACCATTTCGCCGCCGGCTACCGTGACTGCCTGCAGGGGTTCTGTGTGGACGACCGGGGGCTGCTCCAGCGACGGAGCCGGCAGCCGGAACTGCAGCAGGCAGACCGATGATCGACGCTGCCGACGGCCTGCCCAGGCCAGTTCCCATGGCTTTGGAAAAGCCCAAGCGCCGCAACGTCTTTGCGCTCGGCGGCGCCCAGCTCATCACGTGGTCCATCACCCTGCTCTGGACCTTCATCGTGCCCCGCCACCTCGGTGCAGCGGGGTGGGGACTGCTGGTAACGGGGTCCTCCATCGGCGGGCTCCTCATCGTGCTGATGGGCTCGGGCACCGGCAACTACCTGGTCCGCCAGTTCGTGCGGGATCCGCAGAAGGCGCCGTCGCTGCTCGGCACTTCGTTGGTTACTCGCGTCGCCCTGGTGATTCCCGGGGCGGCGGTGCTCGTCCTGTACCTGAAGATCGCCGCCTTCTCAGGACAGGCGAGCCTCATCATCGCCATCGGAGCGGCGGTGGCGGTCTTCGCCCTCCTCCAAGAGCCCCTGGACTCGGTCTTCCAAGCGGTAGAGCGGATGGAATACCTGGCCGCCGGGGATGTTGCGGACAAGGTAATGCAGTCAACGCTGGCCATCGGCTTGGTGCTGCTGGGCTTCGGGGTCACATACGTCGCCGTCTCGTCCCTTTGCGTGGCCGCCTTCGTCTTCGTCCTCAAGGCCGGCTGGGCCCGGAAGTTCTACAGGCCCGAGCTGCGGACAACCCTGCCGAAGGCCCGGCTGCTGGCGCGCGAGAGCCTCCCCTACTGGACCATGAGCCTGTTTCTCACGCTCTACGTCTGGATCGATACGGCCATGCTTTCGGTGATGGCGCCGGCCAAGGTCGTCGGCTGGTACGGCGTTCCGACCCGGCTCTTTGGTACGTTCCAATTCGCCGGCAACATGCTGGCGACGCTGTGGCTGCCCCGCCTCATCCGGGCCCACGAACAGCCAGGGAGTCACTTCAAGCGGGTAGCCGGTGTCCCTCTCGGCCAGGCCCTGTTGTTGAGCCTGCCGCTCGCCGCCGGGGGGGCGGTCGTCGCCGGCCCGCTCATCCGCACGCTGTTCGGACCAGACTTCGCAGGGTCAGTCCCAGCGATGGCGATCCTGGCACTGTGCCTCGTCCCCCTCTACCTCAACATCATGGCCTACACCGTGCTGGTGGCCGAGGGGCGACAGGTGGTCTGGACCAAGATCATCATGAGCGCCAGCATCGTCAACCCGCTGTTGAACCTGGTTGCGATCCACTTCTTCCAGACGCGCCATGGCAACGGCGCGACCGGGGCAGCCCTGAGCCTGCTGGCGACGGAGGTGCTGATCTCTGCGGTAAGTCTCCGGGTGGCCACCCGGGGAATCCTCAGCCGTCAGAACATCCTGCAACTGCTTCGTTGCCTCCTGGCCTCTGCCGTCATGGCCGTCTGCGTCTACATGGCCAGGTCCCTCGGTCTGATCCCGCAGGGGCTCATTGGTGTTGCGGTCTTCGGCGTGCTGGCCGTGGCCCTGCGGGTGCCGAGCCCGGAGGATATGGCAACGGCCCGGGCCATCATCCGCCGGCGCCTGCGGCGCTCAGGACCTGAGATGCCACCACCAGTTCCCGGCGAAGGACCGTTGGAGGAGGCGGATCCTGTGCGCGGCCAGGTCGGGGAACCAGAGCGGGGCGAGCCTGGGTGCCAACCCGGCGGCGGCCCTGCGCAGACGTAGGCGCCGGTACTCCCCCAGCCGGTGAGCGCCCGGGTAGATCTCTGACGCGAAATCGACGAGCTGACCCACGGTCTCCTCGTCGGCCTCGCCCCGGTCGTAGGCACGGCACACCCCCCAGAGGATCTCCTGGGCGATGCCCCTCGTTGCCAGCTCGTGGAGGCGTACCGCCTCTGATGCCACGTCCGCCGGCGCATCCTCGAACGCCGAGGCGTAGGCGCGCGTGCGCTCCCTGGCATCGGCCAGCGCGGTGGAGAATTGGCTCTTCGACATGCTCGCCGCATGCACCCGGTAGTACGCGTGGTCGGCATCGACGTACGCCACATCGGCCCGCAGGGCAAATCGCAGCCACATCTCCGTGTCCCCGCTGTGCGGCAGCTCGGGCCGGTAGCCACCGGTCTCCTGCTGGAGCTCCGTCCTGGCCACCACCTCGGGAGAGACGATGCCGCCCCGGCCGATCTCGCAGCGCGACCTTGCCCACTCGATCCCATCCCAGACCACGTGCTGGCCCGTCCTGGTGCTCGGCGCAGGCAGGGGGGGTTTCGTGAAGTAGACGGTGCGCCCGTAGACGAACCCCACCTTCGGATACCGAACGAAGACGGCGGTCGCGCGGGCGAGCGCGCCCGGCACGAGCAGGTCGTCGGCCGAGAGCAGGACGGTGTAGTCCCCCTTGCACAGCGCAAGGCCCTCGTTGTAGGTGGCGATGTGTCCGCAGTTGCGTTCGTGGGCCAGCACCTGAACGCGCTCGTCACGCTCGGCGATGCCCTTGGCGATTTCCACGCTGCCGTCCGGTGAGGCATCGTCGATGATCAACACGTCGACGTCGACGCCCTCCTGGGACAGGACACTGCCGACGCACCCCTCAAGGTAATGGCCGTAGTTGTAGCAGGGGACGACGACGCTGACGCGGGCATCCGCGGGCCCCGGCGGCAGACGTGCTCCGCGTTTCGGTGACCGGTTCACCGTCCGATCATACGCGGGCAGCGCAGTGGCGGGCGACGTTGGTCGCGTTTCGCGCGCCGACGCGCGATCTGCCCCTAACCTGCCCTCAGGTGGGCCTGGTACCCGGCGCCGTGGCCGGCCCGGCCTGCGGACCTGCCGCAGCATGGATGTCGAACCACTCTCCAAGACCCGCTGCGTCGAGTTCCCGGTCAATGGCCAAGAGGTGTTGCCACACGTCGAGTACCTCATCACAGGCCAGCCATCGGCCCGGGAGCTCGCGACCCAGCGGCCCAGAGCTCCCCGCCGGGAATCGCCATCCCCCGACGGAGCGGCTGCGGTAGTGCAGGCGATGGAGGCCGGCGGCGAGAACCCGGGAACGAGGGCGAGTGTCCAGAATCGCCTTGCGGACTGCACCGTGCCAGACGACGTTGCGGGGCGTGATCTCGCGCCAGTCGTTCTGCCGGACGCACTTGAACGCGCCATACCCCAGGTGTGAGAGGAAGTGGATGTCGGCGGCAGCGCCCAGATGCCCCTCGAACGATACGTAGCGAGGCACCGAGCTAGATCGCTCGAGCTCCCGTAGGCACAATGAGTCATTCATCTCGATGTCGATCTTGACGTAGGCCGGGGTCGGTAATTCGCTCAGAAGGTCGGCGAAACGAATCGTCGGCACCGAGATGCCGGAAGCTTGGGCACCTCCTTTCGTGGCGTTCGCCCGGTGAAAGGAACTCCACTCCGAACGATCCGAGACCCAGAACTCGAGCTCTCCAGCGAGGTCGGCGATCCCTACGTTCTGTATGGAAAGCCGTCCGGCGGCCACCTCAGGAGCAAAGCGCTTCCCAGCCAAGGCACACAGCGCCGGGTTCGCCTCAACCGCCACGACGTCGTAGCCACGCGTGAGATAGTAGGCGGTGTCGTCGCCGTTGTGCATGCCGACATCCAGTACGAGATCCCCCACAGTCCCCCCCGGGTCGCCCATTCCTTCAGGATTCTTATTGTTGTCTCGCTCACGGGGAAAGTCACGTGAGGGTTCCTTCAGAAGGCATGGGGTTTTCCGTCAAACTACGGTGCATTCAAGCCCCAGAATTGTGGTCGACGCAGGGAAGAGCGCCAGCCCAATCTGCGTCCCGCGGCGAGACTAGGGCAGGGTGGCCAGGTGCGCCTGATATCCGGCGCCCATGCCCGGGCAGGGCGTCCCGGCGTAGTCGGAGACCAGCACCGCACCGTTGCCGCAGCCCCAGGTGTCCCAGGTCCAGGCGAGGTAGCTGATGCCCTTTGGTTCGGCCCAGGCCATGT
>JAOPZY010000109.1 GCA_025963875.1 Actinomycetota bacterium
TCGGCAGCCGGCCCGACGTCAGCGCCGTCTACCTGGTCGGGTACAGCAACGGCGGCCGGATGGCCTACGACATCGTCTGCGCCCACCCCAAGCTGGTGTCCTCGTTCGTCGTGGTCGCCGCCGTCCCGGTGATCGCCTGCACCCCCGGGGCGCCGGTCTCCCTCCTCGAGATGGTGGGCACGGTGGACCCGATCCTCGCCTACGACTCCTCGTCGCCACGGCGCCACATCAACGGGTACCCGGAGCCGACCGTCACCGACCAGGTGGGCCTGTGGCGCAAGCGCGACGGCTGCTCCGCCGTGGTCTCCACGCAGACGACGGGCACGTTCCGCCTCCAGGCCTGGTCCCACTGCAACGCCGGCTCCGTCGTGGCCTTGGGGACGTACCAGGGCGCCGGCCATGCCTGGCCGGCCGGCGGCGGCGGCGTCCCGTCGGGGGGCGACGTCCTGTGGCGGTTCCTCACGGCCCCGCGGGACACGACGCCCGTCCCCCAGAGCCCGACCCCACCCTCACGCCTGCCGACGAAGACCTAGGCCCGACCCGGGAACCTAGATTGCGTCAAAAAGGGCCGTGAGCACACTTTTTGACGGAAACTAGCTCGTTGGCACTATTCAATGCCCTCCAGTACCTCGGGCGTCAGGGCGTCCAGGCTGTCCAGGCGCACCGAGGCGAGGGCCAGGGCCTCCGGGTCCGGCGGGTAGGCGGACTGCGGGATGGCGACAACCCGGTACCCCGCCGCCGAAGCCGAACGCAGCCCGTTGCTCGAGTCCTCGATCGCCACCGACGACGTCGGGTCGACACCCAGGCGCGAAGCGGCGAGGAGGTACACGTCGGGAGCGGGCTTGCCGTTGGCCACCTCGTCGCTCGACGCCACGGCCCCGAACGCTTCGGCCAGCCCGGCCCGCTCCAGCACCATGTGGATGATCGCCGGCGGCGACGAGCTGGCCACACCGAGCGGCCACCGGCCCCCCATCCGCCGGACCGCCTCCACCGCCCCCGGAATGAGCGGCAGGTCCCGGGCGTAGCGCTCGTTCATCCGCTCGATGACCCCCTGGGCCACCTCGTCCGGCGCCATTCGCACCCCGAGCTCCTGGCTCAGGTAGCGAGCCCACTCGCCGGTGCTCATCCCCATGAGCCTGCGCTGGGCGTCGGGCATCCACCGTCCCCCTCCCTCCGCGACGAAGGCGCGCCGCACCTCCTCCCACACGCCTTCGGAGTCGACGAGCACGCCGTCGAGGTCGAACACCACAGAGGCGATCACGGGCAGGGAGTTTGGCACATCCTTAATCCGGGGCCGCCGTCGAGTCGCGTGGTAAAAGATTTCACTGGCCTGCCCCGCCCGCACTCAGGAGGAGATCGGCATGGCTGAGATCACCGTCTACGGGGCCCCCTGGTGCCCTGACAGCCGTCGGACCAAACGCTTCCTCGGCGAGGCGCGGATGGACTTCGAGTGGGTCGACGTCACGGAGGACCCCGACGCCGCCGCCTTCGTGCGGCGCCAGAGTGCCGGCAAGCTCGCCATCCCCACGGTCGTCCTCGGCAACGGCCTCGTCCTGGTGGCCCCCTCGCCCGCGGAGCTCGGCGCCAAGCTCGGCATCGAGGCGCCGGCCGCCCGCCGGTTCTTCGACCTGATCATCGTCGGGGCCGGCCCGTCCGGTCTCACCGCCGCGCTGCACGCCATCAGGGAAGGGATGCACTGCCTGGTCATCGAGCGTGCGGGCCCGGGGGGGCAGGCGGCGATGACCCCCCGCCTGATGGGCAGCCCCGGATTCCCCGAGGGCACCAGCGGCGCCGAGGTCGAGGAGCGCCTGGTGGCCCAGGCCCATCGCTACGGTCTCCGGATCCTGCGCGGCGTGGGCGTGTCCGCGCTGAGCCGGGTTGACGGCTACCTGGTGGCGGTCACCGACGACGGGGAGGAGTTCACCGCCCGCTCGGTGCTGATCGCCACGGGAGCGGCGTACGAGACGTTGGGCGTCGCCGGCGAGGAGGAGCTCCGCGGCGCGGGCGTCCATTTCTGTGCGAGCTGCGACGGCCCCTTCTACCGAAAGGCCGAGGAGTTGATGGTGGTCGGCGCGGGGGACCTCGGCGTCCAGGAGGCGCTGTTCCTCACGCAGTTTGCCGGGAAGGTCCGGGTGCTCGAGTACAACTCCCAGATCCAGGCCTCTCCGCTGCTCCAGGAGAAGCTGCGCCGCCATCCCAAGATCGCGTTCTACACGTCGACCGAGGTTGTGGAGTTGGTGACCGGGGAGGACGGGAAGCTCGCCGAGGCAGTGGTCCGGGACCGCACCACGGGCTATGTCTTCTCCTTCAATCCCTCGGCGGTCTTCGTCTACGCCGGCTCGAGTCCCAACTCCGACGTCTTCAAGGGGACCGTGGACCTCGACGAGGCGGGCTTCGTCATCACCGACGGCAGCTTCGAGACCTCCATGCCCGGGGTATTTGCAGCCGGAGACGTGCGGGCGGGGAGCACGAAGCAACTCGGCTCAGCGCTCGGCGAGGGAATTGTCGCGGTGATGATGATCCGCCAGTACCTCCAGGAGTTGGGCGACCTCGCTGTGAGGCCGTCGGCCTAAGAGGCGCCCCTCAAGGCGCCGGGTCATAAAAAGAGCTATGAGCTGATGTAGTAGATCACGAAGACCAGCATGAGGATTCCGAGGATCACCGCAGGAATCCAGAGCGTCGCTGTCGTCACGTTTGTTTCACCCCCCGTCTCGGACCGCGCCCGATGCGTCAGTCTGCGCGCATTCTTTCACTAAGGACCCGGCGCCTGTCTATGAACCGCGGCAAGTGCCGTTTTGTCGGACTAGGTAATAGATGAGCCGATAGGACTATGTGAATCCACCCGTCCGACTCCTACCTTTCGTAGCACGACGAGGGGAATGAGAGGAGGGCTGCGGTGCTGGACGACGGGTGGACAGAGGAAGCAGACGACGAAACCGTCGGCAGGACCGAACAAGCTACCGACGCGGTGGTGACCGCAGCCATCGCGACCGTCATCATGGTCATGATGGTGACGCTCCTGCTGGTGCACGCGCTGGCGTAAGCCGGGCCTCGGCCCGGGCGGCAGTGGGAGGAACGCTCCAAGCACCAGGAGACGGGGATGCCGCGCGCGAGGCCGATTGAGGGGGGAGGCACGCCGGTCCCGGCGCCCCAGAGCTACGCGCCGCTGCCGTCGCAGCCCTCTGCCCCCGTTGCCGGTTGGTACCGGGATCCGGGCGGCGCGCACCAGTACCGCTTCTGGAACGGCTACGCGTGGACCCCCGGCGTTGCAAACGGACAGTACGTCGGCCAGGACTTCTCGGCACCGCCGCCCACGCCGTGGTCGGCCGCCCAGGAACCCGACACCCGGGCGGAGCTGCCCCCGGTCGCCGCCGCCTACGCATTCGGCGGCATCGTGGCCGCCATCGCCCTCTCCTTCCTCGGCGCCCTCGTCGCCACCCTGGTCCTGCCGCACAGCCGTTTCCTGATCCTCGTCCTCAGTCAGGCCGGCCTGTGGACCGGCCTCGTTGGCGCGGCAGCGATCGTCAGCAGGAAGTTCGGGACCGGCAACATCTGGCGTGACTTCGGGGTGCGGTTCCGCGGCATGGACGTCGGGTGGGGTCTGCTCGTCTCCTTCGTTGCCCGCTTCGCCGGCTTCATCCTGCTCATCCCGCTGGTGATGATCGACCGGCGTCTCATCGGCAGCGACGTGGCCCCCTTGCGGGGAGCCCGGCACGACTCCTCGGTGCTGATTGCCGTCGTCCTGATGGTCGTCATCGGGGCGCCGTTCATCGAGGAGCTGTTCTTCCGTGGGCTGCTGCTGCGATCCCTGATGCCCGTCGCCGGCACCGCAGGCGCCATCGCCATCCAGGGCCTCGTGTTCGGCGCGCTGCACATGCGGCCGTCGTACGGCCTCGGCAACGTCTCCATCTTCGTTGTCATCGCGGCGATGGGCATCATCCAGGGGGTCGTGGCGGAGCGGTTCCGCCGCCTTGGCCCCGGCATCGTCGCCCACGGGTTCTTCAACCTCTTCGCCCTGCTGCTGGCGCTGGCGCTCCACACCCTGCGCTGATGAACGGGAGGTTTCCGGCCCCCGGCACCGGGAAGAACCAGGCCGACCACGAAACAGACACAAGGAGGGCGAGATGGCCGAACAACCAGAGATCCACAACATCGACGAGCCGCCCCAGGAGGAGGTCGAGAAGGAGCTCGACAAGGAGCCGGGCGACTCCCTGGAGCCCACGGTCGCCGGAGCGGCAGCGGCCAACGAGCGGCTCAAGGCCACCATCGACCAGTCGGCCGGCATGGGTGGCGACGACGATGCTCTTGGTCTGGAGACCAAGATCATCGAGAAGGTCGTGGGCCACGAGGGCTAGACCGCCGGCAACGACAAGCGCCGCCCTGAGGGCGGCGCTTTCGCGTCCTGGGCTGTTAGCGCGTGATGCGCATGGGTATCTGACGGGCTACCAGGAGAGGGAAGGGGCGAATGAAGGCGATCCAGGATGTGATGCGCAAGTTCGATTCGATCCAGAAAAGCAACAGCTTCCTGGGGTTCGTGATCGGGGTCGTCAAGAAGTTTGGCGACGACCAGGCCGGCTACCTCGCTGCCCTCGTCGCCTACTACGCCTTCTTCTCGCTGTTCCCCCTGCTGCTGGTCTTTACCACCGTCCTGGGGTTCGTCCTCCAGAACAACACACGCCTGCAGAACAAAATCATCACGACGGTGCAGACCAAAGTCCCGATCCTCAAGTTCCTTGAGATCGGACACCTGAAGGGGAGTGGTGTCGCTCTGGCGATCGGTCTCGTGTTCGCCCTCCTGGCCGGGATCGGTGTCGTCCAGGCCCTCCAGTACGCCATGGACGAGGTCTGGGGCGTCCCCAAGCGCAAGCGGCCGAACTTCTTCATCTCCCGGCTGCGGGCCCTCATCATGCTGGCCGTCCTGGGCGCGGCGGCGCTGGCCGCGACCGCCCTGTCCGCCCTTCCCTTCGGCTTCCTGGGTTCGCTGCTGTTGAACATCGGCATCGTGCTGGTGGCCTTCAAGATGCTGACCGTTGCCGACGTCACATGGCAGGACGTTGCCCCCGGGGCAGCCTTCGCCGGGGTTGCCCTGACGCTGCTCCAGACCTTCGGGGGCCTTCTCGTGAAACACACGCTGAAGAATGCTGGCCCGACGTACGGCAGCTTCGCCGTCGTGATCGGGCTCCTGTCGTTCATCTACCTCGTTGCCCAGCTCACCATCTACGGCGCCGAGATCAACGCGGTGAAGAAGAAACACCTCTGGCCACGCAGCCTCGTGGACGAGCCGACGCCGGGCGACCAGCAGGTCTTCACCCAGCGCGCCAAGATCGAGGAACGCCGCCCCGACGAGAACATCCGGGTGAGTTTCGACAAGTCGTCACGCCCGAGGTAGCCCCCTGACCCGGGCTCGAGGTCGTCTGGGTATCGTTCGGGGGTGAGCGTGGCCATGTCGGGGTTGGTGCTGGCCGGGGGCGCCAGCCGCCGGATGGGGAGGGACAAGGCGCAGATCGTCCTCGATGGTGAGCCGCTCGTCATGCGGGCGGTCCGGACGCTCGGCCAGGTGTGCACCGATGTCGTGGTGGCGTCGGGCGACGGCCACCGCCTCGATCACCTCGGCCTGCCCCAGGTGGCCGACGTCATCCCGGACGCCGGGCCGCTCGGGGGCATCGCCGCCGGCCTGGAGGCCGCCCGCCAGGACCTCGTCGCCGTGGTCGCCGTCGACATGCCCGCGGCCAGCCCCGCGGTGCTCGCGTTCCTCGCGGGGCTCTGGCAGGGCGAGGCTGCGGTGGTCCCGGTCGTCCAGGGCAGATGGGAGCCCCTGCACGCTGTCTGGGCACGGCCGGCCGGCCCGGGCATCGTCGCGTGCCTGCAGGCCGGGGACCGCAAGGTCGTGCGAGTGCTCGCCACGCTCGGTGTCCGGCTCGTGGATGAAAGGGAGTGGTCCGCCGCCGGGCCAACCGGAACCTTCGCCGCCAACCTCAATGTCCCCATGGACCTCTTCCGTGTCTGAGCGCCCCGGCTCCTCCGTCCCCACCCGGGTCGTCGCCTTCGATGGGGCGGGGTCCCGCAACCGCTCCGACCGGCTCGCGACCGAGGAGCCGCTCGAGATCCGGCTCCTCGCCGGCCCGAGCCGTCACACCGCGGCGGTCACCATGCGGACCCCCGGCGCCGATTTCGAGCTTGCAGCCGGTTTCCTGCACGGCGAGGGCATCATCGCCGGAGCCGAGGACATCGCGGCCATGAGCTACTGCGCCGATCGCGGCGTCGACGGGGAGCAGCGCTTCAACATCGTGAACGTGGCGCTCGCGGCGCAGGTCGCTCCCGACCTGGCCCCCCTGGAACGGCACTTCCTCACCACCAGTGCCTGCGGGGTCTGCGGCAAGGCCAGCCTGGATGCGCTCCGGGTGCGCAGCGCCCCGCTCGCCGGTGCCGGCCCCCGGGTGGCACCGGGCACGTTGACGGGTCTGCCCGCCCGGCTCCGCGCCGCGCAGAGACTGTTCGAGGTCACCGGCGGGCTCCACGCTGCGGGGCTCTTCGACGCCGGCGGCAACCTCGTCGCCGTCCGCGAGGACGTGGGCCGGCACAACGCCGTCGACAAGCTTCTGGGATGGGCGCTCATGGCCGGCCGCCTGCCCCTCGCCGACTCCATCGTGCTGGTCAGCGGACGGGCAAGCTACGAGATCCTGCAGAAATGCCTCGCCGCAGCCGTCCCCGTCGTCTGCTCGGTGTCCGCCCCCAGCAGCCTGGCGGTCTCGCTCGCCGAGCAATTCGGGATGACGCTGGTGGGCTTCCTGCGGGGCGACCGCTTCAACGTCTACGCGGGAGCCGGCCGGGTCGCCGCTCCCTGAAACCTTAAGAGCCGCTGGCGGCGTCCCGCTCGATCGCGAGGCGGGTGAGGTCCACCCGGGAGTCGATCTGGAGCTTGCGGAAGATCTGCCGGAGATGGAAGTCGATGGTGTGGGGCGACAGGAACATCTGCTCCGCCGCCTTCCGGTTGGTGAGGCCCTGCGCCACCAGGTCCGACACTGCACGCTCGGTCTCGGTCAGGCTGTCCCACCCGGAAACGGGCCGCTCCCGGCGCCGCCAGTGGCAGTGCCGCACGCCCATGGTGCGCAGCAGTGAACGCACGCGGGCCACGTCGTGCTCGGCCCCCAGCTCCTGGTAGGCGTTGAGCGCACGATCCAGGTGGAGATGTGCGGCGGCAGGGTCGTTGCGGTTCGACACCATCACCCCCGCGTCCTCGGTGGCCCGAGCCCTCGCCCAGGGACGGCGATGGGCAGTTGCGGCGCTGAGGAGCACGTCGACGTCGCCCGTCAGCAGGCCTCGGGCATGGTCGGCCGCGGCGACGAGCGACGGGAGTTCCGGATTGTCGGCGGCCAGTTCGTCCGCACAGCGCGCGGACCGTTCTGCCACGGGCCGCTCGCCCGCGTCCAGCGCTGCCCTCACCGCCCAGGCAGCCGCCGTGGGGTCTTCGAGTTGGAGGCGCTTCCAGGACGTCACGTCCTCCATGGCGGCCATTTCCGCAACGACGGCAGCACAGCCCTCCGTTGCCTCCTGCACCTGCAACGCGGGCAGGACGCCGAGCCGCAGGCCGAAGACGCTCCAGTGGTACGAGCCACTCCCCCCGGCTGGCTGGACCTGGTCTGCGGCTCCGTGATGGTTGCCCTGGTGGAGCGCCACCGCTGCCAGGACCGAACGGGCTGCCGGCGCGAACAGCGTCGTCCGCAACTCTTCGGCCAGCGCCATGCCCTCCTCGGCGCCGGCTCTCGCGGCCTCTGCGGCCCCAGAGGCCAACAGAAGCTGCGAGCGCAGGACCGACGCACCGGCGAGCCAGAGGCCTCGGCCCCGGACCTCCAGCGCTGCAGTCGCGGTCTTGAGGAGTGCATCCGCTTCTTCGTGCTCCCCGATGGCAGTCAGCATCGAGGCGAGGAGAAGTTGGGGGATGGTCGTGCAGGGGGATTCGGGGTCCCGTCCGGCCCGCTCCGCGGCGGCTCGAGCCATATCGATGGCATGCGCCGGCCGCCCCTCGTTCCAGTCCAGAACCGCGAGGGTGGTGAGCGCACCGGCAAGGGCCACATCCCCGTTCGACCGGCCGCTGCCTGCGAGCACCGACAGGGCCCGTTCCCGTGCGTCGCCGAAGGACTCCTGGGCCAGGAGACCGAGCTGGATCTGGAGCTCCGCGGCACCGTAGATCGTGTCGGGGAGCCCGCCGGTGCGGATCACGATTGCCAGCTCCTCGACGGACTCCGCGCCCAGGCCGTGGGCCAGGAGGTTCGATGCCACCCGAAGGCGGAGCTCTGCCGCCGCGAGGCCGGGCACCTGGCCGTCGGCGATGCCACGCCGTGCGAGTTCCAGGGCCTCCTCAGGCCGTTCCGCTGCGACGAGGGCATCCACCGTGGAGATCCGCCGGGTCCAGCGGTGCGAGTCGGCGCCGTCGGTGAGGGCAAGCGCTCCGAGTGCCAGGTCCGCTGCCGCCTGGGCGAACCGGGGCATGAGCTCCTCTGTGGCCCGGTCCAGGTATGCCAGCGCCTGGTGGTCGCCGGGCCGCGTGCCCAGGATCAGGTGCACTGCGGCAACTGCGGGCGACCCGCCCCGGTCCAGCAGCTGCCTGCCGATGTGGCCGTGCAGGCCAACCCGCAGTGGCTCGGCCAGCCCCTCGTAGACCCCCCGCCGGAACTCCTCGTCGGCAAATTCGAACCGGCCGCGATCGGGTGTGAGGATGCCTTCCCGGATTACCTCCTCGACCGCCTGGAGCAGGTGACCGGCCGGCTGACCCAGGATGTCCGCCGCCTCGCTCACCGAGAACGAGCCGGCCATCATCGCGGCAACCTCCACCAGGCTGCGCGCCTGCGGCGAAAGCTCCCTCACCCTCGCGACGGGCTCGCTGCGTTCTTCCCTTCGAGCGAGGCTGTGTCCTTGCGTGACGGCCTGGTTGCCCAGCCGCTCCAGAACGACGACCTCTGCGCTCTCCACCCCCTCGAGCTTGGTGAGATCGACCGTGAGGCGGCCTAGCTGGACGGGCGGCGCCGCGTCGCCCAACGTGAGCACGTCCCTCGACGGGTCCTTGCTGAGTGCCGGATCGGCTTGGGTGAGTGCCATGCTGCCACTCTCTCCTCTGGTCACCACTAGGCGCTAGGTCCCGCCAGGACATATTTGGTGCCCTGCGTTTGTGCGCAGGCGCACTGGACGCCCCAGCGCTACTCGGTCACGACTCTCAGGACAGGTACTGATCCGGGGGGAGGTAGTAGGGATTCTCCAGGAGCTGGCCGCTCACGACCAGCTTCGGATGGGTACGCAGCAGGTCGAGGAGGATGCCGCCGCCGAAGTGGCCAAGGTCGTAGAGGCACACGATCGCCTGGGGGTACTGGGGAGCGAAACGGTTGAGCTCTGCTTCGTAGCGGAAGAACTCCTCGCGCTCGTCGGGGAGGTCGTGCAGCGCCCACGGCATCTCGCCGGTGAGCCGCCAGAAGGGGTAGTCCCCCTCGGCGGCGGCCACCGAGAGGGTCTCCTTCCAGAAGTCGAGGATGCCCCCGGTCGTGAAGGGCCTGGTTCGGAGGTAGGTCTCGGCGGCGGTGAAGAGCTCGAGCTGGCGCTGGGCCAGTGCAGACTTCGCGTCGATGTCGTCCCCCAGGTCCTCCAGCACCTGGGACGTCGGTGAGGAGTCCACGACGCAGAAACACTTGTGGCCCGCCTCGAGGCCGGCTCGCAGGAAGGGGAGCATGATCTGATCACGCTCCGCCTGGCTCACGTACAGTGCGCAGATGTGGTCGCCCGGCTCCATCGGTACGCCTGGGACGCCGAATTCCAACGTGTCCGTCACGAGTGGATCGTTCACGAGTGGATCGTTCATGGGGGCACACCTTTCTCAGGGAAGGGCCGCCTTCGGAGTCTACCGCTCTGGCTGTGATGTTTCGTCTAGGCTAGATTTCTCTTCTGCCGGAATACTGTTGTAACGGAAATCGGGGACGGCGTTGACCGACGCAGCTTCCCGGGAGTCGGAGGACGACCTCCGGGACCAGCTTTCCAGCCTGCAGGGCGTGATGCTGCTCTCCCGGCTGATGACGGAGAGCGCCGACCGCGACCGCATCCTCGAGATGGTCGCCAACACGCTGCCGTCCCTCGGGAGGTGCCACCTCGAGGGGGTCTGGCTTTTCGATACCGGGTGGCGGGCGACCGCAGGGGCAGGCGCAGACCCTGCGGTCCGGGCCGACGTGGAATTGCAGGTGCGCGGCCTGGCTGTCGGTGGATCCCTTCGTGTCCCGGGAGCGGAATGGAGCTGGGCAGAACCCCTCCGAGGCCCCACGGGCCCGCTCGGCTACGTCGTCGTCACCGCTGGCCAGGAGCCCTCGGGTGCCGAGCGGTTCCTGCTCCGCTCGCTTTCGCAGCAGCTCGGAATGGCGCTCACGAACGCAGCGCTCCTGGCTCGCGAGCGGACCCAGTCGGAGAACCTGCGGACGGCGAACCGGGCCCTCGGCGAGTCGGTGGCGGCCCTGGAACGGAGCACGGCCATCCACGAGCGCCTGACCCAGGTGGCGGCGTCCGGGCTGGGAGAGGCGGGGATCGCCGAGGCGGTGCACGACCTGACCGGCTACCCGATCGCGGTCGAGGACCGGCACGGCAACCTGCGGGCCTGGGCCGGGCCCGGCCGGCCGGACCCATATCCCAAGGATGACCCCCCGGCGCGCCAGGCGATGCTCCGACGGGTGGTGGCGGCCGATCGCCCCCTGCGGGAAGGGTCCCGGATCTACATTCTCGCCCGGGCACGGGAGGACGTCGTCGGGGTCATGGTCCTGATCGACCCGAGCGGGGTGGCGGGGGAGCGTGAACGGGTGGCCCTCGAGCACGGCGCCACCGTCCTCGCAATGGAACTGGCCCGGCTCCAGAGCCTCGCGGACACGGAACTGCGCCTCCGCCGCGACCTGGTGGAGGAGCTGCTCTCCGGTACGGACCAGGAGAGCGCCCTGGCCCGGGCCGCGGCCCTCCGCTACGACCTGCAGCGTCCGCACCGGGTCGTCGTGGTCGAACAGGCCAGCGGGGAGCCCGGCAACGGCCGTCTCTTCCGGGCAGTGAGGGCTGCGGCCCGGGATGCGGGCGTGGGGAGCCTGCTCGTGTCCCGGCTCGGCAGGGTCGTCGTGCTGTCCGACTCGCACAACAGCTCCTGGGGTGCGTTTCAGGCCGAGTTGCTTCATGACCTCGGCGGACCGGGATGCCGGGTGGGCGTCGGGGGCACGTGCGTCGCTGCGTCCGATTACCCTCGCTCCTACCGTGAGGCCGTGCTGGCCCTCCGGATCCAGCGCCTCTCCCGGGGCATGGAGCGGGTCACCTTCTTCGACGGTCTCGGCGTCTACCGCATCCTGGCAGACCTCAAAGACCTCTCCCTGGTGGAATCGTTCGTGCGGGTTTGGCTGGGGTCCCTGATCGACTACGACGAGCAGAAGGGCGCGGACCTCGTGATGACGCTCACCTCGTACCTGGAGCACGGCGGGAACTACGAGGCCACGGCCCACGCCCTCGCCGTCCACCGCAACACGCTCAAATACCGGCTGCAGCGCATCCGCGAGATCTCGGGCCGGGACCTCGGCGATCCCGACACGAATTTCAACCTCCAGCTGGCGACACGCTCCTGGCGGATCCTGGCCGCCCTGAGGTCGCCCGCCGACTGACCCCGGGCGCATCGACGCCCGGTCAACTCCGGGCGACCGGGATCCTCTTGACGGAGCTTTCGGTCTCGGCGCCAATCGGGACCCGGATCTCCAGGATCCCGTCCTTGTAGGACGCCTTGATGTCCTCCTCCTTGACGCCGGGGGGCAGCGGGAGCGCCCGGACGAACTCTCCGTAGCGGAACTCCGAGCGGTACTCGTCGGTCCCCTTCTGCTCGTTCCGCTCCTCACGGTGTACCCGGACCTGCAGCATTCCGTCGGACACGGTCAACTCCACGTCACGTTCGGGGTCGATGCCCGGCGTCTCGGAGCGGATCACAAGCTCGTCGCCGTTGCGGTATTCCTCCACCGGCAGCCACCCCGATGCGAGCCCCGACGGCTCTCCGTTGAAGAATCTGCGGAACAGCTCCGGCAGTTCCAGGCCTCCCGGGCCCCGGCGCACGATTGCCATGGCGTTACCTCCTCTTGTCCTGGTTCGATGGTTCCGGTCTGTGCGTGATCCCGCTTTCGAGGTTAGGACGGGCCTGGGGACTCCACATCAGGCGTCTTCGTAGTTCCTCGGGAACCCCGCGGCCAGCCCCCCCGGGCCTGGGATGAACCACGCGACCGCGAGATGTGGGGCGCCGGGACCGGCGCGAGCCTCCTCCCATGGAGATCTCCGTCGAACTCGGCCACGCCGTGGGCCCTCCCGCGGTGGCCGTGGCCGCCTGCACCCTCCCGTCCGACCGGGAGGGCGGAGCGTCGGGGGACTGGCACGACGTGATCGCGCTGCCGAGCGGGGACGTGGCGGTGGTCGTCGGCGATGCGGCGGGCCACGGGGTGCAGGCCCGGCCCCTCAAGGATGCGCTGCAGCGGGGTCTGCGGGGGATGGCGATGACCGGGACGGAGCCGTCCGAGCTCGTCAACGGCCTCGACAACGTCGTCGTCCCCGACCGGGACGGCTACGCCACGGTTGTCTATGCAGTCGTGGAGCCGAAGCGTGGGGAGGTCGTCCTGACCAATGCCGGTCACCCCCCGCCACTGCTGGTCGGAAGTGGGGGATCGGCAAGGTTCCTCACCGACACCCTGGACCCTCCGCTCGGGGCGCCCAGGGCTCCGACGTCGCCCGAGGTCGGCCGGACACAGCTCCGGCCAGGCGACACGCTGGTGCTCTACACCGACGGGCTCATCGAGCGGCGCAGCCGCGATATCAGCACCGGCCTCGCGGGCCTGGCCGCCCTGGCGGCCCGCCTTGCCAGCGCTTCACTGGACGAGCTGTGCGCCCGGCTCCTTTGCATGGCCCTCGACGCCTCGGATCCCTCGGACGATCTGACGGTGATCGCGCTTCGCCTTCAGTACAACCCCTCCGCCGCTCCACCGCTCATCCCGACTCCCCTTCTGCCTGCGCCTGCCCCGATTGCCATCGCTCCCCTCGCTCCGTTCGGCTGACGCGAAGCTCAACGGCGGGCGATCAGGTTCAGGACCAGCGTCAGGACCAGCGACAGCACGAGGCACGTGCCAAGCGGCGCATAGATGCGCACACTCCCCCGGGTCCACTGCAGGTCGCCGGGGAGGCGGCCGAGGCCGAGCCTTCCACCGGCAAGGAAGATGACCCCGATCAGCATGATGACGCCGCCCAGAGCGATCAGCCAGCGCCCGAGCTCCCGTTCCATCTTCTAGCCGACCACCTGGGCGGCCGAGTGAGGGACGTCGAACCGCAGGAAGGCCGCCACGGAGTGCTGCGAGAGGGGCGTGGGGGCCTGGACGTGCTCGACCCGCCCGCTGGCGCCGATGACCGCAGCGCCCATCTCCTCGATCACATCCTGTGTGACCCGCAGGGGGCCGCCGCATCGCTGGCACGTTGCCCCCACCAGCCCGAGCCAGCCACACGCGTCGCAGGCGGATCCGCTGGCCCGGGCCTCCTCGTCGATCAGCAGGAACTGGACCGCCTCCTCGTTCACGGCAGCGAGGCACCACGGGATCCCTGCCGCTCCCAGGCCGCCGGTCGTCACCCGGTCGAGGATCTCCGCCACCAGCGATGCCTCCTCCGCGCGCTCGTAGCGGTCGACCACCGCCTCGGCGCAGCACCGGGCCTGCTCCGGGCCCATGGTCCGCGGATCGAAGGCGAACGTTCCGGCAACCCTGCCGCGAAGGTGGTGGGGCACGAAGGGCAGGAAGGCTGCCACGGTCTCCTCGGGGCCTCCCACGAGGAGGAGCTCGGCCCGGGTGGCATGGATGAACTCGTCCGCGACGTCCGCCGTCTCGCGGAACAGCCGGTGCGCCGGCGACGGATCCCGTCCGACCGGCCGGCCCGGCTTGCCGGGCGTCACCACGATGGTCGCTCCCTCGAGCTCGCCCATGAACAGCTCGTAGAGGCAGGCCTGCATCCGGTCCAGCACCACGAGGCAGTAGCGGCGGGACTCGTCGAGGAAGGCGAGGAGGGGCCGGAGGTAGGGCGTCGCATCGACGACCGCCCGATCGCGCGCTCGTCGAGGGACGACGACCTCCTCGTAGAGCCCGGCCCGGTGACAGGCGAAGATCCCCACCGTCGACCCCTCGGGCGGGCCTCCCCGGGCAGCGAGGTCGAGGACCCTCGCCACGTCGGACAAGAGCGATCGACGCAAAGCCTGGCTCGGCTCGGCCTCCGCCTGCTCGAGAACCTCCCCGACCAGCGACTCCAGTTTCGTCCGCAACGCCGACGGCCCTCCGTCCACCCCCACATAGACGGACAGGACCGGGGCCCCCGAGGGCCGGAACTGCAGCAGGCGGTCGAAGATGTCCTGATCCACCATGGCCCGACCAGGCTAGTGCCGCCCACGCCACACCGGTATCACGAAGCCTCGTAGTTCCCCTCGGTGCCTTCGGGGGACCCGGCGGAGCTCCACGCGACTACCACGCGACTGCGGGATGTCCCGCCCCCCCGAGGGGCGCGAGCCTGGGAGCGTCGACCCACCTGATCAGACGAGAAGGAGACACCCCATGCTCATGCGCTTCGATCCCTTCCGAAATTTCGACTCCCTCGCTCAGATGCTGGCGCAGCGGGGTGGGCCGGCCGAGCAATCGCCCATCCCGATGGATGCCTACCGGGAGGGCGACCGGTTCATCGTCCACTTCGATCTCCCGGGCGTCGACCCGTCCAGCATCGACCTGACCGTCGAGAAGAACGTCCTGACCGTGCGGGCGGAGCGGACGTGGCCGGCATCCGAGGGCCAGGAGGTCCTCGTGCGGGAGCGCCCCGAGGGAACCTTCGTCCGCCAGCTCTTCCTCGGCGAGGGACTGGACACCGAGCACGTCGAGGCCACCTACCACAACGGCGTCCTCACGCTCACCATCCCCGTTGCCGAGCAGGCCAAGCCTCGCAAGGTCCAGGTGACCGGCGGCGACAGCGAACAGCCGGTCGAGCCGAAGAGCGAAGCGGAGCAACCAGCGGAGGTGTCGAGCGCAGCCTGATGCGGCTGTCCAGCTAAAGGAGTCGGAGACCTGCGGGAGCCGGCCAACTGCTTCCCCAGTCGGCCGATGTCCCCCGGAACGAGGCAAGAGGAAAAAGAGGACGGGGTTGCGTTGAGGGCCTACGGCACCAGTCCCACCCCGTGACAGGCCGAACCCACTTGACAGGGAGCCGGCAGCGGCGGTTTCCGATGCCAGTTTTTGATCGATGTGAGGAGTAAGGCAGGGCGAGCGAAGTACGACGACAGAAAGGAACGAGCCATGGCGAAGGCAGTCGGGATCGACCTCGGGACCACCAACTCAGTGATCGCCGTCGTGGAGGGCGGGCAGCCCCGCGTCATCCCCAACGCCGAGGGTGCTCGCACCACGCCGTCGGTCGTGGCGTTCACGGAGCAGGGTGAGCGCCTCGTGGGCCAGCTGGCCCGGCGCCAGGCCATCCTCAATCCGAAGGCCACCATCTACTCGGCGAAGCGCTTCATCGGGCGGCGGTTCGACGAGGTCGAGAGCGAGCTGCACGCGGTCAGCTACGACGTCGTGCCCGGCCCGGACGGCGCGGTTCGCTTCCGCATCCGCGGGAAGCTCTACGCGCCAGAGGAGATCTCCGCTCTCGTGCTGCGCAAGCTCGCCGACGACGCCGCGAAGTTCCTCGGCGAGAAGGTCACCGAGGCCGTGATCACCGTCCCCGCCTACTTCAACGACGCCCAGCGCCAGGCGACCAAGGACGCCGGCCGTATCGCCGGGCTCGAGGTCCTCCGGATCATCAACGAGCCGACGGCGGCCGCCCTCGCCTACGGCCTGGACAAGAAGGGCAACGAGACGGTCCTGGTCTTCGACCTCGGCGGTGGCACGTTCGACGTCAGCATCCTCGACGTGGGCGACGGGGTGGTCGAGGTTCGGGCGACCGCCGGCGACACGCACCTCGGCGGCGACGACTTCGACCGCCGCATCGTCGACTGGCTGGCCGATCAGTTCCAGAAGGACAACGGGATCGACCTGCGCAAGGACCCCCAGGCTCTCCAGCGCCTCTTCGAGGCGGCCGAGAAGGCCAAGGTCGAGCTGTCGGCGGTGACGCAGACCACGATCAGCCTGCCCTTCATCACCGCAGACGCCAACGGCCCGAAGCACCTCAACGCCACGCTCATGCGCTCGACGTTCGAGCAGATCACTGCTGATCTCCTTGAGCGGTGCATGGGGCCCGTCCAGCAGGCTATGGCGGACGCCAAGCTCACCGCAGACGACATCGACGAGGTGATCCTGGTCGGGGGAGCCACCCGCATGCCGGCGGTGCAGAACCTGGTCCGGCGCCTGACCGGCGGCAAGGAGCCCAACATGACCGTCAACCCCGACGAGGTCGTGGCCATCGGCGCCGCCATCCAAGCCGCGATCATCAAGGGCGACGTCCGCGACGTCCTGCTCCTCGACGTGAACCCGCTGTCGCTCGGGGTCGAGACCCTGGGCGGCGTCATGACCAAGGTGATCGACCGCAACACAACGATCCCCGCCCGCCGCACGGAGACCTTCTCCACCGCCGAGGACAACCAGTCGGCGGTGGACGTCGTCGTGCTGCAGGGGGAGAGGGAGCGGGCCTCGGACAACCGGGTGCTCGGCCGCTTCCGGTTGGAGGGCATCCGCCCCGCACCCCGGGGCCAGCCCCAGGTCGAGGTGACGTACGACATCGACGCAAACGGGATCTTGAACGTCTCGGCCCGCGACAAGGACACCGGCAAAGAGCAGCGGATCACCATCAGTGAGAGCTCCAACCTCGACAAGGGGGAGATCGAGCGCATGGTGCGCGACTCCGAGCAGCATCGCTCCGAGGACGCCGAGCTGCGGCAGGTCGTCGATGCCCGCAACGAGCTGGACTCGACGATCTACCGGGTGGAGCGCCGGCTTGCCGAGCTCGGCGACGCGGTGCCGGTGCATGAGAAAGGCAGGGCCGAGATGCTGCTCAACGACGCCCGCCAGGCGATCAAGGAGGAGGCGCCGCTCGAGCGGCTGCGCTCGCTCACCGCCGAGCTGCAGCAGATCTACCACAGCCTCGGCGCCGGCTCGGGGCAACCTCCGGGCGGCGGGGCACCGTATGGGGCCCCGGGAGGGGGCTCGGACGGCCGGGACGCCCCGGTGGACGACGACGACGTCATCGACGCCGAATTCACGGCGAGCTGACGATGGCCGACCAGACGATTCCTTCCCGCGGAGAGCCGCGGGAGGACCAGAGGACGCACCCCGACGAGGGGCCGGACACGGCTACGGACACGTCCCAGCGGGGCAACGGTCAGTCGGCCAGGGTGGCCGAGCTGTCTGCCCAGGTGGCAACCCTGGACGACCGCTGGCGCCGTGCCGTCGCCGATCTCGAGAACCTGCGCAAGCGGATGGCCGTCGAGGTGGACCGGGAGCGGTCCTACGAGCGGAACCGGGCGGCCTCGGCGCTCCTACCCATCGTCGACAACCTCGACCTCGCGCTCGAGCACGCGGCTGCCGACCCCCGTTCCCTGATCCAGGGATTGCTTGCCGTCCGCGACCAGGCGGTGAACGCCCTGGCCATGCTGGGGTTCCCCCGCCGTGACGACCTCGGCGTCCATTTCGACCCGTCCCGCCACGAGGCGGTGGGTTCCGTCCCGGGGGCCGATGCGGCCCCCGGGACGGTGGTGGCAGTGGTGCGGCCGGGCTACGGAGAAGGCGACCGCCAGCTCCGCCCCGCAGCAGTCGTGGTCGCCACCGGAGGGAGCTCCGGCGAGGCCGAGGAAGGTTCTGGGTGATGGGCGATGGCAGAGCCCCGAGACTTCTACGAGGTCCTGGGCGTTCCCAGGACCGCCAGCCAGAAGGAGATCCAGCGCTCTTACCGCAAGCTGGCGCGGACGTACCACCCCGACGTCAACAAGGACCCGGCTGCCGAGGGCCGCTTCAAGGAGATCTCGGAGGCCTACGACGTGCTGTCCGACCCGGAGCAGCGACGTCGCTACGACACGTTCGGCCCGCAGTTCCGCCAGGTGCCGGAAGGGATGGATGCGGAGACCTGGCAGCGCGTGCGCTCCGGGGCAGGCCGGCGGGAGCCCTCGGGGCAGCGCGCCGGCGCCGGGCGGCCGGGCCAGCGGGAGGGGGAGAGTGTCTTCTTCAGCTCGGACTTCGGAGACGGGGACTTCAGCTTCGGCTCCGGGGACATCAACATCGAGGATCTGCTCGGGGGGATGTTCAGCCGATCCCGAGCCGGTGCCGGGGGTGGACCCGGCTTCGGGCGCGGGGTTGGCCCGACGCCGGGGGCGGATCAGGAGGCCGAGCTCACCCTGAGTGTCGAGGAGGCGTTCGCCGGCGGCCGGCGCACCGTGACCCTGTCGGCGCGCGGAGGGCCGCGGACGTTCGAGGTCAACATCCCGGCGGGCGTTGCGGACGGCCAGCGGATCCGGCTGGCCGGCCAGGGCGGCCAGGGCAGTGGCGGAGCCGCCCCTGGCGACCTCTACCTGAACGTCCGGCTGGCCCCGCATCCCCGCTACCGCGTCGAGGGCCGGGATATCACCGTGGAGTTGCGGCTGGCACCGTGGGAAGCGGCGCTCGGCGCCTCGGTCACCATCGAGGGGCCGGGGGGCGAGGCGAAACTGCGGGTGCCGCCGGGGACCTCCAGCGGGCGCCGGCTTCGGCTCAAGGGCCGCGGCCTGCCCAACCCCAAGGGCAAGCCCGGCGACCTGTACGCGGAAGCGAAGATCGTCGTGCCGCCACGGCTGGAGCCAAAGGAGCGCGAGCTCTTCGAGCAGCTTGCTTCCGTCTCCAGCTTCGACCCGAGGAGGCGCCGATGAACACCGCCCTCATCCGACCGCGTGCTGCCGGGAAGCGCCTCGACCTCGAGTCCTTCGCGGCAGCTGCGGGACTCCATCCGGAATTTGTTCTCCGGCTCGTGAGCCTGGGGCTCATCGAAGCCGGTTCGGGGTCCGCTCCACAAGGACGCCTTGAGGGGCGTCTGAGCCAGGACCCCGGCCAGGGCCCCGCAACGGGGTCCGGCCCGGGCGCGACCGGCGAGCTGTGGTTTTCGCCCGCCCAGCTCGCCGTCGCCGCCCGGATCCAGCGGCTG
This sequence comes from Actinomycetota bacterium, assembly GCA_025963875.1. Lineage (GTDB taxonomy): Bacteria > Actinomycetota > CADDZG01 > JAHWKV01 > JAOPZY01 > JAOPZY01. The sequence continues at coordinate 19,147 of JAOPZY010000109.1, forward strand.
CGCTCCGGCCTGTCGCTCAACTATGCCGCGCTTGGCCTTGTCATCGACCTGCTCGACCGGGTGAGCGAGCTCGAGTCGGCCCTGAGGAAAGCCCAGAGAGGGGCCCAGAGAGGGGAGAGCGCGTGGACCCGAACCGTCTGACGACCAAGTCGCAGGAGGCGCTGCACGACGCCCAGACCCTGGCAATGGCCCGCGGTCACACCGAGGTCGACGGCGAGCACCTGCTCCTGGCACTGCTCGACCAGCCCGACGGGCTCGTCCCGCGCCTGCTCGCCGCGGCCGGGGCCGACCCCCCGCGCCTGCACCGCGACCTCGAGGAGGACCTCGCCCGGCGCCCCAGGGTGTCCGGACCGGGCGCCGCCCCGGGGCAGATCGCCGTCACCCAGCGCCTCTCCCGCCTCCTCGACGCCGCCGAGCGGGAGGCCAAGCGGCTGAAGGACGACTACGTCTCCGTCGAGCACATCCTGCTGGCGCTGCTGGACGAGGGGTCGGGGACCTCCGCGGGCCGCCGCCTCAAGGAGCAGGGCCTCTCCCGGGACGCCTTCCTGCAGGCCCTCACGGCCGTGCGCGGCAACCAGCGGGTCACCTCCGCCAGTCCCGAAGGGACCTACGAGGCCCTGGAGAAGTACGGTCGCGACTTGGTGGCCGACGCCCGCACCGGCAAGCTGGACCCGGTGATCGGGCGCGACGCCGAGATCCGCAGGGTCGTCCAGATCCTCTCCCGTAAGACCAAGAACAACCCCGTGCTCGTCGGCGACCCGGGTGTCGGCAAGACCGCCATCGTCGAGGGGCTCGCCCAGCGCATCGTGCGCGGCGACGTGCCCGAGGGCCTCAAGGACAGGACGATCTTCGCCCTGGACATGGGGTCGCTCGTCGCCGGGGCCAAGTACCGCGGCGAGTTCGAGGAACGCCTGAAGGCAGTCCTCAACGAGGTCCGGGGCGCCGAGGGGCGGATCCTGCTCTTCATCGACGAGATCCACACCGTCGTGGGGGCCGGGGCGGCCGAGGGGGCGATGGACGCCGGCAACATGCTCAAGCCGATGCTGGCCCGTGGCGAGCTCCACATGATCGGCGCCACGACCCTCGACGAGTACCGGAAGCGCATCGAGAAGGACGCCGCCCTGGAGCGCCGCTTCCAGCCCGTCATGGTGGACGAGCCCTCCGTCGAGGACGCCATCTCGATTCTCCGGGGCCTGCGGGAACGCCTCGAGGTCTTCCACGGTGTCGCGATCCAGGACGGTGCCCTCGTGGCGGCGGTCATCCTCTCGCACCGCTACATCTCCGATCGCTTCCTTCCCGACAAGGCCATCGACCTCGTCGACGAGGCGTGCGCAATGATCCGAACCGAGATCGACTCGATGCCCGCCGAGCTCGACGAGCTCACCCGTCGGGTCATGCGCCTCGAGATCGAGGAGCGGGCGCTCGCCAAGGAGAAGGACCCCGCCAGCAAGGCCCGCCTCGAAGAGCTGCGCAAGGAGCTGGCCGACCTGCGGGCCGAGATGGGTGCCATGCGGGCGCAGTGGGAGGCCGAGCGCCAGGCGCTCCGCAAGGTGCAGGCCCTGCGGGAGGAGATCGAGCGCGTGCGCCAGGAGGCCGAGGAGGCCGAGCGCAACTACGACCTGAACCGGGCGGCCGAGCTGCGCCACGGCAAGCTCCCGGAGCTGGAGCGGCGACTGAAGGCCGAGGAGGCCCAGCACCTCGCCAAGCAGGGAGACCGCCGGCTACTGCGGGAGGTCGTCACCGAGGACGAGATCGCGCTGATCGTGTCGCGCTGGACCGGCATCCCGATCACCCGCCTCAAGGAGGGTGAGCGGGAGAAGCTGCTGCGCCTCGACGAGATCCTGCACGAGCGGATCGTCGGCCAGGACGAGGCGGTGCGCCTCGTGGCGGACGCCGTCATCCGTGCCCGCTCCGGCATCAAGGATCCACGCCGGCCCATCGGGTCGTTCATCTTCCTCGGCCCCACCGGGGTCGGCAAGACCGAGCTGGCCAAGACGCTGGCGATGGCCCTGTTCGACTCCGAGGACTCCATGGTGCGCATCGACATGAGCGAGTACCAGGAGCGCCACACCGTCAGCCGGCTCGTCGGCGCCCCTCCCGGCTACATCGGCTACGAGGAGGGCGGCCAGCTGACCGAGGCGGTGCGGCGCAAGCCCTATTCGGTCGTGCTCTTCGACGAGGTGGAGAAGGCGCATCCGGACGTCTTCAACACGCTCCTGCAGGTGCTCGACGACGGGCGCCTCACCGACGCCCAGGGCAGGACCGTCGACTTCCGCAACACCGTGATCATCATGACGAGCAACGTCGGCTCGGAGTACCTCATCGACGGCGTGACGCCCCAGGGCGAGATCCGGGAGGACGCCAGGGCACGGGTGATGGCCGAGCTGCGCGGCCACTTCCGCCCGGAGTTCCTCAACCGCGTCGACGAGATCGTGCTCTTCAAGGCCCTCACGCTGCCGGAGATCGAGCACATCGTCGAGCTCATGTTCGGCGAGCTGCGAGCCCGCCTCGCCGACCGCCGGTTGAAGCTCGAGGTCACCGACCAGGCCCGCAGGTTCATCGCCCGGGAGGGCTACGACCCGGTGTACGGCGCTCGCCCGCTCCGCCGGTTCATCTCCCGGGAGGTCGAGACCCGCATCGGCCGGGCGCTCCTGGGCGGCGATGTCCACGACGGTGCGGTCATCGAGATCGACGTCGTCGGCGGCGAGCTGGTCGTCACCTATTCCAACCCCGAGCCGGCGCCAGCCGGCGAAGGTGCAGAAGCGGCGCAGGAGGAGGAGGCCGGCGACACCGAGTCGGCCACGGTCTAGTCAGGCACGTCCGATTGAGAGGGAGGTCACCATGATGGGTCAAATGGCAGTGGGAGATTGGCGGTGGATTGCACTCCGGGCAGTTGCGGCGTTCATTTTCGGCATCCTGGCGCTGGTGCTTCCGGGGCTGACGCTGGCGACGCTGGTGCTCATCTTCGGGGCCTTCGCCCTCGTCGACGGTCTCTTCACCCTGGGCCATGCCGTCACCAGGGGCAGGGGAAGCGGGTGGGGTGCGGTCTGGATGGGCTTGATGGGGCTCGCCGGGATCGGCGCCGGGATCGTGACCTTCTTCTGGCCGGGCATCACGGCCCTCGCCCTCCTCTACGTGATCGCCGCGTGGGCGCTCGTGACGGGGGTCTTCGAGATTGCCGCCGCCATCACCTTCCGCAAGGTGCTGAACCACGAGTGGCTCCTCGTCGTCGATGGCGTCTTGTCGCTCATCGTGGCGGGGATCCTGGTCTTCGCCCCGGTCACGGGGGCGCTCGCCATCACCTGGGCGATCGGCTTCTACGCCCTGTTCAGCTCCGGCGTGCTCGCAGCTCAGGCCTGGCGGCTTCGCAAGGTGGGCTCCCGCGGTCCTGCAGGGGGCTGGGCGCCGGCCGGTGCATAACCGGTACATCGAGTGAGAGGAGGGGATATGCCCGGGGCAGCGACGGTCGTGCGGTGCGAGAGATGCGGAACAAAAAACCGCGTGCCCGCCGCGGCCCCGGGTGTGCCCCGGTGCGCGAAATGCAAGGCTCCCCTGCCCTGGGTCGTCGAGGCAAACGACGAGAACTTCACCACCGTCGTCGAAGAATCGACGATCCCCGTCCTGGTCGACCTGTGGGCACCCTGGTGCGGTCCGTGCCGGAGGGTGAGCCCGGCCCTCGAGGAGCTGGCCCGCCGCTACGCCGGCTCGGTGAAGCTGGCGAAGGTCAACGTCGACACCTCGCCCCGCGTCTCGCAACGCTTCGGCGTCCAGGGCATCCCGACCATGCTCGTGATGAAGGGCAACGAGATCCTGGCCCGCCAGACGGGGGCCGCCCCCGAGCCGGTGCTCCGGGACTGGCTGGCCAAGGTCCTGCAGCTCCCCGCCGCCTGAGGGCCGGTCGGCTACGCCCGCCGGCGGACGTGACGCTCGCGGGCCTGGAAGATCTCGGCCAGCAGTTCGTCTGGGTGGTTCCGTACTCTGTCCTTTGTCGCATGAATGACCGCCAGCCCTTGCGCGGTGACGCCGTTGCGCCGCGCAAGGTCGTGCTCCCAGTCGAGCTTGGATGAGTGAGTAGCCCGGCCGTCGGCCTCGACGACCACCGGTGCATCGTCGATCAGGAAGTCCACGCGGGCCACGAAGTTGCCTTCGGAGTCAGTGACGACGAACTCCTCGACGAAGGTCAATCCGGCACGGGTAAGCAACGCGCGCACCTCCGCCTGAAAACGAGAGGCCGACGGCTGGTAATCCGGGTCTCGCTCCTCCAGGAGTCGCCGCAGCACCCCGACGCCCCTGCGGCCCGGCCCAGCCTCCAGGCGCACCATCCGCCAAAGCGCCTCCATAGAGACGAGCCCCTTCCGAAGGGCCTCGTCGAGGAGTTGATTGGCCCGCTCCTGGTCGAGCACGAAGACAAGGTCCCGCACGGTACGGAAGGCGTTTGTGACCGGGATGCCGAGCTTCCGGGTAGCGAACACGGGCGCCACCTCTGCCCGGTACAGGCGGAACCGCCCCGGAAAGCACTTCTGCTTTGGGGATGTGATCTCAAGCGGGCCGTTGTTCTCCCCGCGGAACCCTTCGAAGGACCAGAGCGCAGCGGCGGATCGGTGCGAGGCGACAGCTGCGTCGCCACCCCACAGGCAGGCAGCCATAAGCGATTGGTTCCAGTGCTCCGCGGTGCCTCCCACGCGATAAACGCGTGGGAGGACTTCGATGAGCAACTCCTCCTTGATAAGCCGCCAGATTGCATCATCTGAAAGGCCGGCCAACCGCAACTGATCCCGCCCCACGGCTCCCCATTGACGGGAGGCGACCTCCCTCCAACGCTCCATAGCGTCATTCTAAACGTCTCTGCTGCTTTTACCGCGTATAGCGCGGTAAAAGCATCACAGACCTTGGAGAAAGGGCCGCCGGCATCGCCGGCGGCCCCTGTTCGGGTCCTAGGACCGGTCGGTTACGAGACCGGGTGCGCTGCCAGGGCGTTGGCGAGGGCGAGGACCAGCTGGCTCGCCGCGGTCAGTCCCGCCACGTACCCGCTGTTGGCGGGGGTGCCGTGGGCCGCCTGGTCCAGCTCCGCCTTGACGCCAGTGGCGACGATGTCGCGCAGGTTGGCGAGGTCCTCCAGGCCCTTCACGAATGCCTGGTACGTGGCGTCGTCCGAGGAGGTGCCGGAGCGGATCGCCGCCGTGTCGGCGATCAGGGTGTCGGTGCCGAACTGGCCCACGCTGGAGTTGAGCTGCTTGTAGAGCTGGGCCAGCTGCAGCTGTGCTGCGCTGCCGAGGCTGCCGCTCGGGACGGCGAGGTCCTCTGCCAGCACCCGCCCGTCCGTCGGGTAGTCGTCACGCAGTCCCAGCAGCGAAAGCATCGTCGGGCGGATGTCCGTGTGGTCGGCCCACGTCCCGGGGTTCGGGGTTCCCGGGATCGTCCCCTGGCCGCTGTTGGGACCCGCCGAGCTCGGGCCGTCCGCGGCGCCGGACCCGTCCAGCCCCTTGCGGGCGACGCCGGCCCCGGCGAGGCCCAGCCAGGTGGTGTTGATCTCGGGAGCGTAGTCACCGTGGTTCCAGGCGAAGCTCGGGTTGATCGTCACGCAGGGGTTGCCGGTCGCGGTCTGGCCGGAGGGTGGGGTTGCCGGGCAGGTGGTGGACCCTGCGCTCAGGAAGTGGTCCGGTTTGGCGAAGAGCGAGAAAGTCGGGGTGCGGTTGGGGTCGGCATCCACGAAGTGCAGGATCCGCTCCGCCACCGGGTCGGCGAGGTAGTTGGCGACCGGCTGGCCGGTCCCCGAGACGTTGGACGCGCCCGACGTGTAGGGATTGTTGGCCTTCAGGCTCGCCACGTCGCGCTCGAGTTGGCGGGTGATTGGGTCGGTGGCCCCCGGCTGGCCGTTCACGTAGAACTGGGGCGCCGAGTCGTTCTCGAGGGCGAAGGGCGTGGTCTTGCCCGTCTCGGTTGCGAGCAGGCCGGTCAGGTTGGTGTTCAGCTCACCCAGCGTCCCGGCGGGGTAGCTGCAGGTGTAGCTCGTGGTCCCGGGCGTCCCGGTGCAGGCGGGCGTGATGGCCCGTCCGACGTTGGCGCCGGGGAAGTGGTCCCCCTCGTCGGCGGTGAAGACGAACAGCGTGTTGGCGGGTGTGATCCCGTCTGCGGCGAGGCGGTTGAAGAACGTCTGGAACGCGGCGTCGTAGTACGCGGCGTTCGCCTCGTAACAGGGGTCGGCCGGGCCGAGCGCGCCGCTCTTGGCGGTGAGGCAGGGGCCGCCGACGATACTCCGGTTGTTGTTGGCATGCAGGTCGGCGATGTACCCATAGGTGACCTGCACGCCCGACTCCTGCATGTCCGCCATGTAGGCAAGGGTCTGGGGGGCGCTGATCGGCCCGAAGCCCGGGAACCCGGGGGTGTGGAGGAACTGGCCGTCGATCTCACGGCCGGTGAGGTCGACAAGGTTGCCGGCGGCGTTCGTGATCTGGTAGCCGTTGCGGACGAGGTTGGGGGTGCCGGCGCCGACGACCGGGGCGACGTAGCGGTGCCCGTGGACAGTCTGGAAGCCGTTGTAGCCACCGGGCTCGTCCGGAAGCCGGTCGGCGACCGCCGTCGGCGACGGCGAGGTCTGCCCGTACTTGACCGCCTGAGCGTTGGCGCAGGTCGCCGCGGCGGCTCCGGTGCCGCAGTGGATCGAGACGCCGATGTAGTCGTTGGTCTCCTGGTCCTTGAACGTGTCGGTCACGTCTGCTGCGAGCTGGGTAGCCTCGGGCGAGGTCGGGCCGAAGACCTGGGGGATGTCGCCGGTGTTCTCCAGCACCATATTGGCGGTGGATGTGTCCCCGACGTTGCAGCCGGCCCGGGTGAAGGGCACCCACGGCGCGGGCGTGGCGGCAGCGACGCCCGTGGCCGTGCTCGTCACAGCCTTGGCCGGCACCCGCGCCGAGTAGATCATCGACGGGTTGTGGTCCGTCGTGCTTGGCGTCGCCGTGGCGTCGTCGATGACCGGGTTGGTCCAGTAGACGAAGGAGCCGGCGAGGTTCGCGGTGCCGCTCGGCGTGAAGTAGCGGTACGAGTTGCTGATGCCCATCCCGTGCCGGTCGCCGTAGAGGCCGGTGTAGTTGGTGAGGCTGTCGTTGGCGGTGTGGGCGATCAGCGGCGTGTGGTTGTTGGACAGCATGGTGCCGTTGTTCTCGATGAAGTTGAGGAGATGCGGCATCTGCTCGAGGTCCGAGGGGACGTTGGGGTTGTCCCGGAAGAAGTGGACGTTGTCGAACGTGATCTGCACCACGTGCTGGGCGCCGTTACCGAGCGAGCACGTCGTCGAGGCGGCCGTCGTCGAGGCGGTCACCGCATTGGCCAGCGGATATCCGGTTGCCGTCGCCAACGTCGCGACCGCCAAGACCGTGCTGAGCCAACGTGTCTCTGACCGGAACCAGCGTCTGTGCATGTGTCCCTCCTGGTCGGGTTGGGCCCTGGTGTGCAGAACCAACGGGAGGGTAGTCGGGAGATCTGACGTTTCTGGGACGCCAAGGGGAACGGGACGTGAATTCGGAGAAGGCTGCCCATCACCGTTCGCGCTGCGGCCTGAGCTCCGCCCCCAGAGCCGCGAGCAGGTAGAAACCCGCAGCGATCGCGATGACGGCGAAGCTCGGCGGGAGTTTCGGGGCCGCATAGCTGAGCGCCAGTCCCGCCCACATCGCCCCGAGGGCGAGGACCGCCGAGAGCCACATCGCCCGGAAGGGGCGCGTCGTCAGGCGCTGGGCGGCTCCCGCCGGGGCCGCGACCAGGCCCAGCAGGAGCAGGGCGCCCACCACCTGCGTCGCCTCGGCGGCGGTCACGCCGGCCAGCGCGAGGAACCCGAGCCCCAGGGCGGTCACCGGTAGTCCACGGGAGCGGGCGACCTCCTCGTCGATCGTGGCGAACAGCAGGGGCCGTGCGATCAGGAGGAGCAGCCCCACGGTGGCGGCGCTGATGCCGGCCGCCGCAAGGGCGTGGCTGCGGCTCAGGCCGAAGACCGACCCGAAGAGCACCGTCACGCCCGCCGTGCTGTTGGACGTCGACCGGGATCTCGTGTAGAGCGTGAGGAACAGCACCCCGAGCCCGAGGATCCAGGCGAAGACGCTGCCGATGACCACGTCGTCCGGCCTGCCTCTGGGGCCGAGCAACCCCATGCCGAGCGCGACGGCCACCGTGGCCACGAACAGCCCCAGGCGGGCGTCGACCCCGAAGGCCAGGGCCGCCATGGCGCCCGCCACCGCGACGTGGGAGAGGGCGTCGGCCGTGAAGACCTGCGACCTGAGCACGAGGAAGTAGCCAGCCAGCCCGGCCGCGACCGCCACGGCGGAGCCCGCCACGAAGGCGTAGCGGACGAAGGGGTGCCCCAGCATGTGGGCGATGCCCGCCAGGGGGTTCACGCCTGCCTCCCTCCCGCCCGGTGCGTGGCGATCTGGGCGAGGGTGTAGGCGGCGAACCCGAACGTGGTGACGAAGAACCCGATCGGATAGGAGGAGTAGTAGGCGGCGGCCAGGCCGAGCCAGGTCACGGCAACGGCGATGACCACGCTGAGGGCGATGCTCGCCGCCGGACGGGCCGTGAGCCGCTGGGCGGTGGCCGCCGGGATGACGAGCAGGGCGAAGACCAGCAGCGACCCCGTGATCTGGCTCGCCTCCGCCGCGGCGAACCCCAGCAGCAGCAGGAAGGCCACGCCGAGGGCGACGACCGGTACGCCACGGGCTTCGGCCACGTCGGGGTCCACCGAGGCGAAGAGGAGTTGCCGCCCACCGATGGCGAGGGCCAGCACGATGACTGCGGCCACAGCGACGAGGACCCCCACCTGCGCATCGGTGATCCCGAGGAACGTGCCGAAGAGCAGGGCGTTGATGCCGTTGAGGAAGCCGTGGTAGAGGCTGACGAACAGGAAACCGAGCGCAAGGGCAACGGCCTGGACGGTGCCGATCGCCGCCGACTCCTCGCTGAAACCGGCGCCCTGGGTGCCCGCCCGGGCTCTGGGGACGGCGGCGATGATGGCGGCCCCCGCACCGCAGAAGGCGAAGAACCCCCAGGCCGGGTTCAGCCCCACCAGGGTGGCACCGGCGGCCCCGGGGAAGCCCGCCACCGCGAGCGTGTGACCGGCGAAGCTTTGCGCCCGCAGCACCATGAACCAGCCGAGGAGTCCGGCCGCGACCGCCACGACTGTGCCCGCCCGGAAGGCGTTGACCATGAAGTGGAACTCGAAGAGCTGGCGCAGGTCCTGGACGAGGTTCCAGTTCAGCCCAACCCCGGGCCCCTGTGCCGCCCAGTGGGCGGGGATCAACCCTGCTGGCGGTGGCGGTCGCAGTTGCGGGCCGGCGCCTCCGGGTGGCCGACGATGACGAGGCGCCCGTCCGAGGTGGTGAGCACCTCGATCGGCGTTCCGTACAGGCGGGAGAGGATGTCGCTGCGGATCACGTCGTGCGGCGTGCCGGCGACGGCGCCGCCCCCGGCCACGTACACCACCCGGTCGAGGGAGGAGAGGATCGGGTTCACGTCGTGGGCGACGAGCATGACCGTGACCCCCTGGTCCCGGCAGATGCTCGAGATCAGCGCCGCCACCGCCGCCTGGTTCGGCAGGTCCAGGCTGTCGAGTGGCTCGTCGAGCAGCATGAGCGCCGGCCGCCGGACCAGGGCCTGGGCGATGAGGAGCCGTTGCTGCTCGCCGCCCGACACCCTGCCCACCGGGCGCTGCGCGTAACCGGTGGCGCCCACGAGCCTGAGCACCTCGTCCACCCGCCGGTCATCCTCGCCCCGCCGCCTCCTGATCCGGCCGAGCCCCGGCAGGGGGACTCCCCACCGGTCGCCGTCGAGGCCCAGGCGCACGACATCGACGCCGCGCACCCGGAGCCCCGGGTCGAAGCTGCGCCGCTGCGGAAGGTACCCGATCCGGTCGCTCGCCTCGCCGGGGGGCCGGCCGAGCACCCTGGCCTCGCCGCCCGCCAGGGGCAGCAGGCCCAGCAGCACCTTGACGAGGGTGGACTTCCCGGCGCCGTTGGGGCCGATGACGGCGACGAACTCGCCGGGCTCGACCGTCAGGTTGACGCCGGACCACACCGTCCGGCCGCCGAGGGACGCCGTGGCGTCGACCAGCTCCGCGGTGGGCGCCGTCGTTGCCGCGGTTGGGTCCGCGGCCACCGAGCGCAGGTTCATGTGCGGGCCGCGCCGGCGAGGGCGGCCTCGAGCGAGCGCAGCTGCGCCGACTGCCAGTCCTGGAACGTCGACGTGGGCGGCTCGAGGGTCTCGGTGATGGTCGTCGTGGGGATCCCCGCGTCCTTGGCCTCCTTCACCTGGGCGGCGACGTCGGGCGTCGAGTTCTGGCTGTTGAAGACGTACACCTTGATCTGGTGGCCCTTGATCTGGGCGTCGATGGCCGCCCTGTCGGCTGCGGTGGGGTCGGACCCCTCGCTGATGGCGGTCAAGAAGCTCGGGGGCGTGAGCAGGTGCAGCCCGAGAGCGTCCGAGAGCGGGGCGAAAATGCTCTCCGAGGCCCCCACTGGCGTCCCGGCGTACCTGGCCTTGATGTCGGCGATCAGCGACGTGTACTGGGCGAGCCCGGCGGTGGTGTACGTCGTGTGCAGGGCCGCGAACGAGGCGGCGTCGGCGGGATCGAGCGCCTCGTAGTCGGCGGTGATCTGGTCGATCACCTTCGCCACGTCACCGGGCGAGTACCAGCGGTGGGGGTTGCCCCCCTCCTTCACGCCGACCAGGTCGCCCACGGTGAGGACCTTCCGCCCGGGGTCGGGCTGGGCTGCGAGCAGCTTCGGTGCCCAGGGGTCGTAGCCGATCCCGTTGACGATGACGTACTTGGCCGAGGCAACCGTCCGGGCGTCGCCGGTGGTGGGCTCGTACGTGTGCGGGTCGGTGTCGGGCTTGGAGATGATGCTCGTCACCGCCACGTGCGACCCACCGAGCTGCGCGGCGATGCTGCCCCAGAAGTTCTCCGCGGCCACGACCGTCAGCTTCACCGGGGAAGAGGTCGCCGAGCCAAGGCGTTCGGTGCCCTTGGCGCAGCCCGCCAGCAGCAGCGTCAGCCCCACGCCGAGAGCGGCCCAGCGCCGTGGTGGTCGAATGATTCTCATGTCGAGAATTATAATAAGAACGATTCTCAAAGCAAGTGAGGGGCTTATGCTTAGGTCGATGGAACAGGATCTTCACGCCACGGTCGCCGGTCATCTCCGACGATACGACCAGCGCTACACCAACGGCCGCCGGGCTCTCGTCGAGATCCTGGCTGCGGCGGGCCGGCCCGTGACCATCGCCGAGGTGCTCGCCGGCGGCGCAGTCCCGGCCCAGAGCACCGCCTACCGGAACCTGTCGGTGCTCGTCCAGGCGGGCGTCGTCCGGAAGGTCTTCGGCGGCGACGACCTCACCCGCTTCGAGCTGGCCGAGGAGCTGACGGAGCACCACCACCACATGGTCTGCGTCAACTGCGGCTCCATCGAGGACTTCACGGTCCCCAACCGGCTCGAGCAGAGCCTCGACAAGCTTTTCGGGCAGGTCTCCGAGACCACCGGCTTCCGGCCCCAGGGCCACCGGCTCGACGTCATCGGCACCTGCGGCAACTGCGGCTAGTCTGCGCTGCGCGATGAACGACCTGCCCTTCTCGGTGACCCGGGACATCGACATGTGCGCCAGGGTGGAGACGGTCTGGGACTACCTCTCCACCGACGAGGGATGGGCCGCGTGGGGGGGCCGGGATCGTCGATCAAGGCCGTCCCCGGGGGGTCGATGCAGATCGTCTACCCCAACGGCCAGACTGCCGAGGGCACGGTGCAGGAGGTGGAACCTCCCAGGAGCATCGTCTTCACGTGGGGCTTCGACCGGCCCGACGCCATGATTCCCCTGGAGGGCTCGCTGGTCGAGATCACCCTCGATGCCATCGGCGGCGGGACGCGCCTCCGGCTCGTCCACCGGGTCGCCGACGAGGCGGCGGCCCGGGCCCACCGGACCGGTTGGCGCTACCAGCTCGGCCTCTTGCGCTCGCTGCTCAGCCGGGACGTGCTGGGCCGCGGCCTGGCGGACCGCATCGACCGCTGGCACAGCGTCTGGGGTGCCACCGACGCCGCCGAGCGGCGCCGCACCCTCGAAGAGATCGCGACGGCGGATCTGGTCGTGGACGAGTCGATGGCGGCGCTCAGCGGCATCGACGACCTCGACGAGTGGATCGCCCAGTCCCAGGCCCAGTTCACGGCGACGGTCCGGCGGACCGGCCCTCCCGCCGTCAGCGCCGACCGGGCCACCTGGGACTGGGAGGTGATGGCCGGCGACGCCACCATTGCGACGGGCCGCAGCACCGCCGATCTGGTTTCCGACGGACGCTTCCGCCGCATCACGTCGTTCTGGCTGAGCGCTCCGCCGGGATTCCCCACCAGCGTCGTGACGGGTTTATAGGGGCTCGCTGTCGGGTAGCGCCTCTACATGCTCGGAGCACAGCCGCAGTCTTCCGTGGTTTTGAGGCTGGTTCCGCCGCCGGTTCCCGGCGTGTCGGAACGGCAACCGGCCCCCGCGCCGGAGATCCTGAGCGACATGGAGTACAAGCTCCGGGAGTGGCTTCACAGCGAGCACCTGGATGGCTGCGACAGCCTACGGGGGGCGTGCCTGGAGGTCCTCAACCGGGTCAACGACTTCCTGTCGCCGTATGTCACGGAAGCGTCCGAAGGCGTGCGCGAGTTCCTCCGGATGGTGAGGGAGGCAGCGCCGGCGGACGATGCCGCCGGTGGCGAGGAGCTCAGCTGGGGCGCCCAGGAGTTCCTCCGGCTTGCCGAGATCGCCCAGAAGGTCACGCCCCTCCGCCGGCCGTAGACCTCCGGCGCCCCGTCCTCCCAGGGCGCTGAACAAGAGCCTCTGGGTCGCCTGATCCTTCTCCTTAGCCCACGAGGACGCGTGGAATTCATGTTCTGTTGACCTGGCTGTAACGGGTGAGCGGTGGAATGGGTATGGCCATACACGCCAGCGGGCATGCGGACCCACTGCCCGGAGTGCCGGAAGCATCCCCCCGAAGGAGGCCGAACATGCCAGTTGTGGAGGATTTTGCGTTCGACGGCGACGAAGGCGGCGATCCCGCTTGCAAGTGCGGGTGCGCCATCGGGGACCACCTGGGGGCCGACGGCGGGGCATGCGTCTGTGGCTGCCCCGAGTACCGGGCAGGGCTTGCCGGCCTCGAGCCTGCGGCAGGCGACCAAGCCGTGGCCTGACCGTCTGACTGTCTGTTTCCAGGAGCGAAGGGGGCCGGCATCGCCGGCCCCCTTTCGTTCGGATGGAGCGAGGTGTTATCCCGCGCCCTGAATGGTGATGACGGTCGCATCCCGTGCGGACTCGCAACTCGGCAGGCCTGGGGGGCCGGGGATCGGGCTGGGGATCGGGCTCGGCAATGGACCAGGTGTCGGCGATGCGAACGGAGCGAAGGGTGTCGGGAAGATCCCCGGGAGGGTGCAGACCGACAGCTGCGCCGACGCAAACGCCGTGCCGTCGGTGAGGGGGTGCGCCGGCGAGCCGCCGAACGGTCCGGCGTTGCTGCCGGGGACCGCGTAGACCGTCACGCTGTGGGGCGAGCCGTCGCACGTGAAGTCCGACTCGTTTCCGAAGGCTTCCTGGACGACGTCGCCGGCGACGACCTCGCTGAGCTGCACGCTGACGTTCTGCGAAAGGGACTGCCCCGGAGGGAGGGTGGGCGTGCTGCAGGTGATGTGGACGGGAACGCCGACCGCCGCCCCCCGAGCGAGCAGGTCGGCTTGCTTGCCGAGCTTGACGGTCGCAGTGCCGCCGGCGGCGCCTGCAGCGGACGGAAGGGAAGCGACGACGGCGACCGTCCCGAGCGAGATGGTGCAGAGCGATGCAACGAGAAGCACGCCCTTCTTGAGGGTGGACATCGACAAGACCTCCGCGTTGAGGTGGACAAACGGTTCTGGTATCGCTTTCTATATCTGTCCGACTTGTCGGGACAATCGTGCTAGCACCACTATTGAGACGCCGCCGGGCACCGAAAAGTTCACCGGATTTCCGGATTGGATCCTCCTCCCGCGTTCGCGTGCAGAATGCGTTCGATAGGACCGAGGAGGATTGCCATGGACAACGAACGTGCCCGGGAGCTGCTCAAGGCGGAACGCGCCCGAGTTGAGGACCTGCTTGCTCGCTCCGATCCAGCGGTGAGGGCCGACCGGGAGGCGGCGAACGAGCCCGGGGATTGGGCAGATCCCGCCGTCGCACTCACGGCCGAGGGCGTGGACCAGGCGGTGGTGGACAGCCTCAGGGAACGGCTGGCCGCCATCGAACGGGCCGAGGGCCGCCTCGAGGAGGGGACCTACGGCAAGTCCGTCCGCAGCGGCGTGCCCATCCCCGACGAACGCCTGGAGGCCGACCCCGCCGCCGAGCTCACCGTCGAGGAGGCCCAGCAGGGCTGAGTCGGCGAGGCGCACCCCGGCAACTTTGTGCCAAAAGGCCCGGAAATGCGTCTTTTTGGCACAAAGTCCATATGCCCGTGCGGGCCACCCCAAGTTGCTGTCCGATTCGTGCACCAGCAGGGGCTCGTCCCGGCCAGAGCTATCCTCGAAGGGCAGTACTTATAGTCCTAAGAGGAGGATCTGGATGTCGACACCCGTCATGCCCTACGAGCACCTCGGTGAGGCGCTCGCCACCGACTACTTCATGATTCGGGAGCAGTTCACCGACGAGCAGTGGGACATGTTCATCCGGACCCGCCGCTTCGTGGACCGGGAGGTGCTGCCGGTCATCAACGACTACTGGGAGAAGGCCGAGTTCCCGTGGCCGCTCGCTCGCCGGCTTGCCGAGCTCGGCATCGTCGGCGACGACATCCAGGGGTACGGCTGTCCGGGGATGAGCCCCATGGCGGTCGGCCTGGTCCACATGGAGCTGCACCGCGGCGACGGGAGCCTGGCGACCTTCCTCGGCGTCCAGTCCGGGCTCGCCATGAAGACGATCCACCTGCTGGGCTCCGAGGAGCAGCGGCAGCGATGGCTGCCACCCATGGCCCGCCTGGAGAAGATCGGTGCCTTCGCCCTCACGGAGCCGAACCACGGGTCGGACTCGATCGCCCTGGAGACGAGCGCCCGGCCCGACGGCGAAGGCGGCTGGATCCTCAACGGAACGAAGCGCTGGATCGGCAACGGGACGATCGCCGACGTCGTGATCGTCTGGGCCCGCTCGGTTGAGGACGGCAAGGTCAAGGGGTTCCTCGTCGAGACGCCCACCGAGGGCTACCACGCCGAGGTCATCACGGGGAAGGGTGTCGCCAGGGCGGTGTGGCAGGCCGACATCACGCTCGACGAGGTCCGGGTCCCGGAGTCCAACCGCCTCCCCGGCGCCAACACGTTCAAAGACACCGGCCGGGTGCTGGTGACCACGCGCGCCGGCGTGGCCTGGGCGGCCCTGGGTCACGCCGTGGCCGCCTACGACACCGCTCTCACCTACGCCAAGCAGCGGACCCAGTTCATGCGGCCCCTGGTGGCGTTCCAGATCGTGCAGGACCGGCTGGTCCGGATGCTGGCGGAGGTGACCGCTATGCAGCTCTACTGCATGCAGATCGCCCGTCTGGCCGAGGCCGGGAGGGTGACCGACGGCATCGCAGGGCTCGCCAAGCTGAACAACACCCGCAAGGCGCGGCAGGTGATCGCCGAGGCCCGCGACCTGCTGGGTGGCAACGGGATCCTGCTCGAGAACCACGTGATCCGGCACATGTCCGACATCGAGATGCTGCACACCTACGAGGGCACGGAGACGATCCAGACCCTCATCGTGGGCCGGGACATCACCGGGGTCGGCGCGTTCGCGTGACATGCCCGAGGCCGCCCTCAAGCGGCCGGATGGAGATGAGCCCATGGCAGATCCGATCAGCTGGCAGCCCTCGTTGCTCGACTGGACGGCGGAGGTCGACGTCAACCCGGAGTTCTCCGGGATCGACCGCATCCACCTCGACGAGCGCTCCTGGCTCGACTACCTCCCACGCTGGGTGTCGGGAGCGGACCGGCTGTTCGACGATCTCGTCGTGGGGGCCGACTGGCAGCAGCGCAGCCGGCACATGTACGACAAGGTCGTCCAGGAGCCCCGCCTGACGGCCTACTGGCACGCCGACGGAGGCTCGCCGCTCGAGCCGCCGAGCCTGGAGCGCATGCGCAGCCTGCTGTCCGGCCGCTACGGGACCGAGTTCGACTCCGCCGGGATGAACCTGTACCGCGATGGGCGGGACAGCGTGGCCTGGCACCGCGACCGTATCAGCAAGGAGATCGCCGACCCCATCGTGGTCCTTGTTTCCCTGGGGGAGCCTCGGAGGTTTCTCGTTCGCCCCCATGGGGGCGGGCGGTCGAGGGCCTTTCGCCTCGGTGGGGGAGACCTTCTCGTCACCGGTGGCCGGTTCCAGCGGGACTGGGAGCACTCGGTGCCCAAGGTGGCGAAGGCCGGCCCCCGCATCAGCATCGCCTTCCGGCACGGCATGGTGCGTTCGAGCTACGGGAAGCCGGACCAGGCTGGACCTGTGGAGAAGTAACCTCGCAGGCTACGAGGGTTCGTGGAGGCGGGGAGCCGGCGTCCGCTCGAGCATCCGGGCGACCAGGTCGGCGTAGGCCTGGCCCCCGACGCCGCCGATGGGCATGTGGACGCCGTCGGTGTAGAACCAGCGGGGATTGGCAGCGGCAAGACCCTCCCATTCGGCCACGGTGCAGTCCCGGAGCTGCCGGCAACCGGCGCGGATGAGGTCGTTGTTCGCAGCGACCCACGAGCAGTAGGGGCAGTAGTTGGTCAGCATGACGAGCCGCCGCCCGCCGGCCAGGGCGACGATCCGTTCGAGTTGGCTGCTGGAGAACGGGCCATTGGTTCCCAGGGCGATGACCACGACATCGCCGAGGCGACTCGAGTACGCCAGGGCCTGCATGGCCGCGATGCCGACCGCGACCTGTCGACCGGCGACGGCGTCGACGGACAGGCCCGGGAAGCGGGCCCGCAGGTTGGGGGTGGCATCCACCATCACAGAGTCCCCGATAGCGGTCAGCCCCCGGTAGGCGAAGGGATCGGCCGGGGGCGTCGTTGCCGGGCTGGGACTCTCGGGTGGATCGGTCAGCGGGGTCGCCGTGGGGGGCGGCGGCACGAGCACGAAGGATGCCTGTGCCCGCGTGTGCCGCACGGAGGCGACGGGGGCTGCCTGCGTGCGCTCCGTGCAGAGGGTGACCAAAAGGCACAGCACGACGAAGACCACCGGGGGGAATCGTGTTGCGGTGTGGCGTCCTCGTGGCATCGCTTGCGGTCCTTCCGGGCCGTGGGGCTACTTCAGCGCCCCCTCGATCAGGTCACGATATGCGGCAGCACCTTCAGGCCGTAGGTGGATCCCATCCGGCCACAGCCACTCGGGGTGCGCCGAGGCGGCGGCGTCCCAATCGACGAGGTGCACGTTGGGATGATTATGGGCCGCTTCCGTAAGGATACGGTTATTGAGGTCCTGCCAGGGGCGGGGGACGTGCACGCTGAGCAGGACGACGCGGCGGCTGCCCATCCGTGCCAGCACTGCGTCGAGCGCGGAGGGCTGGATGGTCCCGTTGGTCCCGATGTGCAGGACCACGTCGCTGCCGAGGTGGTCGCTGCCGGCGAGGGCGTTCACGATGTCGAACGCCACCGATGCCTGGCGGCCTTCCTTGGCGTCGACGTCGGCGCCCGGAAGGGCTGCCTTCAGCACGTCGAGGGCGCCCTGCATGACCGAGTCGCCGATGACCGTGTAGGTGCGGGGAGCCGGTGCCGCAGGGCTCTGCGCCGGCGGTGCCGGTGTTGCGGCGGCAGTGCTCCCGGCCGGCTGGGGTGCAGGTGTGGCGGCCGCCCCAGACTGCTTCGACGGGGCCCCACCGGGCGCATGGCTGGTGGCGACACCGGCGGCGACGTGGTACGTCAGGGGAGTCGACCAGCGTGCCGACCCGGCGGGCCCGTGCAGGCCGCTGCCACCGTGGCCCAGGAGCAGCAGGATCGAGGCAAGGACCGACGCCGCCATGAACAACTGCCCGGCGGGTATCGTCCGGCGAGGCTGCTCGGGGCCCGTTGCAGGCCCTTCCGTCAGGGGCGCCGGGGCGGGGCGGGCCCGCTGGTTCTCCCAGGCTCGCTGGAGCACCTCTGCCCCCGCCTGCAGCCGCTCGCCTGCCTGGGAGAACCTCAGGAGGACGGCTCCGAGCCACAGCTTCAGTCCCGCGGTGCGGATGGGTTTCTCGACGAGCCGGTAGCTGGCCTCCGCCAACGCCACCACGAGGGCGAGCCGGAGGACCAGGTCCGGGATCCCGGTGAGCGGCAGGTCGAGCTGCGGGCGGGTGAAGACGAAGACGGGCCAGTGCCACAGGTAGAGGCCGTACGACCGCGTACCCACCCAGCGCAGCGCCTTCCCTCCAAGGATTGGCTCGAGGCGACCGCCCGGCCGGCTCACGGCGACGACGGCAACCGCCGCCACGATGCTGAAGGCCCAGAAGCCCCCGCGGTACAGCCCCGGCGAGAACTCGGTGGTCTTCATCATCACCCAGCACACGATCACGAGCGCAGCGACGCCCCCGATGTCCGCGGCCAGCGCGGCTCGGGGAGACGGCAGCCGCTGCCACAGTGCCCCGGCGTTGGCGGCGAGCAGGGCAGCGGCGGCGACCCCGATCAGCAGCCCGAATGCATGGGTGTCGGTGCCGAAGTAGACCCGGGAGGAGTCGGCGCCGTACGGAAGGTTGTGGTGAATGGCGATGGCCGCCATCAGGCCGGCGGAGGCACAGGCACCCCCCAGGGCGAGGACCCCCACCTCGGTCAGGCCCCGCCGGGTGGTCAGGCGGCGCCGGAGACCCAGCAGCGCCAAGGGCCACAGGAGGTAGAACTGCTCTTCCAGGGCGAGCGACCACAGGTGCTGGAACGGCGATGGCCTCCCGCTGGCGATGAAGTAGGACTGGTGCCGGACGATGAACCACCAGTTCGTGACGTAGCCGAACGAGGCGAACAGGTCTCCCCGGAACCGTGCGACTTCCGCGGGCCAGAAGGTCACGAGCGTGGCGGCCGTCACGAACAGGACGACCGCCAGGGCCGGCAGCAATCGGAGTGCCCGGCGGCGGTAGAACGCGCCGAGCGCGATGCGGCCGCCGTTCTGCAGCTCGGCGATCAGCAACGAGGTGATCAGAAACCCGGAGACCACGAAGAAAAGATCGACGCCCAGCAGGCCCCCGGGCACCCATCCCACACCTGCGTGATAGAGGAGGACCCCGATGATGGCGAGCGCCCGGAGGCCGTCCAGCCCGGGCCGGTACGCCCGGTCGGCGACCGGAGGCTTTTCCCAGGGGCGGGCCGGAGGCTTTTCCCAGGGGCGGGAGGGTGGCTCTGGCCGGGAGGACGGCTCAGGCCGGAAGGACGACACCGGCCGGACCGGTCGGGCAGCCTCGGGGACGCCCGTGGGTGTGGGCGTCCAGGCCGCGCCACCGGCATCCATCCTGCCGGGCCTCCAAGGCTGCACGTGTGTCCGAGCCCGCGAGATCGCCATATCCCCCATCACCGCCACCGCCGGCCGGGTGGCCGGATCAGGAAGGCTAAACCTCCGGCCCTTCGATGCACAACGTGGCGATGGGCCTGCAGGACGTTGTCGCGGGCGTCCTGAGGATCAGCCCCTTAGGACTCGACGGTGTGATGCGAGACGATGGGCTTGGTGTTGTCGGGCGTCACGACGACCTTGAACTCCCCGTCCCCACCGCTGCAGACCATGCTCCTGCCGCCCATGAGGTCGAGGGTGACCACGCCCTGGGCATCCGACATGACTGTCGCAGTCTGCCCCTCCGGCGAGATTCGTACGCTCATGCCTTTTGGTGCGACAGCCTCGAAGACCACCGGCACGCCAGGGGCGAGCGTCCCCGCGGAGTCCTTCAGGAGGATCCGGACGGGCGCAAACACCGCCTCGCCGCCGGGAACGCGATCGCCGGATCGGGCGACGCTCTGGTTGTCACCGGATGCGATAGTGGGCCTGAGAATGAGCGGCGGCGCCACGGCCACGTGCGCGGCCACCGAGGCGGTCCCATGACGGGCGACGAGCGTGAAAGGCCCGTAGTCGTAGAAGGCCGAGGCCGACCGTCCATGCATCTTGTCGAGGGTCGCTACGCCGTGCTCATCGGTCAGGACGACGCAGGGCGACGTCCCCATGGGGTCCATCTGGACTCCCATGTTCCCGGGGGTCTCCCCAACGGACCAGGCCACGGCCAGGCCGGGCAGCACGGCACCGCCGGCATCTCTCAGTTCCGCCGCGACTGGATCGAAGGTGGCCATGGGGAAGCCGTGGTCGGTCATCACCAGGGAGGCCGTCTGGTCGTCCCCGGCAACGATGGAGAGCGTGCGGCCCGCGGTGGGGTCCGGGGCCTCTTGCAGGCTCGCGTGGGCGGGAGCTTCGGATGACCCTTGGTTCATGGTGTGGTCCTTCCCTTGTCAGGCTCGGAGGGCGACGCCCTCCGGCTACTCTCCACGGTACGCCTGCCTGGCAACCTGCGCGCAGCGGCGTACCTTCAAGGAAGGCCCGTGTTGATGTTTGGATCGCTTCCGCCGGCCCTCGGGGCCGGCTACCCGAGTACCGGGTGCATCACCTCCTCACGCATACCGGCGACCTGAGGAGACGGATCGCTCGTTGATGATGGCCGACACGGCATCGGGATAGTCGGCATGGCCGAACAGGTAGCCCTGGGCGCGGTCGCAGCCGAGGTCGATCAACGTTTCCTGCTGCTGAACGGTTTCGACGCCTTCGGCAACCACCCACATGTCCAGGGCGTGCGCCAGGTCGATGATGGCGCGGACAATCGCCACGGTCTGGCGCGCTGCCCCCAGTTGCTGGACGAAGGACCGGTCGATCTTGACGAAGTCGAGCGGGAACTGGCGAAGATAGCTCAGCGAGGAGTAGCCCGTCCCGAAGTCGTCGAGGCCGACCGGCACTCCGAGATCCCGGATGGTGCGCAGGCAGTCCAGCGCCGAGTTCGAGGCCTCCATGAGGACGCGCTCCGTGACCTCGATGGTCAGGGCCCCCTTCGGGAGGTGGTTGTCCACGAGGGAGCCGGCGACGACGTCGCCGAAGTGGGAGTCCGAGAGGTGGCGTCCCGTGACGTTGATGGCCACGCCGTGAAAGCCCTTGGCGGCCAGCTCGCGTGACCAGGTCGCCACCTGGTGCACTGCCCGGTCGAGGACGACCCCGTCCACGCTGACCAGCAACCCCGACTCCTCCGCGATGTCGATGAAGATATCGGGAGGGATCAGCTCGTCGGGTCCCTGGATGCGCACCAGGGCCTCAGCATCGACGACGCGGCCGGTGGTGAGGTCGATGATCGGCTGGTACTGGACGCGGAGCAGGTCCTCTTCGATGGCGCTGCGGATCATCCGCTCGACGCCGAGACGCCCGACGGCCGTCGTCCTGAGGTCCTCGTCGAACACTTCCGCACGGTTTCGGCCACGACCCTTCGCCCGGTAGAGGGCAAGGTCGGCTTCCTGCAGGAGCCCACGCGGGCTGTGCGTGGCGTCGGCGGTGGTCGCCACCCCGGCGCTCGCGGTGCAGACGATCGACTCCTGGCCCAGAACGAAGGGCTCCTCGATGCTCTCGCAGACGCGCTCGGCCAGCCGCCGTGCATCGTCAATTTCAGTCAGGCCCTCACTGAGGACGACGAACTCATCTCCCCCGAGGCGAGCCAGGGTGTCGGTTGGGCGAAGCGCCGCCAGGGTCCGCTCGGCAACCTTCATGAGGAGGCGGTCCCCGAGCTCGTGACCCAGGGAGTCGTTGATGACCTTGAACCGGTCGAGGTCGAGGTAGATGACACCGATCACCGTCGTGGATCGCTCCAGGCGGCGAAGCGCCTGGCCCAGCCGGTCCATGAAGACGGTCCGGTTGGCGATGCCGGTGAGGGGATCGGTGAGCGCCTGCCGCTGTAGGGCGTCCTCCACGAGCTTGCGATTGGCGATGTCCCGCATCGAGGCCAGGAGCAGGATCCTGCCGCCGTCACGAGGATGAGGAATCCGCCGCACGAGGCTCTCGGTCCAGAGGTAACCGCCGTCCTTGCAACGAAAACGGAAGGTCGCGGTGACCGCGGTCGACGACCGCAGGGCCGTGTCGTGACACGTCAGGACGGCCGGCAGGTCCTCGGGATGAACGTACTGTTCGGCCAGGCGACCGATCAGCTCTTCCGGTTCCCAGCCGAGTGTTGCCCGGGAGGCTGCCGACACGTAGGTGAACACGCCGGCGGGGGAGTAGAGGGCAGTGACGTCGCCCTCGGGATGCTCCTGCAACGCGAGCAGCTCGAGGGGGGTGATCGGGTCCTCGTGCCCCAGGATGTCCCCTGCCATGGCGGGCCAGTGTTCGGCGTGACTCGTCGCGCGATCGGTGGTGTCCGACATGCTTGCCTCCTGAGACCGCAATGGAACGACAGCCAAGGTCTGGGGCAAGGGGGCCTGTTGTGATCACGTCATCTCTGACGGGTCTACCAAAACGTACAGGATATGCGGATCCCGCTTTGCCACCCCTCAGCTGGGCGCGACGGGCCCTGGCTCAGAGGTCGGACCATCGGCGGATTCCTGCCGTCCGGGACCTGAGGGCTCCTCATCCCATCCGGGGAGCCCAAGCGGATCACCGAGGAAGCTCGCCAACCCGCTTCGCACGGGCCTTGCGTGCCCGCACGACACGTTGATCATCGGTCGTCGCGTCTGGATCGGCGGTCGATAGCCTTGAACGCGTAACCAGCCCCGAAGACCGCGCAGAGCGCGAGTGTGGCTGCGGCGGCGAAGTCGAAGGCCATCAGCATCCACCGGCGTGGCGGATTCCGGCGACGGAGAGCGAGGATCCCTGCGGGATGCTGACCATGGCGCCTCCTCTATGTGCATGGGGGGTACCTGCGTGGGGGGTACCTGCGTGGGGGGCTTCGGTGTCTGCTCATCTGGGGGCCGGTCCCGTTCGGCGCGGGAAAGGACGTGCAGGGCAAGGAAGGAGAGGAAGATGCCGCTCCCCGTCACGGCGGTGACGGCGCCGAACAGCCTGATGCTGCTCATCGACGTGGTGCTTGCTGGCATGCTGGGCAGTCGCAATCGATGACGTCCTCTGTGTCCTCCCTGTCCCAGGGGGCGCCCCCCTGGGACGGATGCCACGGCCTGCGCACCCCCGGGCGCCCCTCAAGGCGCCGAACCAGGCCTGCCCGGTCCAGGGCGGAGAGACCTCTCTCGGCTTGGTCGCCAACATCCAGGGTGGCGTCGGTCATTGCTCAGACTCCTTGTTGGGAGCGGATTCCGAGTGGTGTGTCCGGCCCCCCAAGCAAGGTGGGGGGGAGGCCCTGCCGGGGGGATGGACACATTTTTGTCTCAGGACTTCGGTTCGGTGCTGTCCTTCAAACTGATCGAACAAAGTGATCGAATTAGGCTGATGGAATTAACCTCATCGAAAGCGGACCCGGGAGGGCCAGCGGTGCCGTCTTAGTCTGGACGTAGTGCGAGGGCTGGGCGAACTGGTTACCGCGTTGGGCACTTCGCCTGCTGCCTGTCGTGGACTGTGCACCAATTCATCTCCCCTTGGGCGAACGTATCGAATGTTCGACGACGTCACCGGGGACATGAGTGCGCCTCAGCCCTGCCAGGGGGTCTGGAGCAAGAACCGGGCCCACATGGGGCCATATCGCATGGTACCTCTCCGCCGCTATCCTGACAAGGCGGACGCTTCGCTTATTTTGTGAGACGTTGCGCCTAACCATGCTTATATGGCCGCGCCGTATGATCTGCCGGTGGCCTCATATCTCTGGGTAATCGTTGTAGTCGTTGTCCTCGCGCTCATCGTGCTCGGCGCGATCGTCATCCAACGGCGCCGGAGGGCTGGCGGCGTTTTGTCGGTCCGCCCCCGGCCGAGGAGGCGCCGGCAATGAGCGTGCTCCTGCGTGCGACCGAACTCGAGGGACGACCCGTCGTCACCTTCGCGGGGGAGAGTCCTGCCGAGGTGAAGGACATCATCTTCGACAGCTCGACCGGCACGTTGCTCGGGCTGACCCTTCGAGGGCACGGTCTGTTCTCCCGCGCCAGAAAGGACATCCTGCCCTGGTTGATGATTCACAGTATCGGCCGCGATGCGGTCATGATTCGTGATGAGGGCGCGTTCCAGGGAGTGGACGCCCTGCCGGCGGAGGGCGTTCCCGAAAACCGGAACGTCATCGGCAACCAGGTCCTCACCGACGCCGGCACGGATGTGGGCAGGGTTGTGGACGTCATCATCGAGGCGGGGGCGGAGGCGGAGATCGTCGGCTACGAGGTGAAGGCTTCCGAAGCCCTCGCAACGCGGGGGGAGCATGTGCTCATCCCGCTGCCCGCCGCGATTGCCGTCTCGGGCGAGCACCTCATCGTGCCGGCGGGGGCGCTGGAGTTCGTGGGCAACGACCTCTCCGGCTTTGGTGCAGCGGTGAAGGCATTCCGGGAGAAGTTGCGGGAGGGCGAGGGATGAGGCTCAGGGAGGCGTACGGGCGAAAGGTGGTGAGCACCGACGACGCCGAGGCCGTCGGCCGGTTGGATGGATTCGTCATCGACCCTGAGCAGCGCTGCGTCGTCGGGCTTCGTCTGGCGAAGGTAGGGGGTGACCGTCCCTTTGTGTCGTGGACCGATCTGCAGGCGTTCGGCACCGATGCCGTGACCGTCCCCAGTGCCGCGGTACTCCGGGCCGCGTCCGGGCAGGCGGAGGAACGCGCCGCGTCCAAAGAGCTCCAGCCGATCGGAAAACTGGTTCTGGGCGACTTGGGGACGGCGCTGGGCAAGGTGGAGGATGTGGAGTTCGACGAGGGGTCCGGATCCCTCGTGGACTTCGATCTCGGGGAAGCGGGCACCGTCGCCAGTGACCGTCTCCTTGGTCTCGGTTCCTATGCTGTGGTCGTCCTGGAGGTACCGCCCGAACCGTCAGCACCCGGCGGCCCGTAACCGCCGCGGAAAGGAGCACCAATGCCGAGAGAGCGCCTCCTGGCCCAGACCTTCGTCGAGTTGGCCGACACCCTGGTCGCCGATTTCGACATTGTGGATTTCCTGCACACGCTGGCAGACCGCTGTGCCGAGTTGTTCAAGCCGGCGGAAGCGGGGGTGATGCTGGCCGACCAGCGGGGGGGGCTACGGGTCGTGGCGTCCTCAAGCGAGCGTGCCCGGCTCCTTGAGCTGTTCGAGCTCCAGAACGAGCAGGGTCCCTGCCTGGACTGTTTTCGCAACGGCGAACGGGTCGTCGCCGCCGACTTCGGCGATGACGGCGCTCGCTGGCCGCTGTTCACGGTCGAGGCCGTGGCTGCCGGCTTCCGGTCCGCCCATAGCCTTCCGCTCCGTTTCCGGACACAGGTGATCGGCGCCCTCAATCTCTTCCGCCCGCAGCCGGGCCTCCTCGACGATCGTGACCTGACCGGGGCACAGGCGATGGCCGATATCGCCACGATCAGCATTCTCCAGGAGCGCACCTTGCGGGAGGCGAGGGTCCTCGCCGAGCAGCTCCAGCGTGCCCTCAACAGCCGTGTGGTCATCGAGCAGGCGAAAGGGGTGCTCGCCGAGCGGGCGAAGATCAACCTTGATGAGGCGTTCACGCTGTTGCGGACCTATGCCCGAACCCAGAACCGTCGTCTCCACGACGTGTCCACGGCGGTGATCTCGAGCCTGCTCACGATCGAGGAGCTGTCGGCCGCGGCGCCTCTGAAGCCGAGCCGCTCGCCACGTGCGACGCTGACGTAACCGCCAACGCGTCGCAGCGACCCCCTTCGCTCCAGGAAAGGCCGGAGTAGGGTGGGGACGGAATACTCGCATCGGGGACGTGCTTGTCTGCGAGCCCGAGCCAGAGGGTGGTCGACATCTGAGCGAGAGAACCAACGGGGTTCTGGGGATTAGCCGCGCGGGCAGCCGGCCCGCGCTTACGCTCGTCGGGCACCCGCGCCCATTCGTCCTCCCAGGGACACCGTCGTTGCGCCGGGGACGGTAGGGGCATGGACACGGACCGTGTGGCCAGCATCCTTGTCGCCATCGGCCCGGGTGTGGGGTCCGATCCGGCCAGCTATCCGGAGCGGGTGTGCGCCGCGGGCGTCGAGCTGCTCGGGATGAGCGGAGCGGGGTTGACCCTGATGACCAAGACCGGGCTGGGGGCCGTCTGGGCCTCGGACGAGGCGTGCCAGAAGGTAGAGGACCTCCAGTTCGCATTGGGCGAAGGGCCGGCACTGGACGCCTTCCGCTTCGCAGTTCCGGCCCTGGAGCCGTCCCTTGCGGATGCGACCGACCGGTGGCCGTTCTTCGGCCCGCAGGCCCTGGCTCTCGGCGTCGAAGCGGCGTTCTCCTTTCCCCTCCAGGTCGGCGTCATCTGCCTCGGTGCGATCAACCTCTTCCGGGACCGATCGGGATTTCCTTCCAGCGA
Organism: Actinomycetota bacterium; assembly: GCA_025963875.1. Taxonomy (GTDB): domain Bacteria; phylum Actinomycetota; class CADDZG01; order JAHWKV01; family JAOPZY01; genus JAOPZY01. The sequence goes on from JAOPZY010000109.1 coordinate 45,509, forward strand.
CGAACTGGCCGACGCGCTGGTCCTGGCCGATGTCGTCACCGAGGACCTCATCGACCTCCAGGCCCAGGGAGCGCTCCACTGGGGTCCCTCCGATCACCTCGCCCAGCGGGCTCGGGTGCACCAGGCCACCGGAATGGTCTCGGTGCAGATCGACTCCGACATGGCCACCGCCCTGGCATGCATCCGCGCCTACGCGTACTCCAACGACGTCACCATTTCCGACGTGGCGAATAAGGTGCTCGGCCGCACTCTTAGGTTGACTTCCCACGCCTTCGAGTAGGCTTTCTCAAGGCTCTCATGGGGGTCTTATGGGGCTCTTATGCCCGAGAGATCGGCTGCGGCATTGTTCTTGGACCCCCGTCGCCAAAAGGAGGAGACACATGGCGGAACAGAGCGGGTTGGCCAAGACCCTGGTGGAGCTGGCGGACACGCTAGTGGCGGACTTTGATGTTGTCGACTTTCTCCATACCCTGGCCTTGCGCAGCACGGAACTCCTGCACGCCGCGGAGGCGGGCCTGATGCTCGCCGATCAACGCGGGGGGTTGCGCGTCGTTGCCTCCTCGAGCGAGCGGGCCCGGCTCCTGGAGCTCTTCGAGGTCCAGAACGAGCAGGGCCCGTGCCTTGACTGCTTCCGGAGTGGCGGCCGGGTCGTCGCCGAGGACCTCGAGGCCGATCCCGCACGCTGGCCCCTGTTCACACCGGAGGCGATGACTGCTGGATTCCGATCGGTTCACGCGCTGGCCTTGCGCTGCCAGAACCAGGTGATCGGGGCGCTCAATATTTTTCGTACCGTCACGGGCGCCCTTGACGAGGCGGATCTGGTCGCCGCGCAGGCCATGGCGGATGTGGCCACCATCGGCATCCTCCAGCAGCGCGCCGTGCAGGAGGCCAGAGTGCTCGCCGAGCAGCTGCAGTCGGCGCTCAACAGCCGGGTGGTCATC
>JAOPZY010000160.1 GCA_025963875.1 Actinomycetota bacterium
CCGTGACGGCCACACCGGTGTCCGCAGGCACACCTCCTCCAGGCGCCTGCCTGCTTCCCGGATCTCGTCCAGGGTCACGAACTCACCCGTCGATGTCATGCGGGGATTCTGCCATCTCCTGGCGGTACTGGTCGTCTTTGCTGCCCTGGCACCCACCCTGTCGATGAGCACGCCCGCGAGCGCGGGCCAACCGCCGCAAGCCCCCTCGCCCTCGCCAGCCCCTGTCTCTCTCGGCCCCGTTCGCTTCGTCTCGACCGGGGCAGGGTCGAAGATCACGGTCGATGCGACCTTTCCCCCGAACCCCAGCGCGTGCCAGGCGAACCAGCCCCAGAACCTGCAGGCGGCCTACCCCGGCACCTTCGAAGTCGGCAGGCAGCCCGATGGCCACCTCTACCTGATCACCGAGCTGACGTTTCCCCAGTACCTGAAGGGCATCGCGGAGGTGCCCGGGAGCTGGCCGCAGCAGGCACTGGAGGCGCAGGTGGTCGCCGCCCGGACCTACGCGATCGCCCACATGAACACGGGGGGCGCCCAGGCCCGGGAGCTCAACTACAACCTCTGTTCCACCGACGCGTGCCAGGTCTACCGTGGCCTTGCCATCCAGGACGGGGTCTACGGCGAGAACTGGGCCAAGGCGGTCGACGATACCTCGGGCCAGATCCTCGAATACGGCGGCAAGCCCATCGACGCCTTCTACTTCTCGACGTCGAATGGCCATACCTATTCCGCGGCCGACGTGTTCGGGGGCTCGGGCGCGCCGTACCTCCAACCCGTCAGCGAGTCCGACGACACGGCGTCGCCCACCTCCAGCTGGAGCGTTCGGATGCCCCTGACCGACCTGGCGGAGATCCTCCGGCTGTCGGGCTCGTGGGGCAGCGAGCCGATCGACTCGGTGGCACTGCAGGGTGACACCGTGAAGGTCGCCGGCGGGGGGAAGTCGACCACCATGGCGCTCAGTTCGTTCCGGAACCGCCTGAACAACCAGGGGACCTGCCTCACCCCGAAGCGCTACCCCACGGCCGCCTCAGGGGGCGGGAACCTCCCACAGGTAGTGCCCTCGGTGTGGATGACCCTGCGCCAGGACGGCTCCGACATCGTGATGGCGGGACGGGGATGGGGTCACGGCGTCGGCATGGTCCAGTGGGGAGCGAAGGGCAAGGCCGACCGGGGGCTCGACTACCGGCAGATCCTCTCCTACTACTACGGTGGCCTCACCCCGGTGCAGGTAGCTGAGCCCGGCAGCATCAGGGTCCTGCTCGCCACCGGGGTGCAACAGGTCACGGTGGCGCCGAGTGGCCCGGTGCACGTCGTGGGGGGGCCCTCCGAGGCGCCCCTCAAGGCGCCGGGTAGCCCCGGAGTCGCCGGGACGGTGACCATCACCGGCGGCCCCGCGATGACGATCGCTCCGGCGGTCCAGAACGCCATCGCCCCGGGGCTGGCGCTGTCGGGCGTCACCGTGACGGCCACGGCGACGCCGGGCAAGCCGGCGGGCTTCTCCTTCAACCTGAACCGCGCCGCCAACGTCGGCATCAGCTACCAGCAGGCCGGCGTGACGGCGACGGGCTCGGTGGCCCCCGTCCCGCTGCCCTCCGGGGACCAGACGCTGCCGTGGGACCCCATCGCCGCAGGCCTGCCCCCCGGCACCTACGACGCCGCTCTCGTCGCCGACGACGGCGTCTCCCGGGTGGTGTCGCCGTCGTTCCAGATCACCGTGGCCACCACGGCGCCCACGCCCACGCCGACACCGTCGCGGGCAGCCGTCCTGGGAAGCAGGGGCGTGAAGACGAAGGTGCCGGCGTGGCTGCCGGTGGGGGTGGGGGCCGTGTTGCTGGTCGTGTTGCTTGGGGCGGGGGCGGGTCTCGCCGTCAAGCGCCGCCGACCACCGCCCGGCCCACCTGGTCCGCCGAACTTTGCTCCAAAACAACCATAAACGGTCACTTTTGGAGCAACGTTGCTCGTCGAGCACCGAGGAACCGGACGCGACAACGCCGGGGAGGTCCCCCGGCGCCGTCGACGATGAGTGACTGCTGGCCCCCAAGACCGAGGGCCGACTCCCCGCAAGGTTTAGTACTTAATCTTGGTCTCCAGGTAGTTCAGGATCGTCTTTGTCGGAGGATGAACATCGTGGACGTTGGTCAAATGGTCCACGAGCTTCCGCATCAACTCATCCTTGGTTGGAGCCGTAATCGGAACCTTGCAGGTTGCCCCTGCATCAGCTCAACAGATCGATGGCACCGTCTATCACCTCCCCCCGGTATGGATTTCGACACTCGAAGCGAGATGATTCTCGCGCCGGTCGGGGTTTAGTACCTAATCCTCGACTCCAGGTAGTTCAGGAAGAGGCTAGCCTGACTTTCCGGGATCCGGGCCGTTCCGAACCCATAAGGGCAGGCCAGGGGCCAAATTTGGTCCGTTACACCTGTAGTACCCTCGCGGCCGATAGACGTCCCTTGGACCACCCTTAATTTTGGCATTGAAACGCTCCTCGACGTCGGATTGCAGGGTACTACGCAATCTTGTGCTCATAGACGCGTGAGAACGCGTGCTGGAGCGCGACTACTCGCGATTTCGCGCGTAAGCACTGGGTCTCCCGAGCAGCTCTGAGGCCGTCACCCGGAAACTCCGGCTAGAGGTAGAGCCCGGTGTTCGACTCCGTCCGTTCCGACGCCACGGCGTGAATGTCCCGCTCCCGCAGCACCAGGTAGTCCTCCTGGCGGATCTCCACCTCGAAGGCGGTCTCGGGCGCGAAGAGCACGTGGTCCCCGGCCTCGGCGGCGCGCACCAGCGGGCCGACGGCGACGACCTCGCCCCACATCGCCCGCTTCGCCTCGGATTCGGCGGTGGCGGGGATGAGGATCCCGCCACGGCTCTTTCGCTCCCCCAGCTCGGTCGGTGGGACGACGAGGATCCGGTCCGCCGTCATCCGGATCGACTGCTGGGCCTCGCCGGCGAGTTGCCGGACCGAGGCCACGCCCTCAGAGGGAGACGTCACTGGGTTGCGGATCTGGCGCCGGCAGGCTCGAGGGCGGCCGCTGCCGTGGCCTTCCGGAAGACGAGGCCCCCATCGGGAGCGGCATCGACCTCGACGACGTCGCCCTCGGTGTAGCCGCCCTGCAGCAGCGACAGCGAGATCTGGTCCGCCAGCTCCTTGGCGATCAGCCTCCGCAGGGGCCGGGCGCCGAAGGCGGGGTCGTAGCCCCGGTGGGCGAGGTACGCCTTTGCCCCCTCGGTGACCCTGAGGCCGATCCGGCGCTGCGCCATGCGGGTCTCGAGCCAGCGGAGCTGGATCTCGACGATCTTGGCGATCTGGTCCTCCGTCAGCCGACGGAAGACGACGATCTCGTCCACCCGGTTCAGGAACTCCGGCTTGAACGTCGTCCGGACGGCCTCCAGCACCTTCTCGGATGTCTTCTCCTCGTCGGTATCGGACAGGATCCAGCCCGACCCGATGTTGGAGGTCATGATCAGGATCGTGTTGCGGAAGTCGACGGTGCGGCCCTGGCCGTCGGTCATGCGCCCGTCGTCCATCACCTGGAGCAGCACGTTGAAGACGTCGGGGTGGGCCTTCTCGATCTCGTCCAGCAGCACCACCGAGTAGGGACGGCGCCGCACCGCCTCGGTGAGCTGGCCGCCCTCGTCGTAGCCGACGTAGCCCGGGGGGGCCCCGTAGAGACGGGAGACCGAGTGCTTCTCCATGTACTCGCTCATGTCGATGCGGATCACGGCCCGCTCGTCGTCGAAGAGGAACTCCGCCAGCGCACGGGCGAGCTCGGTCTTGCCGACACCGGTGGGGCCGAGGAACAGGAACGACCCGATGGGCCGGTTGGGGTCGCTCAACCCGGCCCTCGACCGGCGGATGGCATTTGCCACGACGGCGACCGCCTGGTCCTGGCCGACGACCCGGTTGTGCAGGGCATCCTCCATGCGAACGAGCTTCTGCAACTCGCCCTCCATGAGCTTGCTGACCGGGATCCCCGTCGAGCGGGCGACCACCTCGGCGATGTCCTCCTCGTCGACTTCCTCCTTCAGCATCTTGGACGTCTTCTGGAGCTCGGCCAGCGCGGCGTTGGCCGCCTCGAGCTGCTTGGTCAGCTCCACGAGCCTGCCGTACCGCAGCTCGCCGGCCTTCGCCAGGTCGCCCTCGCGCTCGGCCCGCTCGGCGGCGGCCCGATCCTCCTCGATCCGCGACTTGATCGCCCGGATGCGGTCGATTGCCTCCTTCTCGAGCGTCCAGTGCGCCTTGAGCCCCCGGGACTCCTCGTTGAGGCGGGCGAGCTCCTCCTCCAGCTTGCCGAGGCGCTCCCTCGAGGCGGCGTCCTTCTCCTTGCCCAGTGCCGCCCGTTCGATCTCCAGCTGCTTGATGCGGCGCTCCACGACGTCGATCTCCATCGGCATGGAGTCGATCTCGATGCGCAGGCGGCTGGCGGCCTCGTCGATGAGGTCGATGGCCTTGTCCGGCAGGAACCGCCCCGTCACGTAGCGGTCCGAGAGGATCGCCGCCGCGACGAGTGCCGCGTCCTGGATGCGGACCCCGTGATGCACCTCGTAGCGCTCCTTCAGGCCGCGCAGGATCGCGATGGTGTCCTCCACCGAGGGCGGGTTGACCAGCACCGGCTGGAAGCGGCGCTCCAGGGCCGGGTCCTTCTCGATGTGCTTGCGGTACTCGTCCAGCGTGGTGGCCCCGATCATCCGCAGCTCGCCGCGGGCCAGCATCGGCTTGATCATGTTGCCAGCGTCGACCGATCCCTCGGCCGCCCCGGCGCCGACGATGGTGTGCAGCTCGTCGACGAAGGTGATGACCTCGCCGCCGGAATCGGCGATCTCCTTGAGGACCGCCTTCATCCGCTCCTCGAACTCACCCCGGTACTTGGACCCGGCCACCATCGAGGCGATGTCGAGGGCGATGATGCGCTTGTTGCGCAGGCTCTCGGGGATGTCGCCGTCCGCGATGCGCCGGGCGATGCCCTCGACGATGGCGGTCTTGCCGACGCCGGGCTCGCCGATGAGCACGGGGTTGTTCTTCGTGCGGCGGGAGAGGACCTGGATGACCCGGCGGATCTCGTCGTCCCGTCCGATCACGGGGTCGAGCTTGCCCTTGCGTGCCAGCTCCGTGAGGTCCCGCCCGAAGCGCTCGAGCGCCTGGTAGGTGCCCTCGGGATCGGGGGACGTCACGCGCTGGGTGCCACGGATCTCCACGAGCGCGGCGAGCACCTTGTCCCGCGTGATGCCGAACTCCGCGAAGAGGGGGCCGAGCCGCCCGGCGGAGCTCGCCTCCACCAGGGCGAGCAGCAGATGCTCGGTGGAGACGTACTCGTCCTTGAGGCCCTCGGCTTCGCGGAACGCCTGGTCCAGAACCTTGGAGAGCGAGGTGCCGATCCTGCCCTGGTCGGTCCCGCCGTAGACCTTCGGGATGCGGCCGAGCAACTCGTCCACCCGGTCGCGCAGGGTTCCCGGCACGACGCCGAGGCGTTGCACCAAGCCGAAGACGACGCCGTCGGACTGCGAGAGCAGGGCGTAGAGCAGGTGCTCGGGCTCGATGACCTGATGGTTGCGGTCGGAGGCCAGTCGTTGTGCCGCGGCGAGCGCCTCCTGGGACCGCCGGGTCAGCTTGTTCAGATCCATTCCGGAATCACCCTCCCTGTCCGAAGATTTGCCGCACGTCGTCGAGGCGCGCCAGTACTCCCCAGTGGGGCCGCCTGGGGGCCGAGCGCTCGGCCTGCTGGCCCTCCGCCTGACGCTGCACCTCGGCCATGCGCCGGCGGACCCGGTCGAGCTGCGCCTGGGCCTCCTCGAGGCGGCGCTGCATGTCCATGATGATGCGGACCCCGGCGAGATTGACGCCCTCGTCCTGGGTCAGCCGCTGGATCTGGCGGAGCTGCTCGACGTCCCGTTCCGAATACCGGCGAGTGTTGCCCGCGGTGCGCTGCGGGGACAGCAGACCCTTCCGCTCGTAGATCCGCAGCGTCTGGGGATGCACGCCGGCCAGGTCGGCCGCGACGCTGATGACGTAGACCGCGCGCTCCTCGTAGGTGCCTTGTGCCTGCCGCTCTCCCTGATCGCGGGGCCCCTGGCTCTGGATCGACATGGCCTCAGCCCTTCGAGCCGCTTGTGGTCCCGAGGTGCTCACGCGGGGACTCCGGCTGCAGCCCGGCGAATTGCTCGAGCAGATGCTTGGCTTCCTTCGTCAGCTTCTGGGGGACGACAACGTTGACCGTGACGAGCATGTCGCCGGCCCTGTCGCCGTTCGTGCCGCCGCCCTTGCCACGGAGCCGGAAGGTCTTGCCCGCCTGCGTCCCCGCGGGGATCTTCAACGTGACCGTCCCGCCGTCCAGCGTGGGCACCTTGACGTCGGCCCCCAGGGCCGCCTCGGGATACGTGATCGGCAGCGTCAGCGTCAGGTCGCGGCCCTTGCGGCCGAAGATCTGGTGCGGCACGACGGTCACCTTCACGAACAGGTCCCCCCGCGGCCCACCGTTCGGGGACTCGTCGCCCTTGCCGGGCACCTTGATCCGCGCGCCGTCGGTCACCCCGGCCGGGATGCGGACCTTGATCGAGCGTTGCTTGCCGCCCGGCTCGGTGAGGTGCAGGCTCGACGTGGTCCCCTCGAGGGCCTCCCGGAAGGCGAGGGCGATCTCGGTCTCCTGGTCGCGGCCCTTCGTGGGCCGCCCGGCGCGCGCCCCGCCGCCCCGTCCGAAGATCGAGCCGAAGATCTCGTCGGTGAAGACGTTGCCGCCGCCGCCGCTCTGCCCGGCCCTGGTGAAGATGTCCCCCAGGTCGCCCAGGTCCTCGAAGCGGATGCGCCGGCCCCCGGCCCCGGCCGGCCCGCCGGCCCCGCCGAAGCCCCCGAAGCCGGAGGTCAGCATCTCCCGGAAGTCGTCGTACTCCTTGCGGGTCTTGGCGTCGGAGAGCACGTCGTAGGCGTGGGAGACCTCCTTGAACTTCTCCTCCGCCGCCGTGTCGCCGGGGTTGGCGTCCGGGTGGTACTTCTGCGCCAGCTTGCGGTAGGACTTCTTGATGTCGGCCTCGGGCGCGCCCTTCTGGACGCCCAGGGTGGCGTAGTAGTCCTTGTCCGCCCACTCGCGCTCCGGCATCGGTCTCTCCTTTTGAACTCCTCAGCCCGTCCCCCGCCGTGCGACCTTCACCATCGAGGGCCGGAGCACCCGCCCCTTGTAGGTGTAGCCGCTGCGCAGCTCCTCGGCGACGTACGCCTCGCCGTCCTCCTCGCCGTCGACCTGGAGGGCCGCCTCGTGGTAGTTCGGATCGAAGGCCTTGCCCTTCGCCGCGATGGCGGTGAGCCCCTCGGCGGTGAGGACCTCCTTCAGCTCTCCGAAGACCATCTCGATGCCTTTCAGCATCCGGTCGAACTCGCGGCTCTCCTCGGCGGAGGCCACCGCCAGCTCGAAGTTGTCGAGGACCGGCAGCAGGCGGTGCAGGAGGCTGGCCGACGCCCGCTCCACCAGGCCGGTCTGCTCCTTCACGATGCGCTTGCGATAGTTGTCGAACTCAGCCTTCAGCCGCTGGAGGTCGTCCAGGTAGGCGGCAGCCTCGGCCCGCGCCGCCTCGACCTGGGCCTCCAGCGGGTTCGGCTCGGCGGGGGCCGTCGGGCCCGCCGGAGCGGCCGGGGCAGGCGGGCCCGCGGGAGGCTCCGGGGCCGCTGCCTGCGTATTCACGCCGGCCGGCACTGTCGCCGCAGCCTCCGGATGCAGCTTCCGGCGGTCGTTGATCGTGATGCGCCGCGGCGGCGGTTGGTCGCCTCGATGCTGGTCCATGTCAGCCCCTTTCGTTCCCCGAAGGGGACCCTGGCCCAGCCTTCACCTCGACGCGAACAGGCTGCGCCTTGGCAACCTTTGCCACCTCGATGGTCAGCAGCCCGTCGGACATCGACGCGTCGATGTGGGCCGTGTCAGAGCCCTGCGGCAGGGCCACCCGCCGCTGGAACGGACCGAACCGCCGCTCGATGCGATGGAACGACTCTTCGGGGACGTCGCCGTAGAACGTCCGCTCGCCCCGCAGTGTCAGGACGTTGTCCTCCACCGTGATGTCGACGTCGCCCGTCGTCATCCCGGCAAGCTCTGCAGTGATGATGTAGCGGTCCTGGGTCTCGTAGACGTCCAGCGGGGGCACCCAGCTTCCCTGGGTTTCCGCCTCCGCCGATTCGCCCGGACCGTAAGTACGGCCGAACAGCCGGTTCATTTCGTTCTGGATGCCCAACAGGTCCCGGAACGGGTCCCATCTGCGAACAGCCATCTCGGAGCCTCCTTTCAGTGTCCTTCGTCAACGATCTCTGCGTCCACGACGTCGTCGTCCGACGAGGCCTTGTGATCGCCGGTGTGATCGGCGGCGGTGGCGTCGCCCTGCTGGCCCTGGCTCGTGTGGTAGATCTGCTCGGCCAGCTTGTGGGAGGCCGTCACCAGCGCATCGGATGCCGTCTTGATGCGGGCGGCGTCGTCGCTCTTGAGTGCGTCCTTGACCTCTCCGAGGGCCTGCTCGACGGCACGGCGGTCGGCCTCGTTCAGCTTGTCGCCATGCTCCTTGAGGGTCTTCTCGGTCTGGTAGGCGAGATTGTCCGCCATGTTGCGGGCCTCAGCCACCTCACGCCGCCGCCGGTCCTCCTCGGCGAAGCGCTCGGCCTCCTTCATCATCTTCTCCATCTCGTCCTTGGGCAGGGCCGTGCCGCCGGTGATGGTCATGGCCTGCGCCTTGCCCGTCCCGAGGTCCTTGGCCGCCACGTGGACGATGCCGTTGGCGTCGATGTCGAAGGTCACCTCGATCTGGGGCATGCCTCGCGGCGCTGCCGGGATGCCCACCAGCTGGAACCGGCCCAGGGTCCGGGCGCCGGGGGAGTAGACGGTTTCCGCCTCGCCCTGGAGCACGTGGACCTCGACCGAGGGCTGGTTGTCCTCGGCGGTGGAGAACACCTCGGACTTCTTGGTCGGGATGGTGGTGTTGCGCTCGATCAGCTTGGTGAAGATGCCGCCCTTGGTCTCGATGCCGAGCGACAGCGGCGTGACGTCGAGGAGCAGCACGTCCTTGACCTCACCCTTGAGCACGCCCGCCTGGAGAGCGGCGCCGATGGCGACGACCTCGTCCGGGTTCACGCCCTTGTGCGGCTCCTTGCCGCCGGTGAGGCTCTTCACCAGGTCCTGGACCATGGGCATCCGGGTTGAGCCGCCGACCAGGATGACGTGGTTGATCTGGCCCACCGGCTTGCCCCAGTCCTTGACCGCCTGGTTGAAGGGGTCCTTCAGGCGCTGCACCAGGTCCTCGGTGAGCTGCTCGAAGGCGGAGCGGGTGAGCTTCATCTCGAAGTGGATCGGCCCGGTCGCCTCGGTGGCGGTGAGGAACGGCAGGGTGATGGTGGTCTCGGCCGCCTGGGAGAGCTCGATCTTGGCCTTCTCGGCGGCTTCCTTGAAGCGCTGGAGGGCCATACGGTCATTCGAGAGGTCGACGCCGTGGTTGTTCTTCACTTCTTTGATCATGGTGTCGATGATCCGCTGGTCCCAGTCGTCGCCACCGAGGTGGGTGTCACCGGACGTGGCCTTGACCTCGAAGACGCCGTCGCCGATCTCCAGCAGCGACACGTCGAAGGTCCCACCGCCGAGGTCGAACACGAGGATCGTCTGATCGGCCGACTTGTCGAGCCCGTAGGCGAGCGACGAGGCGGTGGGCTCGTTGATGATCCGGAGCACCTCGAGGCCGGCGATCTGGCCGGCTTCCTTGGTCGCCTGGCGCTGGGCGTCGTTGAAGTAGGCCGGGACGGTGACGATCGCCTGTACGATCTTGTCGCCCAGGTAGGCCTCGGCGTCTCGCTTCAACTTCATGAGGATCTGGGCGGAGATCTCCTGGGGCGTCCACTTCTTCCCGTCGATGCTCGTGGACCAGGAGGTCCCCATCTCCCGCTTGATGGAGCGGAAGGTCCGGTCGGGGTTCGTGATGGCTTGGCGCTTGGCGACCTCGCCGACGAGGATCTCTCCGGTCTTGCTGAAGGCGACCACCGATGGGGTGGTCCGATGGCCCTCGGCGTTGGGGATGACGACGGGCTCCCCTCCCTCGAGGACCGAGACCACGGAGTTGGTGGTCCCCAGGTCGATTCCAACGGCTTTCGGCATGGCACATCCCTTTCTTCTTGCTTCGTATTGTTCTTGGCTGTTTTGTTTGCTTCGTCTGAAGCTCTGGGAGGCCTACCGCATCGGTTTGGGATCGCCCGGCCCCCGCAACGCTTGGCCCCAGATTAGGACCTGAGTGCCATGCTGTCAACTTTTATGATGCTGGGCGTTAACCGCCGCGGCGGGACCTGGCGGACAACTATCTGGCCGTCGTCGACGGGGTCCTGCGGGCCAGGCCGACCGCCAAGGACAAGTACCTTAAGTCGGTGACTCTTGCCGCCAGCATGAGACCGAGGTCCAGACCTCGTAGCGAGCCTCCGGAGATCAGCGAGGTAGTTTCCGTCAAAAAGTGGGCTCACGGCCCTTTTTGACGGAATCTACTCCCTGACCGAGCCGAGCTGGCCGCCGGACACGACCGCGGCCCCCCTGGACGGTCGTCCTGGGGGACTCGCGAAGACGAAATCCTCGGCGATGTGGCGGGCCGGGGGCTCGCTACGTAAATCACAGGAATGTAGGTCGATTGCACGAACATCCCGGGGGGCACCGAACAACCTCCGGGGCCGTGAATCGCCGGTTGTATCGGAACTGCGATGCCAGGCCGACAACGCCCTGCTCAAAGACGGTACCCGGCGACGGCGCTGTCTCGGCCGCAGTGGAGCAACCGGCTAGCCGGCACTCGACCGCCGCCCGGCTCTCGTTGACAGGACGCCGTCAGCGCCGACGCATCTCGCGAAACTGTTGTCGGCTGCAATAGTTATCATGGGCAACAGATCCTACGGAGGGCTTGCCACTGTTGCCGGAGCACGAGCCGGTCGATGACGAGGCGCTGGTCTCTGCCGTGTTGCTGGCCTCGCGGGCACTGGTCGCCATCGCTGCCCGCTCGCTGGCGGCGGCCCCGGCGGATGTCACCCTCGCCCAGTATCGCCTGCTCGTCCTCCTCGCCTCGCGCGGCCCCCACATCCCTTCGGCGATCGCCGCCGACCTCGGCGCAGCCCCCTCGTCGGTCACCCGCCTGTGCGACCGGCTGGTGGCCAAGGGCCTGATCACCCGCCGGGCGTCCACCGACAACCGCCGGGAGGTGCTGGCATCGATCTCGCCCGCCGGACGGCGGGTGGTCGATGCGGTGACCCGCGTGCGGCGCAGCGAGATCGAGCGGGTGGTCCGGGCCGTCCCCCCGGGGCGGCGGGCCAACGTCATCGAGGCGTTGAACGATCTCGGGTCGGCGGCCGGCGAGGTCCCCGACCCGTCGTGGCGCCTGGGCTGGGAATGACCGAAGCCCGCGCCGCGCAGCGCTTCCGAGCCGGCTTCGAGCGCCGCCGTGGGCAGATCGCGGCCCTCGGCCGGCGGGGGAGCCAGGTCCTCGTCCTCGCTGGGTTGACCGGGGTGCTGACCGGCCTGGCGGTCGCAGGGTTCGAGTGGGTGACGCGCGACCAACTCTTCGAGGGCCTCCGGGACCAGCCGGTCGGGGTGCAGGTCGCCGCGCCCCTCGTCGGCCTCCTTCTCGCGGCGGCGATCCTGCGATGGATCGCCCGGACGACCTCCCCGGCGACCGCAGACGAGTACATCCACAACTTCCACGAGACGGGGCGCAGGCTCGACCTGCGGCTCCTGCCGGGAAGGATCCTCGCCAGCATGGTCACGCTCGGCTTCGGCGGGGCCCTGGGCTACGAAGGCCCGTCGATCTACCTGGGGGCGGGGATCGGCTCGGCGCTGCAGGCCCGCTTCAGCCGCTTGTTCTCCCGCAGCGACGTCAAGGTCCTCCTGGTGGCCGGCGCCGCCGCCGGTGTGGCCGCCATCTTCAAGGCACCCGCCACCGGCCTTGTCTTCGCCCTGGAGGTGCCGTACCAGGAGGACTTCGCCCGGCGGATGCTCCTGCCGGCCGGGATCGCGGCCGCTTCGAGTTACGTCGTGTTCGCCACCTTCTACGGCACGGCCCCCCTCTTCGCCGTCAGCGGCGCTCCCCCGTTCGACTTCCGGGACCTGGCCGGCGCCGTCGTGCTGGGGGTCATCTGCGGGGTGGGGGCACGGGGGTTCACGCGGGCGCTGGCGCGTGCGAAGCAGCTGTCGGGGCGGGGGAACCCGTGGGTCCGGGCCGCCGGCGCCGGCGTTGGCCTCGGGGGCCTCGCGGCCGCCTCCTATGCCCTCTTCGGCTCGGCGCTGACCCTCGGCCCCGGGTACGACAACCTCCAGTGGGCGTTCAATCCCCACCGGGCCGTCATCCTCGTCGTGGCCCTCCTCCTCATGCGGGCGGCGGCCACGGTGGTGACCGTCGCCGGGGGTGGTGCCGGAGGGCTGTTCATCCCACTCGTGGTGGAGGGGGCGCTCCTGGGCCGGACGCTCGGGGGGATCTTCCGCACCGCTTCCTCGGGGAGCAACTTCTTCCCGCTCGTCGGGGTGTCGGCCTTCCTGGGAGCCGGCTACCGGGTGCCCCTTGCCGCCGTGGTGTTCGCTGCGGAGGCAAGCGGGAGGCCCGGCTTCATCGTGCCCGGTCTCATCGCCGCCATGGTGTCCCAGCTCTTCATGGGTTCCGCCTCCGCCTCCACCTACCAGATGAGCGCCCGGGCCGGGCACCTGGAGCGGCGCTTCCCCCTGCCCCTTTCGTCCGCCCTGCGGACCGATGCCGCAACCGCCGCTCCCGACATGACCCTGGACGAGTTCTTCCGCTACCACGCGGTGGGCCTTCGTGAGCACGCCGCCGTCGTCGTCGAGCAAGGCCGGTACCTGGGGGTTGTCCGCGTCGAGGAGCTGGCCGAGACCCCCCAGGAGCTGTGGGCCACCACACCTGTCTCGGACCTCATGCGCATGGACTTCCCGACCGCCGATCCGCTCTGGCACCTCCGTGATGCGCTCGGGGCCATGGAGAGGGCCGACATCGACCTGCTGCCGGTGGTGGAGGGGGAGCGGTTCGTCGGGGTGGTGACCACGGCCGAGATCCTGAAGCTCGACGACATCCTGCAGATCACCGGCGACGAAGAGACGTGAGGAGGCCGCGGCGGCCATCGGCTTCGAAGTTTGGTGAAAATTTGTTCGCAGCGAACGAAAAAGCACCAAACATCTTTAGAATCTGTCGGTGCTTACCGCCGTCGCAATGACCCTGGCGATTGCCGTCGCCCTGGGCCTGTTCACCCGGCGGGCCCTCCAGCTCCTCGCCATGCTGCGCCTCGGCAAGCCGGAGAAGCGCTGGGACAACCTCGGTGCCCGGATCGGCAGGGAGCTGCGGGTGGTCTGGAGCCAGCAGAAGCTCCTGCAGTGGCCGTTCCCGGGCATCATGCACACCTTCATCTTCTGGGGCTTCGTGGTCCTGTTCACCACGATCGTCGAGGCGTTCGGCAAGGCGTACTCGTCGTCGTTCGCCCTTCCCGTGGTCGGGCACTGGGGTCCCCTCGCCGCCCTCCAGGACACGTTCGCCGGGCTCGTGCTCGTCGGCATCGCCATGGCCTTCTACATCCGCAAGGTGCTCAGGCCGGGGCGCTTCCGGGGTTCGCACCTCAAGGAGGCCGACCAGATCCTCATCGCCATCTCGGGCATCATGCTGACGGTCATCGGGCTGCGGGCCACCGAGATCGCTGTCGGCCACTTCCCCTACCCCCGCGCCGCCGCCTACATCTCCTCGTTCGTCGCTGCCCACCTGTTCGACGGCCTCGCCCACGGCTCCCAGGAGGTCTGGAACGGCGGTTTCCTCTGGGCCCACTCCCTGCTGGTCCTCGCCTTCCTCGTCTACCTGGGCTACTCCAAGCACCTCCACATCATCACGGCGCCGTTCAACGTCTTCTTCTCGTCGACGGCCAGCCGCCCCCGGGGGGCCCTGAAACGGGTCGACGTGGACTTCGAGGAGATGGGTGACGACGACGTCATCGGCGCCGCGACGATCACCGACCTCACGTGGAAGGGGCTCCTCGACACCTACACCTGCACGGAGTGCGGCCGGTGCCAGTCCGCCTGCCCCGCCTGGAACACCGGCAAGCCGCTGTCACCGAAGCTCCTCGTGATGGAGCTGCGGGACCATCTGATGCAGGCGGGGCCGGGGCTCGTCGCCGCCAGGAAGGCAGGCGGGTCACCGGAGACGACGACGCCGCTCAACCCCGACGTCCTCGACGACGAGGTGGTCTGGGACTGCACCACCTGCGGTGCCTGCGTCTACAACTGCCCGGTGGACATCGAGCACATCGACCACATCATCGACATGCGCCGCAACCTCGTGATGATGGAGGCCCGCTTCCCCCGGGAGATGGGGACCGCCCTGAACAACCTCGAGAACTCCGGCAACCCGTGGGGCCAGCCCGCCCGGGCCCGCCTCGACTGGGCGCAGGGCCTGGACATCCCCGTCGTCGGCCGGGACGTCGCCCCTGGCGAGTTCGAGGTGCTCTTCTGGGTCGGCTGCGCCGGTGCCTTCGAGGACCGCAACAAGAAGGTGGTCCAGAGCTTCGCCCGGCTCATGAAGCGTGCCGGCGTGTGCTTCGCCATCCTCGGGTCCTCGGAGGGCTGCAACGGCGACCCCGCCCGGCGCATGGGCCACGAGTACCTCTACGAGACGATGGCGAAGGCCAACATCGAGACGATGGAGGCGGGGGGCGTGACGAAGATCGTCACGGCCTGCCCCCACTGCTTCAACACCATCGCCAACGAGTACCCCCAGTTCGGCGGCAACTACCAGGTCCGTCACCACACCGATTTCCTCGCCGAGCTCGTGGCCGAGGGCCGCCTTCCCATCGAGCGGGACTTCCCCGAGAGCGTCGCCTACCACGACCCCTGCTACGCGGCCCGGCACAACGACATCCTGGAGGCCCCCCGCCGCATCCTCGAACAGGCGGGCGCCCCCACCAGGGAGCTGCACCGCCACGGCCGGCACACCTTCTGCTGCGGCGCCGGCGGGGGCCGGATGTGGATGGAGGAGCGTCTCGGCAAGAAGGTGAACCTCGACCGGGTGGACGAGGCCCTGGCGGTCGGCACCGACGTCGTCGGGGTCGGCTGCCCGTTCTGCCACGTCATGCTGGGCGACGGGATCGCCGAGCGCGGCGCCGACGCCGACATCAAGGTCCGGGACCTGGCGCAGATCCTCGAGGACGTGGTGGCCGCGGAGGCCCCGGAGACGACGCAGGGTTAGAATAGGGGCTCCCTCCGGCTCCCTGTGGTGGAGGGATCACGCGGATGTAGTTCAATGGCAGAACGGAAGCTTCCCAAGCTTCAGGCGGGGGTTCGATTCCCCTCATCCGCTCGAAGACGTCGGGCCATTCGTCCCATAGCGCTCGTAACCCTCGGCTCGTAGTCCCTTTGCGTCCCCACAGGGTCCCCCAAGAAGGTGAGCGAGAAATGATGTATCGACGTTATGTACCTTGGGCGTCGACAGGCCGAAACTAGTACTAGTTCGACAGCCGAAGGAAACGGCACCGGGTCAAGGTCTGGAACCGAACCCCGAACCCCCCCGGGGGGATCCGCTTCCCGGTTCCAAGCCCTTCGGTCTGGTTTCACCCAGGGCCCGCCCACCACCCCCCCGGTGGCGGAGCCTCGCAGCACCCGCTCGCCACCCCACCCCCCTCGGGTGGCAGCGCGCCCGGCTACGGGTGGAGCTCCCCGGCCCGCACGGCCTGGACGCCGCGAAGCCGGCGGGCAGCCCGCGGCTCGACGATGCGGTCGATGATCCCGTAGAGAAGGGCCTCCTCCGGCGACATGATGAAGTCCCGGTCGGTGTCCGCCGAGATCTGGGCCACGGGCTTGCCGGTGTGGTGCGCCAGGATCTCGTCGATCAGCCGGCGCTGGCGCAGGATCTCCTTGGCCTGGATCTCGATGTCGACCGCCTGCCCGCCCACCTGGCCGTGGGGCTGGTGGATGAGGATGCTGGAGTGCGGGAGGGCGTAGCGCTTGCCGGCCGTGCCCCCGGCGAGGACCACCGCGGCCGCCGAGGCGGCGTAGCCGACGCACCATGTCGCCACGTCGCAGGAGACGGTCTGCATCGTGTCGTAGATGGCGAGCAGCGCCGCCGACGAGCCGCCCGGAGAGTTCACGTACAGGTTGATGTCCCGCTCGTCGTCCTCCGATTCGAGGTGCAGGAGCTGGGCGGTCACGACGTTGGCGACGCCGTCGTCCAGTGGCGATCCGAGGAAGACGATCCGCTCCGACAGGAGCCGGGAGTAGATGTCGAAGGCGCGCTCGCCTCGCAGCGTGGTCTCGATGACCATGGGGACGGTGTACTCGCTCATGCCTGGCCTCCTTGCTATAATGCAACCCATTGGTTGCGAGTATAGCGCAACGTTTGGGTTGCACAAGGAGGAGCCGATGCATCCGAGGGCAAGAGTGGAGAAGCGGATCGTGTACCCGGTCGGCCGGGAGGAGGTCTGGGCTGCGCTCACGCGGGCCGAGGAGCTGTCCCGCTGGTTCGGCATGGAGGTGGTCTCCTTCGACCTGCGGCCCGCGGGCCGCATCGTATTCAGGGACGCCGGCGGAGCATCGCGCCGGGCGCTGATCGAGGAGGTGGAGGCCCCGTGCCGGTTCGCCTTCCGGTGGATGCCCGCTCCGGCGGGCGGGTCAGCCCGTGATTCCGGCTCGCGCGTGGAGTTCGTGCTGGAGGAGGTCGCCGAGGGCACCGCCCTCACCGTGGTCGAGACCCCGTCGCTGGCGGTCGGCGAGTTGATCCCGATGGTGGGGCCGGTCGTCATCGGTTCCTCGATCCCCGACCCGATCGGGGCGCCCCCCCGGATCATGGCGCTCAGCAGGTAGCAGTGGACCCCGCCGACGCAGTGTTCAGCGCGCTTGCCGATCCCACCCGCCGGGAGGTCATCCGACGGTTGTCGGAGCATGCCTCGATGACGGCGACCGAGCTTGCCGGGGTCCTGCCGGTCACCCGCCAGGCCATCGCCAAGCACCTTGCCGAACTGGAGCAGGCCAGCCTCGTCGTCGGCGAGCGGGTGGGCAGGGAGAACCGGTTCCGCCTCACCCCCGCGCCCATGGGGGAGGCCGTGTCGTGGATGAACTCGGTGGGGGCCCAGTGGGACGACCGGCTGTCCCGCCTCGGCGAGCACCTCCAATCGCCGTGACCCGAGCCTGGGGGGCGGCTCACTCACCCGTGAAGTGCGGACTCCGCTTCTCGAAGAAGGCACTGATCGCTTCCTGGAGGTCCTTCGTCGAGAAGATCATCGACTGGTGCAGGGACTCCTGCTCCAGGACCTCGTCGAACGGCCGGGAGAACGAGTCGTTGATGGCCCGCTTCATCAGCGCCATCGCCACCGGCGGCCCGGCAGCGAGCTTCGCCGCGAGGGTCGCCGCCACCGCCTCCAGCTCGCCGGCGGGCACCACGCGGTTGGCGATCCCCATCTCGTAGGCCCGCACCGCATCGATCGTCTCGCCCAGGAGCGCCAGCTCCTTGGCACGGTGCAGCCCGACGGACCGGGGCAGCGTGAACGTGCCGCTCATGTCCATCACCAGGCCCCGCCGCACGAAGAGCTCGGCGAACCTGGCGTCGTCGCCCATCACGACGAGGTCGCAGGCGAGGGCCAGGTTGGCGCCGCCCCCTGCCGCGTACCCCCGGACTGCGGCGATCCCCGGCTTCGGGCAGTACATGATGCGGGCGAGCACGCCGTGGATGCGCTCCATCCGGCGGCGCATCTCCTCGGGTGAGCGGGGCAGCTCCTCGAGGGCGGAGAGGTCGACGCCGGAGCAGAAATGGCCCCCCGCCCCCGTGAGGACGAACGAGTGGATGGAGGGCTCGGCGGCGATGTGGGAGAACGCGGCGTCGAGCTCCTCGAACATGGTCGCGTTGATGGCGTTGCGTTTGGCGGGTCGGTTGAGGGTGACGGTGGCGACGGCGTCGGACTGGCTCAGCTGGAGCGTCTCGTAGGGCATCGCGCGCCCATCCTACGCGCGCGGTCAGCGCAGCAGGCGAACCACCGCCACGATGCCGACCACGACGATGATCGCCCGCAGCGCCCCGGCCGGGAGGCGGCGGCCCGCCTTGGCGCCGATCTGGCCCCCGATGGTGGAGCCGACAGCCAGCAGCAGTGCGGGACGCCAGGCGACGTGCGCCACCACGATGAACAGGACGGCAGCCACCCCGTTCACGATCGCCGCCAGGACGTTCTTGGCGGCATTGATCCGCTGGATGTCCTCCCGCAGGGTGAGGCCCATGATGCCCAGGAGCAGCACGCCCTGCGCGGCGCCGAAGTAGCCCCCGTACAGCCCCGCCCCGAAGAGGCCGGCGAGCAACAGGAGCCCGCCGTCGGCCGGAGGCGCCTTGCGACCTCGCTCCTCCATGCGCCGGGTGATCGCCGGCTGGAAGATGACCAGCAGGCAGGCGAGGACGATGAGCGCCGGGACGATGGCCTTGAAGGCCGAGGCGGGCAGGACCAGCAGCAGCAGTGCCCCGCTCAGGCCCCCGAGCCCCGACGCGAGCCCCAGGCGGATGAGGCGCCGCCCCTGGCCCGCAAGCTCCTTGCGGTAGCCCCAGGCGCCCGACACCGAGCCCGGCACGAGGCCAACCGTGTTCGAGACGTTGGCCACCACCGGCGGGTAGCCGAAGGCCAGCAGGGTGGGGAAGGTGATGAGGCTGCCGGAGCCGACGATGGTGTTGATGGTGCCCGCCGCAACCCCGGCGCCGAAGACGGCGACCTGCTCCAGCCCCGTCACGGCGTGTTGTCGGCCCTTCCCGGTGGGAGTCCCAGCAGGGAGCCCCACCAGGTGGGGGCATGGTACGCCGCGCCCAACGCGCCGGCAGGCCCGGCCTTCGCCCGGAAGCGAGGTTAGTAAGAAATCCCGCGCAGGCAGGCCGTCGCAATATGGCGAGCCGGATTCCGGGGTATGGCTTGTCCGGACCTCCGCGCGCCACCCAGGGCCGGAGGAGGAGGTTGGGAGCCTAGCGCGCGTATACGCGCGATTCGCCCCCAACTTCGGACCAGGGCTGGTCGGAAACGGAGCAAGTCGGTCTGAAAACGGGCCGTGTACAACCTCGGAGGCCCTCCTCAGTGGAATTTCGCGACGGCCTCCAGGCGAAGGATTTTCTTCCCACCTCGCTTCCGGGCGCGGGCAACCGCGCCCACCACCCTCCGGGGCCGGACGGAGCGCGCCCGGCGAACCTGCTCGGCGTCGCGGAGCAGCTCCTCGTGGCGCAGCCGGGCCATCTCGCCCAGCAGGGCCGGATGCATGGCGTTCCCTTCTCGGACTAGCAGCGGCCACCGGTGCTGCGTGAGATCAGCGTCTCCTCTGCCGGCCGGAGGCGGGCTGTTACCCGGCGCCTTGAGGGGCGCCTCGGGGCCCGGGCGCCGGCGCGGCGCCAGGACGTGACGAGCTCCGTCAGCAGCTGGAGCAGCCGTGCGGCACTCCGGCTCCGTGACTGGGCCTGCCGGGTGGTCGCCTCGTTCATGGGCCCATCCTCGCAAGCCGGGGATGCCCAGACGAGTGGCAGGACTGCCTATATTCGCTAAGATGCTGCCATGAACTTGCTGGAGTTCGGTGCCCGCAGAACCGTGGCGGTGGTGGTCTTCGACCGCCTGGCGGTCTTCGAAACGGCGGTTCCCTGCGAAGTCTTCGGCATCGACCGCTCGGCGATGGGCGCTCCCACCTACGGGCTCCTGCTGTGCGCCGCCGATCCGCCGCCGCTGCGGACGACGGAGGGAAGCTTCACCATCGACACTCCCTACGACTTGACGCACCTTCCCGGGGCCGACACCGTGATCGTCCCGGCCTGGCGGGACGTCCGGGAGATCCCGCCGGACCACCTGCTCGATGCGCTGCGGGCGGCCCACGACCGGGGATCACGGATTGCCTCGCTCTGTTCCGGGGCCTTCGTGCTCGCCCACGCCGGGCTGCTCGACGGCAAACGGGCCACGACGCACTGGATGTACGCCGGGCTCATGGCCCAGATGTTTCCCAAGGTCAACGTCGATCCGTCGGTGCTGTACATCGACGAGGGTCAGGTCCTCACCTCGGCCGGAACCGCTGCCGGCATCGACCTCTGCCTCCACATGGTCCGCCAGGACCACGGAGCCCAGGCCGCCAACCTGTTCGCGCGCCGCATGGTCGTGCCGCCGCACCGCTCCGGGGGCCAGGCGCAGTACGTCGAGGCGCCCCTGCCGCCGAGGATGGACGACGACCCACTCGGCGAGACGATGAGCTGGGCGGTCCGGCACCTCGGGGAGCCGCTCACCGTGCCGGCCATGGCGTCGCACGCCCACCTGTCGCCCAGGACCTTCGCCCGGCAGTTCCTGGCGATGACCGGCACGAGCCCCCTGCGGTGGCTACTCGTGCAGCGGGTGGCGGCGGCGCAACGCCTTCTCGAGAGCACCGACCTCCCCATCGACCGGGTGGCAGAGGCCTGCGGGCTCGGATCCGCCGCCAACCTGCGCCTGCACTTCGGGAGGGTGGTGGGGACCTCGCCGACCGCCTACCGCAAGGCGTTCAAGCAGCGGCCCCAGGACGACGTGCGGCCCGGGGCTCTTGACGTCCCGGCTGGGCTCACGGCCTCTTGAGCAGCCTCACGACGAAGTCGCCGCCCTCCTTGCGGGTCAGCTCGTTCGCCCGCAGCACGAACTCCTTCGTGCGGTCGTCGGGCTCCACGCGGCAGTCGAGCACGATGCGCCAGGGAAGGTGCGCATAGTCGGGATACATCCTCGCCAGGCCGCCGTGGATGGCAAAGCCCACATAGTGCTGCCACTTCTCCTCAAGGCGCAGCAGCAGCCCGGTGGACCGGTCCCAGACGCCGGTGTGGACCATGATCAGATCGATCCGGTCCTCCTCGGGCGACAGCATCACCATGTCGATCATGGTGGGGTCGTCGAGGCCTCGGATCCGGTCGGACATGACGGCCATTATCGTCGTCAGCCGTCTACTTCGACCACTACCTTCCCGCGGGTGTGGCCGGACTCGATCTGGTCGAATGCGGCCACGGCGTCGTAGAAGGCGAACTTCGCCGAGACGTGGACCGAGAGGTCACCCTTGGCGGCGAGCAGGCCGAGGTCGGTGAGTTGCGCTGCATCGGGGTGCACGAACAGGTACCGGCCACCCAGCTCCTTCAGCCGGAGCGCGTCCGTGACCCCGACGATCTGGCCGCCCTCCTTGAGAAGCGCCGGCACGGCGTCGAGGGCCGCCCCGCCGACCAGATCGATGACGGCGTCGACCCCGCCGGGGGCGAGTGCCAGGACGTCGTCGACCAGTCGACGTCCGTAGGGGACCGGCTCCACGCCGAGCCCCCGGAGGTACTCGTGGTTGCCCGGGCTGGCGGAGCCGATCACCCGGGCCCCAGAGCTTCCCGCAAGCTGCACGGCGAAGGAGCCGACCCCCCCTGATGCCCCGTGCACGAGCACCGTGTGGTCGGGGGCGAGGGCAAGGCCGTCGTGGACCAACTGATACGCCGTCAGCCCCGAGTGGGGCAGGGCAGCGGCCTCCGCCCATGGCAGCTCCGGAGGCTTGGGCGCTGCGCAGCGCACCGGGACCGAGACATATTCGGCGAGGGTTCCCCACTGGATGTGATCCTCGCGATCGTAGGCGATGACTTCGTCGCCGGGCTGAAAACCGGTCACGGCCGGGCCCACGGCTTCGACGACGCCCGCCACGTCCCAGCACGGCACGAGCGGGAAATGGACGGGAAAGGCGCCGTCCAGATAGCCCCGAAGCACTTTCCAGTCGAAAGGATTGAGGCCGGCGGCCCGGGTTCGCACGATGATCGTGTCCGGACCCAGTTTCGGATCCTCCACGTCGGCGACATTCAGCACGCTGTTGTCGCCGTATCGGTTGGCTGCTATCGCTCGCACCGATCCACCCCCAGTCCGGGTTGCAGCGGTCTCCTCGATTGTTCCGCATTCGCCGTCTTTTTGCACCCGGAACCTCCAGACGCCAAAGGAGCGCTCGAAATGGTGCGAAGGGATCTGTGGCCGTACGGGAACTTGGCCGACGAGGAAGGGAGAGGTTGAACTTTGAACAGAGCGGCAGCCGCCGGCGTCGATTTGGGAGCAGGACACATGGTGAAGCAGGACGTGGTCGCGGGCGACGGGCCGGGACGCACGCCAAGCCTCCAGCGTGAATGGTCGCGGGCGTTCGGGATCATGTTGGTCCTTTTGGTCGCTGCCTTCGTGGCGACCCTGGTCGGCGTTCTCGTGAAGGAGTTCGGCGGCGCGGCCCAACAGGTCGACAGGGGATCGACGATCGTCGCCTCCCTCCGTGGCAGCCTCGTCGATCACGAGGGCACGGCACATCAACTGCTGAGTGGGTCGCCGGTGGACCGCCAGGCCTTCCTGGGCCAGCAGTTCGAGATTTCCCAAGCCTTCCAGGATGCGCTCGGCACGTTGCCGGCCGGCAACGACACCACCGGGGTGCTCAACCAGGCGGCTCAATCCTGGCAGGCGGGGCTGACCAAGGCCGGCCTGTGGGGCGACCAGGTGAATGTGTTGCAAGGCCCTCAGGACGAACTCCAGGCCGAGCTCAGCGCCAACAGCGACCAGGCCCGGGCACTCCTGGACGGCCTCCAGAACTCTGCCCTCCGAGCGATGCGCAACCGGCTGGCCAAGGACGCTGGAGTGGAGCGGCTGCTGGCGGTCGCCCTTGGCGCATTGTTGGGCGTGGCCTTGGCCGTGACCGCCTATTTCCGCCGGCGATTGGCCAGGGACATCGTGCAACCGATCGCCAGCATGCGCCAGAGCGCCTTGAGGATGCAGGCGGGCGACTTCGACCGTCGCATCGAGGTGGCTCGCCACGACGAGCTGGGGGAGCTGGCCGAGGCGTTCAACGGCATGGCCCGCGCCCTGCGCGGCAGCCAGATGGCGCTCCAGCGTGGGGCCAGCCACGACTCGGTCACCGGACTCGCGAATCGCGCCTCCCTGATCGAACGCCTGGAGGAGTCCTTCGGCGCAGGCAGCGACCGCAGGGCCCGTAAGGAGAGCGTGCTCTCCATCGACATCGACGATTTCAAGGACTTCAACTACTCCCTGAGTCGCGACGGAGGCGACGTGCTGCTCGCGCAAATGTCCGTCCGCCTCAAAGGCTGCGTCCGGCCTCACGACCTGGTCGCCTCCCTCGGCGGCGACGAGTTCGCCATCGTGGTCCTGGAAGACGACGCCGGCTCCGCCGCCGTGGTCATCGCCGAGCGGATCCTGAAGGTGCTGCGGGCGCCGTTCACCGTCCGCGGGACGCGCCTGCACGTCACCGTGAGCATCGGCGTGGCCGAGCGACGCCCCGAGACTGCCGGCGCGGTGGAGATGCTTCGGGATGCGGACTTCGCCATGGGGATGGCAAAAAGCGGCGGCAAGAACCGCTACCAGCTCTTCGACGTCCAGCTCCACGACGACATGGTCGCCCGCTCGGCCCTCAAGGCCGACCTCGCCCTGGCCGTCAGCTCGCACCAACTGCTCCTG
>JAOPZY010000175.1 GCA_025963875.1 Actinomycetota bacterium
GTGTTCAATCCTAGCCGGTCCTGAAGGGGAACCCGAAGGCACCCAACAGCGCCCGTCCCTGCTCGTCGTTCGCCGCCGTCGTGGCGATGGTGATGTCCATCCCCCGGATCGTCGTCACCTTGTCGTAGTCGATCTCCGGGAAGATCAGCTGCTCGGTCACGCCGAAGCTGTAGTTGCCCTTGCCGTCGAACGAACGTGGGTTGAGGCCCCGGAAGTCGCGGATCCGGGGCAGGGCCACCGACAGCAGCCGGTCGAGGAACTCCCACATCCGGTCACCCCGTATCGTCACCTTGGCGCCGATCGGCACGCCCTCGCGAAGCTTGAAGCCTGCGATCGATTTCCGGGCCTTCGTCACCATCGGCTTCTGACCGGTGATGATCCGCAGCTCGTTCACTGCCTCGTCGAGCGTCTTGGCTTCCTTGACGGCCTCACCCACGCCCATGTTGACGACGATCTTCACGAGGCGGGGGACCGCCATGATGTTCAGGCCCGTCTCGGCCACGAGCCTGGGGCGGATCTCGTCGACGTAGCGGCGCTTGAAGCGCGGCTCGTAGCCGTTCGTTGCGGCAACGGTCCCGGTCGCCATCAGGCGAGCTCCCCCTCGCACGACCGGCAGATGCGGATCTTCGTGCCGTCTTCGGCAACGGAGAACCCGACGCGGGTCGGGCCGCAGTTGCTGCAGACCAGCGTGACGTTGGACAAGTCGACCGGGAGCTCCTTGGTGATGATGCCGCCCTCCTGGCCGCCGCCGCGGGCCGAGGGCCGCACCTTCTCGTGGCGCTTCACGCGGTTGACGCCCTCGACGAGCACCCGGTTGCGGGCCGGCAGGACGGCGATCACGCGGCCCTCCTTGCCGGCGTCCTTGCCGGCCAGGACGTGGACCCGGTCACCCTTGCGCACGCGGGCAGCCACTAAAGGACCTCCGGCGCGAGCGAGATGATCTTCATGAAGCGCTTCTCCCTGAGCTCACGGGCCACGGGCCCGAAGACGCGGGTGCCGCGGGGGTTGTTCTGGTCGTTGATGATGACGACGGCGTTGTCGTCGAAGCGGATGTAGCTGCCGTCGGGGCGTCGCTTCTCCTTGGCCGTGCGAACCACGACCGCCTTCACGACGTCACCCTTCTTGACCTGCTGGTTGGGCAGGGCGTCCTTGACCGCGGCGACGATGATGTCGCCCACGCGGGCGTACCGGCGCTGGGAGCCGCCCAGGACCTTGATGACGAGCACCTCCCGGGCACCCGTGTTGTCGGCCACCCTGCACCGCGACTCCTGCTGGATCACTTCGCCCTCTCAAGCACTTCGACAACCCTCCACCGCTTCAGCTTCGACAGCGGCCGCGTCTCCATGATGCGCACCGTGTCGCCGACCTTGATGGCGTTGGTCTCGTCGTGGGCGTAGAGGTTCTTCCGCCGGCGATAGATCTTCGGATAGAGGGGGTGGCGGATCGTCTGCGTGATCTGCACCACCACGGTCTTGTCCATGCGATCGGACGTCACGATGCCCAAACGCACCTTGCGCTGCGGTCGCTCCTCGACTTCACTCACTCTCTTCAGCCTCCGCCTCTTCTGCAGCCTCTTCGCTCGATCCCGTTGCCTCGGTTGCCTCGTCCGCAGCCGCTTCCTCCTCCTCGCCGCGCCCACGGCGCAGGCCCCGCCGCCGCCTGGGCTCGGCGCCCGCCTCTTCCTTCTCCCGCTCGCGGCGGCGACGCCCCCGCTCGACCTCTTCCGGCTCCGGCTCGTGGCCGATGCCGAGGTCACGCTCGCGCTGGATGGAGCGGAGCCGGGCGACGTCCTTCCGGAGCTGGCCGAGCCGGCTGTAGTTCTCGAGCTGGCCGGTGGCGTGCTGGAAGCGGAGGTTGAACAGCTCCTCCTTCACCTCGTCGAGGCGCGTTTGCAACTCCTCAGAGGGTAGCTCACGAAGCTCCGCGGTTTTCAAACCTCTCCACCCTCCCGCCGGACGAACCGGGTGTGAATGGGCAGCTTGTGGCCGGCGAGCCGCATGGCCTCGGCGGCGACGGGCTCGGCGACGCCTGCGAGCTCGAACATGACCCGGCCCGGCTTCACGACTGCCACCCAGCCCTCGGGGTTGCCCTTGCCGGACCCCATCCGGGTCTCGGCGGGCTTCTTCGTGTACGGCTTGTCGGGGAAGATGTTGATCCAGACCTTGCCGCCGCGCTTGACGTGACGGGTGATGGCGACACGAGCGGACTCGATCTGGCGGCTCGTGATCCAGCCGGGCTCGATTGCCTGGAGGCCGAAGTCGCCGAAGTTGACCTTGGTGCCACCCTTGGACAGCCCCCGCATGCGGCCGCGGTGCTGCTTGCGATGCTTGACCTTCTTCGGGCTAAGCACCGGGGGCTCCTCCCGGCGTCTGGGGCGCCGGCGGCGCCGGCTCCACGGGAACGGACGGAGCGGCCGGGACGGCCGCAGGTGCCCGAGCTGGGGCGGTCTGGGCAGCCGGTGCCGGACGGGGCTCGCGCCGCTGACCCCTGCCTCCGCCGCCACCCGGCCCACCGGAACGGGGGCCGCCCTGGCCACCGCCTCGGCCCGAGGGCCGCGACGGGCGGTCGGTGCCTGCGGATGCCGCCGGTGCAGCCGTCTGGCCCGCAGCCGCCGCCTCCTGCTCCGCGGCGCGCCGGCGGGCGGTTGCCTCCCGGACCGGGACGACGTCGCCCTTGTAGATCCAGACCTTGACCCCGATGCGCCCGAAGGTGGTCCGGGCCTCCGTGAAGCCGTAGTCGATGTCGGCCCGGAGCGTGTGCAGGGGGACCTTGCCTTCGTGGTAGCCCTCGCGCCGGCTCATCTCGGCCCCGCCCAGCCGGCCGGCGCAGGAGATCTTGACGCCCTGCGCCCCGGCCTTGATCGCCGTGTTCACCGCCTTGCGCATCGCACGGCGGAACGACACGCGGGACGACAGCTGCTCGGCGACGGCCTGGGCCAGGAGCTGCGAGTCCAGGTCGGGGGTCTTCACCTCGATGATGTTCAGCTGGACCTGGATGTTCACGTCCTTGCCCGTGACGGCGCGGGCTGCCTTGGTCTCCATCTGCTCCAGGGTGCCGCGGATCTCGTCGGCCTGGACACCCCGGCGGCCGATGACGATGCCCGGCCGGGCGGTGTGGACGTCGACCCGGACACGCTCACGGGTCCGCTCGATCTCGATCCGGCTGATCGCGGCGTGCGGGAGGAGGTTCTTCAGGTACTCACGGATGCGGTCGTCGGAGAGCACGTACTGGCGGTACTGATTGCCCTCGGCGTACCAGCGGGACTTCCAGTCGGTGACGATACCCAGCCGGAACCCGTACGGATGAACTTTGTGACCCACGCTCAGTTGCCTCCCTTGGCCGGCCTTGGCATCTGGCGACGCCCGCCGCTGCCCTTTGTGTCGCTCTTTTTCTCTGTCTTCGGTCCGCTTCGTCCGGCCGCCCGCAGTCCGGCCCTGGTCCTGGGGGCCTTCGGCGCTGCCGCCGCGGCGGCACCCTGGCTGCGGCGCCACCGGCGACCGCCTGCCTCCTCGCCGGTCTGGCGGGCGGAGGTGCGCGGCGCCGGTTCGGTGCCCCGGCGCT
This sequence comes from Actinomycetota bacterium, assembly GCA_025963875.1. GTDB lineage: Bacteria > Actinomycetota > CADDZG01 > JAHWKV01 > JAOPZY01 > JAOPZY01. Next base: position 3,562 of record JAOPZY010000175.1, read on the forward strand.
CGACGATGATGTGGAGGTGGCTCGTCCGCTTGCGGATGCGGTACGCCCGGCCGAGCGCTCGAGGGCGGAACCGCTTGAGCGTCGGCCCCTCGTCGGCCTTGACCTCCTTGACGAACAGCTCGTGGGCGGCAAGGTCGTGGTTGTGCTCGGCGTTGGCGATGGCCGCCTCCAGCACCTTGGAGATCTCGTGGCTGGCGGCCTTGGGGGTGAAGGCGAGGATCCGGCGCGCCTCGTCGATGTGGGTGCCCCGGATCAGGGCAGCCACCTGGTTGAGCTTCGGCGAGCTGATGCGCAGGTAGCGCGCACCGGCCGTCGCCTGCCGGTTCACTTCGGCCCTCGTCTTCGCCATGACTACTTCAGCCTCGAGCTTCGTTCGGTGTGGTGTCCGTGCGTGCGGAACGTGCGGGTGGGAGCGAACTCGCCCAGCTTGTGGCCCACCATCGACTCCGTGACGTAGACCGGCACGTGCTTGCGGCCGTCGTGCACCGCCAGCGTGTGGCCCACCATGTCCGGGATCAGCGTCGACCGGCGCGACCACGTCTTGATGACCCGCTTGTCGCCGCGTTTGTTCAGCTCGTCGACCTTCTTCAACAGATGGTCGTCGACAAACGGACCCTTGCTCAGTGACCTCGGCACCCCTACCCTCCTCGCTTCGCTCCGCGCCGCCGGACGATGGCGGTGTCGGAGTACTTGCCCTTCTTCCGGGTCCTGCCTTCCTTCTTGCCCCACGGCGACGTCGGGTTCCGGCCACCGGAGGCCTTGCCCTCGCCACCGCCCAAGGGGTGGTCGATGGGGTTCATCGCCACGCCCCGGACGCTCGGCCGCTTGCCCTGCCAGCGACTCCGCCCCGCCTTGCCGACCGAGATCAGCTCGGACTCCGAGTTCCCGACCTCGCCGACCGTGGCACGGCACCCGACAGGGATGAGCCGCATCTCCCCCGAGGGAAGCCGCAGCGTGGCCATGACTGCCTCCTTGGCCACCAGCTGGACCGAAGCACCGGCCGAGCGGGCAATCTTCGCGCCGCCACCCTGCTTCAACTCCACATTATGAACCACGGTGCCCACGGGGATGTTCTTGAGGGGGAGGGCATTGCCCGGCCGGATCTCCGCCGTGGTCCCGCTCATGAGCATGTCGCCCACCGACACCTTGTCCGGGCAGACGATGTAGCGCTTCTCGCCGTCGACGTAGTGCAGCAGGGCGATGCGGGCGGTGCGGTTGGGGTCGTACTCGATGTGGGCCACCTTGGCCGGGATCCCGTCCTTGTCCCGGCGGAAGTCGATCAGGCGGTACTGCTGCTTGTGGCCCCCGCCCTGGTGGCGCGTCGTGATCCTGCCGTGGACGTTGCGCCCCGCCTGCTTCGGCTTGGGGACGACGAGCGAGCGCTCGGGGTGGTCCCGCGTGATCTCGGAGAAGTCGGCGAACGACATCCCCCGTCGTCCGGGGGTGGTGGGCTTGGCCTTGCGGATGGTCATGGTCGGATCCCTACCGTGTCTCGAAGAGTTCGATCTTGTCGCCTTCGGCGAGCTTGACGATGGCTCGCTTCGAGCTTGCCCGTGTGCCGGTCATGTTCCGCGTGCGCTTGGTCTTGCCCTTGCGGTTGCTGGTGTTGACGCCGACCACCTTCACACCCCAGATCTCCTCCACCGCGTGGCGGACGTCGATCTTCGTGGCCTCGCGCGGCACGATGAAGGTGTAGGTATCGTGGTCGATCAGCCCGTAGGACTTCTCGCTGACGACCGGGCGCAGGATGATGTCGCGGGCGGCGGTCATTCGGCCTCACCTGCCTCCGCTTCAGAAAACACTTCCGGGCTCTCGTCCTCAGGGGCGGTGGCCTCAGGTGCGGCCTCAGGAGCGGCGGCCGCGGTCTCGAACTCGACGTCGGACTTTGTTATCTGCTGCAGCGCCTCCCGGGTCAACACGACGACGTCGGCGGCGAGCACCCGGTACGTCGTCGGACCCTGGACCATGAGGACGTTGGGGAGGTTGCGGAACGACTTCCACGTGTCGATGTGCTCGGCGGGGTCGCGGTGGCCGGTCACGATCAGCACCTTGCCGCTCGCACCCCACATCTCCAGCAACTCCACGGCTCGCTTCGTCTTCGGCGCCTCGAAGGCGGGAAGGTCGACCACCACGATGCTGCCCTCGCGGGCGCGGTCGCTGAGGGCCCCCTTGAGGGCCAGGGCACGGGTCTTCTTCGTGAGGCTGAAGGCGTAGTCGCGCGGCTTGGGGCCGTGGGCCACACCGCCGCCGACCCACTGCGGCTCGCGGATGGAGCCGTGGCGTGCCCGGCCGGTGCCCTTCTGGCGCCACGGCTTGCGCCCGCCGCCGCGGACCTCGGCCCGGGTCTTCGTGGAGTGGGTGCCGGCCCGGATGGCGGCGAGGTGCGCCTTGACCACCGCGTGCATGACGGGGACGTTGGGTTCGACATCGAAGATCTCGTCGGGCAGAGAGACGGTGCCGGCCTGAGCACCCTCGCCGTCGACGTAGGTCGCCACGCTCATCAGGCCTTCGCCTCCTTTGCCCGCACGGACGACCGGACCAGCACCAGGCAGCCGTTGGGGCCGGGCACGGCGCCGCGGATGAGCAGGAGGTTGCGCCTGGGGTCCGCCTCGACGACCTCGAGGTTGAGGATGGTGACGCGGCCGGCGCCGAGGTGGCCACCCATCTTCATCCCCTTGAAGATGCGGGACGGGGTGGCGCTGGCGCCGACGGAGCCGGGGGAGCGGTGCTTGCGCTCGGTACCGTGGCTCGACGAGAGGCCCTTGAAGCCGTGGCGGCGCATGACGCCCGAGAAGCCCTTGCCCTTGGAGTTGGCCACGACGTCGACCCGCTCCCCTTTGGCGAAGACGTCCGCCAGGATCTCCTGGCCGAGCTCGAAGCCGTCGGTCGTCGCCAGGCGCAGCTCGACGAGGTGGCGCATCGGCGGCAGGGAGACGGTCTTCAGATGGCCGAGCTCGGGGCGGTTCAGCTTGCGCTCCGGTACCTCGCCGAAGGCGAGCTGGATGGCCGAGTAGCCGTCCTTCTCGGGGCTGCGCACCGCCGAGATCCGGCACGGCCCGGCCTGGACCACCGTCACCGGAATGACCCTGGAAGCCTCGTCAAAAATCTGGGTCATCCCGATCTTGGTGCCCAGGATCCCCTTGGTTACGTCAGCCATTGGTTCTCCCCTACAGGTTGAGCTTGATCTCGATGTCGACGCCTGCCGGCAGGTCCAGCCGCTGCAGCGAGTCGACCGTCTTGGGCGTCGGATCGAGGATGTCGATCATCCGCTTGTGGGTCCGCATCTCGAAGTGCTCCCGCGAGTCCTTGTCCTTGTGCGGGGAGCGGATGACCGTCACCCGCTCGATGCGCGTGGGCAGCGGGATGGGCCCGTGGACACCGGCGCCCGTCCGGGTCACGGTGTCGACGATCTTGCGTGCGCTCTGGTCGATGACCTCGTGGTCGTACGCCTTCAGCTTTATGCGGATCTTCTGGGTCGCCATCGTCTTCCTACGGCTCTCTTCTCGTCGTGCGCTCGGTCGTGCTAGTAGCCCCGGATCTTCTTGACGATCTGCTCGCCAAGGGACGCCGGGACTTCCTGGTACGAATGGAACTGCATGGTGTAGGTGGCCCGGCCCTGGGTGCGGCTACGGAGGTCGGTCGCGTAGCCGAACATCTCGGCAAGAGGCACGAAGGCACGGATGATACGTGATGTCCCACGATTATCCAACTTCTCGATGCGACCCCGGCGGGCATTGACGTCGCCGATGACGTCGCCCATGAAGTCCTCGGGGGTCACGACCTCGACCTCCATCACGGGCTCGAGCAGCACCGGCTTCGCCTTGCGGACGGCCTCCTTCAAGGCCATCGACCCGGCGATCTTGAACGCCATCTCGGAGGAGTCCACCTCGTGGTAGGACCCGTCGGCCAGGGTGACCCGGATGTCGACCAGCGGGTACCCCGCGAGGACACCGGAGGCCATGGCCTCCTGGACGCCCTGGTCCACCGCCGGGATGTACTCGGTGGGGATGGAGCCGCCCTTGATCTTGTCGACGAACTCGTAGCCACCACCCGGGCCGAGCGGCTCCAGGTTGAGGACGACGTGGGCGAACTGGCCCTTGCCACCGGTCTGCTTGACGTAGCGGAGGACCACCTTCTCGACGGGCTGGCGGACGGTCTCGCGGTAGGCGACCTGCGGCTTGCCGACGTTGGCGTCGACCCTGAACTCGCGCGTCAGCCGGTCGACGAGGACCTCGAGATGCAGCTCGCCCATGCCGGCGATGATCGTCTGGCCCGTCTCGGTGTCGGTGCGGATCTGGAAGGTCGGGTCCTCCTCGGCGAGGCGCTGCAGCGCCGTGGCCAGCTTCTCCTGGTCGACCTTGGTCTTCGGCTCGATCGCCAGGTGGATGACGGGCTGGGCGAAGACGGGGGCCTCGAGGATGATCGGGTGGGCGGGGTCGCAGAGCGTGTCGCCGGTGAAGGTGTGCTTCAGGCCCACCACCGCCACGATGTCGCCCGTGAAGGCCGCCTCCTTGTCCTCCCGGTGGTTGGCGTGCATCTGGAGGATGCGGCCGATGCGCTCCTTGCGGTCGTGCGTGGAGTTCGACACCGCGGCGCCCGCCTTGACCATGCCGGAATAGACCCGGAAGTAGGTGAGCCGGCCGACGTGGGGGTCGGACATGATCTTGAAGGCCAGGGCGGAGAACGGCTCGGTGTCGTCGGCCCTGCGCTCCGCCGTCTCGCCGGTCTTGGGGTTCTCGCCCACCACGGGCGGGACGTCGAGCGGTGACGGGAGGAAGTACAGGATCGCGTCGAGCAGGGGCTGCACGCCCTTGTTCTTGAAGGCACTCCCGCAGAGCACCGGGGTGGCCTCGCCGGCGAGCGTGGCCTTCCGGACAGCCATGCGGAGATGCTCGGGGCTGGGCTCGCCGCCGCCGACGTAGGCCTCCATGACCTCGTCGTCGAACTCGGCCAGGGCCTCGAACAGCTCGTGGTGCCAGTGCTCGGCCTCCTGCCTGAGCTCCTCGGGGATCTCGCGGTCCTCCCACACGTCGCCCTTGTCGGAGGTCCAGTACCGGCCCTTCATCTCGATGAGGTCGATGACGCCGTGGAAGTCGGCCTCGCTGCCCCAGGGAATCTGGACGGGCAGGGGGTGGGAGCCGAGGCGGTCCCGGATCATGTCGAGGGTCATGGAGAAGTCGGCGCCGAGGCGGTCCATCTTGTTGATGAAACAGATGCGCGGGACGCGGTAGCGGTCGGCCTGGCGCCAGACCGTTTCGGTCTGCGGCTCGACCCCGGCGACGGCGTCGAAGACCGCGACCGCGCCGTCGAGCACGCGCAGTGCCCGCTCGACCTCGACGGTGAAGTCGACGTGGCCGGGCGTGTCGATGATGTTGATCCAGTGGTCCTTCCACCGGCAGGTGGTGGCGGCGGAGGTGATGGTGATGCCGCGCTCCTGCTCCTGGATCATCCAGTCCATGACGGCGGCGCCCTCGTGGACCTCGCCCATCTTGTAGGTGCGGCCGGTGTAGTAGAGGATGCGCTCGGTCGTCGTGGTCTTGCCGGCGTCGATGTGGGCCATGATCCCGATGTTGCGGGTGCGCAGCAGCGGATATTCCCGGATCAGCGGCGCGCCGGCCTTGCCCTCCACTGCCCTCAGTGTGGGTTTCTGGAGGAACTCAGGTTCGCTTGCCATCGCCTTTACCACCAACCCTTCCAACCCCCCAACGGATATCCCAATCTCGCTACCTTCCTGCAACCATTTCCTGGCAACAAAACGGCCGGGAGACAGACTCCCGGCCGGGCGGCTTCGCTGCACGCAAACCTATGTCTGCGAAACCACCCGCTTGCTTCTGACCAAAGCTGCCCCCTGTACGCGTGTGCGTCGGAAACGTACGTTCCAGGTTACCCCAACACCGGCGTGCCGGCCCGGAGCATCACCACCTGTAGTGCGCGAACGCCTTATTCGCTTCCGCCATCTTGTGCAGGTCCTCCCGCCGCTTCACGGAAGCACCGACCCCATTTGCTGCATCCATCAATTCACCGGCCAGCCTGGCCTCCATCGTCCGCTCTCGCCGTGCCCGCGAGAAGTTGACGATCCAGCGGATCGCCAGCGTCGTCGAGCGCCGGGAGGGCACCTCCATGGGAACCTGGTAGGTGGCCCCGCCGACCCGCCGCGACTTGACCTCGATGAGCGGCCGGACGGAGTCGGTGGCCTTGCGGAGCGTCTGGGTGGGATCGCCGCCCGTCTTCTCGGAGATGATCTTCAGCGCCCCGTAGACGATCTTCTCGGCGAGCGACCGCTTGCCCCGCAACATCAGCCGGTTGATGAACTGCGTCGCCAGCGGGTTGTGGTAGACCGGGTCGGGCTTCGGCTCCCGCTTGATGGCTGGTCCTTTGCGTGGCATCCCTCTACTTCTCCTTCTTTGCGCCGTAGCGGCTGCGGGCCTTCTTGCGGTTGCGCACACCGGCGGTGTCGAGGGTGCCGCGGACGATCTTGTACCGGACGCCGGGGAGGTCCTTGACCCTTCCCCCACGCACGAGGACGATCGAGTGCTCCTGCAGGTTGTGCCCGATGCCGGGGATGTAGGCGGTGACCTCGACGCCCGTGGTCAGCCGGACCCTGGCGATCTTGCGGAGGGCCGAGTTCGGCTTCTTGGGCGTGGTTGTCTTCACCTGGGTGCAGACGCCACGGCGCTGCGGGCATCGCCGGAGGGCCGGGGTCTTCGTCTTGGAGACCTGGCTCTCACGGCCCTTGCGGAGGAGCTGCTGAATCGTCGGCAACGTACGTCCTTCTTTCTTTCTCTCGTTTCTTCCCTGTCTATTCGCGCGTGTGCCCGCGTCCCAACCGGTATCACGCTGCTTCGGGCGGCTGGGAGGCAGGCTGCACCTCGTCCGATTCCCCTGACGGGGGGCCGAGGCGCGAGCAATCAACGTAGCACCTAGATGATACCTGGTCAACGGGGGTGGTCGCCGTGGGCTGGCAGGGATTTCCCCCACATAGTGTGGGCTTTTCCTGCCACCTGCCCCCCTCCAGAGCAGTTTGTGCTTATCTATACCCATGAACGATATCGAACGTGCCATTATGGCTCTTACGGAGAGGCAGCATGGGGCAATCTCCCGCCGTCAGGCGCTTCGCGGAGGCATGTCGGCACGGGCTATCGAGCATCGACTCGCCTCCGGCGAATGGGTCCGCCTGTTACGCGGCGCCTACCGCCTCGGGGGGGCGGAGTGCACCTGGGAGCAAAAGATCATGGCCGCCACTCTGGTGGCAGGCCCTGGCGCGGTGGCATCGCACCGGGCGGCGGCGGCGCTGGTCGGCATGCCCGGAGTGCCGAGGTGGCTCGAAGTCACCGTACCGCGACCGCGCCAGGTTGCTGTCGAGGGGGTCATCGCCCATCAGACGCGGCTGCTGGTTCCCGAGGACATTGGCCAGGTAAAGGGCATTCCGGTGACGACGGCGGGGCGGACCATCGCCGACCTGTCCAGGGTGTACTCGAAGGCGAAGATGGACCCCATCCTCAACTACGCCATGGCGAACCGGCTTGTGACGCGGGCGGAGATGGTGGGCCGGGCTACCGGACGCAAGCACGACGATGTTCTGCGCAAACTTCTGGCGGAGCGGCCGGCTTCGGCTCGGCCGATGGGGAGTGAGTTCGAGGCAGCCCTCTTTCGGGCGCTCCGGGATGCCGGCCTGCCGCTGCCCGTGCCGCAGTACCGGATCCTGATGGCGGACGGGGGCGAGGTCTTCCTCGATTTCGCCTACCCCGAGGTGAAGCTGGCCATCGAGGCGGACAGCTTCATCTGGCACGCCTCGCTGGCAGCCTGGCAGCGGGACCGGGCCCGGAATGGCGACCTGGTCGCGATGGGGTGGTCGATCCTGCCGATCACCTGCGATCTGGTCATGTTCCATCCGGCCGAGGTGGCCCGCCGGGTGGGTTCCTCTCTCAAGATCCGGCGAGCGGGGTAGGCGGATAGGCTCAGAGCATGGCCCAGCCGCTCCCAAAGACCAACGGCCTGGCCATCGCCGCCGTGGTCATGGGTATATCCGGCGTGCTCAGCGCCTGGCTCCTGCTTCCCTCGATCCTCGCCGTGGTGTTCGGTCTCGTAAGCCATTCCCAGATCAAGCGCTCAGCGGGGATGCAGGAGGGTCGGGGCCTCGCCATCGCCGGCCTCGTGCTCGGCGCCGACGGACTGCTGGTGGGACTGATCTGGGTGCTCGTCGTCGTCAGCTTCGGGGGCCTCCGCCTCCTGCCCGTCTAAAGCAAAGGGGGCGCCCGGAGGCGCCCCCTTCACCAAAGCTTCGAGGTCCGTTAGAAGACTTCGGCGTTCTCCTCCTCGTCGAAGGCCGGGCGGTTGGCCATCTCGGCCTCCTGCTGTGCACGGCGCTCCTCGTCCTCCCGGCGCAGCAGCTCGAGGAGCTGCGCCACCTCGGCGGCGGGCGTCACCTCGATCGAGCGGTACCGGGTCATGCCCGTGCCCGCCGGGATCAGCTTGCCGATGATGACGTTCTCCTTGAGTCCGAGCAGCGAGTCGGACTTGCCCTTGATCGCGGCGTCGGTCAGGACCCTCGTCGTCTCCTGGAAGGAGGCAGCCGACAGCCAGCTCTCCGTCGCCAGCGACGACTTGGTGATGCCCATGAGGATCGGGCGGGCCGTCGCCGGCTCGCCACCCTCGGCCACCACCCTCGTGTTGGCCAGCTCGAACGCCTTGCGGTCGACGAGGTCCCCGGGAAGGAACTCGGTGTCGCCCGGCTCGATGACGGAGACCTTCCGCAGCATCTGCCGCACGATGAGCTCGATGTGCTTGTCGTTGATGGGCACACCCTGGGACTTGTAGACCTGCTGCACCTCCTGCACGAGGTAGAGCTGCACCGCCCGGATACCGGCGACCTCCAGGATGTCGTGGGGATCGATCGACCCCTCCGTGATCTGGTCGCCTGGGTGGACGACGTCGCCGTCGTCCACCCGCAGGCGCTGGCGCCGGGAGACGGGGTACTCCTCCTCCCGGCCGTCCTCACCGATGACCTTGACGATCTTCTTCGTCTCGGCCTCCTCGATCTCCACCCGGCCGGCGATCTTCGAGATGGTCGCCCGGCCCTTGGGGCTGCGGGCCTCGAAGAGCTCGACGACTCGGGGCAGGCCGTGGGTGATGTCCTCACCGGCGACCCCTCCGGTGTGGAAGGTCCGCATGGTGAGCTGGGTACCGGGCTCGCCGATGGACTGGGCGGCGATGATGCCGACCGCCTCGCCGATGTCGACCTGGTGGCCCGTGGCCATGTTGCGCCCGTAGCACGCCTGGCAGACGCCGTACTTGGCGTCGCAGGTCAGCACGGACCGGACCCGGATCTGGTCCATGCCCGTGGCCGCGAGCTTGCGCTCGACGGGCCGGTCGATGAGGGCGCCGGCGGCCACGATGATCTCGCCGTCGGGGCTCGTGACCGTCTCGAGCGAGGTCCGCCCGAACAGCTTGGTGTCGAGCGACGCCGCCTCGACCCGCTGGCCGCTCACCGGGTGGACGACCGTGATCGGGATCGGGATGCCCCGCTCCGTCCCGCAGTCGATCTCCCGGACGATGACCTCCTGCGACACGTCGACGAGCCGGCGGGTCAGGTAGCCGGAGTCGGCGGTCCGGAGCGCCGTGTCGGCGAGGCCCTTGCGGGCGCCGTGGGTGGAGATGAAGTACTCCAGCACCGTGAGGCCCTCACGGAAGTTCGCCTTGATGGGCCGCGGGATGATCTCGCCACGGGGGTTGGCCACGAGGCCACGCATGCCCGCGATCTGGCGGACCTGCATGATGTTGCCTCGGGCTCCCGAGTTGGCCATCATGTAGATGGGGTTGAGGTCCTGGGCCCGGAAGGCCTCCTCCATGTTCTCCTTCACCTCGTCCGTCGCCTTGGTCCAGATCTCGATGAGTTCCTGGCGGCGCTCGTCGTCGGTGATGATGCCCCGGCGGTACTGGGTCTCGACCTTCTCAGCCTGCTTCTCGTAGTTCTCCAGGATCTCGGGCTTCTTCGGTGCCGGGGTGGCGTCGGTGACCCCGATGGTCACACCGGCCTTCGTGGCGAAGTGGAACCCGATGTTCTTCGTGGCGTCGAGCGTCCGGGCGATATCGACCTTGTCGTACCGCTCGGAGAGCTCCTCGAGGATGGTCGAGAGTTCCCGCTTGCCGACCACCTTGTTGATGTAGGGGAAGTCGCCCGGCATCGCCTCGTTGAAGATCAGGCGGCCGACCGTCGTGTCGATGAGCGGCATCGAGGGGGTGCTGGTGCCGTCCTCGTCCTCGCCCTCCTCGAAGCCGTTCAAGCCATTGGCGCTGGGCTCCGGGTCGGTGTCGTCGAGGCTCTCCCCCGGCCCGAGCTTGCCCCGGAGCCGCACCTTGACCGGCTGCTGGAGCGTGACCTGGCCGAAGTCGTAGGCGAGCAGCGCCTCGGCGACCGAGCCGAAGGTCCGCACCTTGCCGTGCTCGTCGGGGCCCTTTCCTGCCTTGGGGCTGGTGGACTTGGGCTCCATCGTCAGGTAGTAGGTGCCCAGGATCATGTCCTGGGTGGGTGTGACGATCGGGGTCCCGTGGGCCGGCGACAGGATGTTGTTCGTCGACAGCATGAGGAGGCGGGCCTCCGCCTGGGCCTCGGCCGACAGCGGCACGTGGACCGCCATCTGGTCGCCGTCGAAGTCGGCGTTGAACGCCACGCAGACGAGCGGGTGGATCTTGATCGCCTTGCCCTCGACGAGGATCGGCTCGAAGGCCTGGATCCCGAGGCGGTGCAGGGTGGGTGCCCGGTTCAGCATCACGGGGTGGTCCCGGATAACCTCCTCGAGCACGTCCCACACGTGCGGGCGGGCGCGCTCGACCATCCGCTTGGCGGACTTGATGTTCTGGGCGATGCCGGCGTCGACCAGCCGCTTCATGACGAAGGGCTTGAACAGCTCCAGGGCCATGACCTTCGGCAGGCCGCACTGGTGCAGCTTGAGCTGCGGCCCGACGACGATGACGGACCGCCCCGAGTAGTCGACCCGCTTGCCGAGCAGGTTCTGGCGGAACCGGCCCTGCTTGCCCTTCAGCATGTCCGAGAGGCTCTTCAGCGGGCGGTTGCCCGGCCCGGTGACGGGCCGGCCGCGCCGGCCGTTGTCGAACAGCGCGTCGACGGCCTCCTGCAGCATGCGCTTCTCGTTGTTGACGATGATCTCGGGGGCACCGAGGTCGAGCAGCCGCTTGAGGCGGTTGTTCCGGTTGATGACCCGGCGGTACAGGTCGTTCAGGTCGGAGGTCGCGAAGCGGCCGCCGTCGAGCTGGACCATCGGCCGGAGGTCCGGCGGGATGACCGGGACCGAGTCGAGGACCATGCCCATCGGCGAGTTCTTGCCACCCTCGGCGGTGAACGGGGAGATGACCTTCAGGCGCTTGATGGCGCGGGCCTTGCGCTGGCCCTTGCCGCTGCGGACGGTCTCCTTGAGGCTCTCCTCCTCCTCGCGGAGGTTGAGGCCGTGGAGGAGCTCCTTGACCGCCTCGGCCCCCATGCCGCCCCGGAAGTAGTCGCCGAAGCGGTCCCGCAGCTCACGCCAGATGATCTCGTTGTCGACGAGCTGGCGGGGCGACAGGCTCCGGAACGTGTTCCAGGTCTGCTCGAGCAGGGCGCTGTCGCGCTCGCGCCGGGCCTCGAGCTCCTTCACCAGGCGCTCGGTGTCCTTGCGGGCCCGGTTGAGGGAGGCCGCCTTCTCGCCCTTGGACTCCAGGTCGGCCAGCTTGGCCTCGAGGTCCTCGGCGAACTTGGCCCGCTTCGCCTCGGCGTCGGTGTCGATCTGGGCGATCTCCTTGCGGACCTGCGTCTCGAGCGTGGCCAGGTCGCGGGAGCGCTTGGCCTCGTCGACGTGGGTGATCAGGTACGCGGCGAAGTAGATGATCTTCTCCAGCTCCTTGGGAGCCAGGTCGAGCAGGTAGCCGAGCCGCGACGGGACGCCCTTGAAGTACCAGATGTGGGTGACCGGGGCGGCGAGCTCGATGTGGCCCATTCGCTCGCGCCGCACCTTGGCGCGCGTGACCTCCACGCCGCAGCGCTCGCAGATGATGCCCTTGAACCGAACCCGCTTGTACTTGCCGCAGTAGCACTCCCAGTCCTTGGTCGGACCGAAGATGCGCTCGTCGAAGAGACCGTCCTTCTCGGGCTTCAGGGTTCGGTAGTTGATGGTCTCCGGCTTCTTGACCTCGCCGTTGGACCACATGCGGATCTGATCGGCCGTCGCAAGACCGATTCGCAGCTCATCGAAGTAGTTGACGTCCAGCAATTAGGCCTCCATGTCCACGCTCGAGGGCTCCCTGCGGGAGAGATCGATTCCCAGCTCCTCTGCGGTGCGATAAACGTCCTCGTCGATCTCCTTCATCTCGATTTCCTTGCCCTCGGCCGAGAGGACCTCGACGTTCAGGCACAGCGACTGCATCTCCTTGATCAGCACCTTGAAGGACTCCGGGATCCCCGGCTCGGGGATGTTCTCGCCCTTCACGATGGCCTCGTACACCTTCACGCGCCCCAGCACGTCGTCCGACTTGATCGTGAGCAGCTCCTGCAGGGCGTAGGCCGCCCCGTACGCCTCGAGGGCCCAGACCTCCATCTCCCCGAAGCGCTGGCCACCGAACTGGGCCTTCCCGCCGAGGGGCTGCTGGGTGATCATCGAGTAGGGACCGGTCGACCGGGCGTGGATCTTGTCGTCCACCAGGTGGAGCAGCTTCAGGATGTAGAGGTAGCCCACCGAGATCGGGTGGTCGTACGGCTCCCCGGAGCGCCCGTCGAACAGGACAGCCTTGCCGTCGGCGTCCAGCTCCTGCGACCGTCCGGTGAGGTTGGCCCCGTGGAGGGCCTCCATGATGTCCTCCTCACGGGCGCCGTCGAAGACCGGCGTCGAGACCCAGATGGTCCCGTCGGGATCGGCGGGGTGGTTCTCGGTCCTCGGGCTGACCCAGCCGTACTTGGCTGCCCAGCCCAGGTGGCTCTCGAGCACCTGGCCCAGGTTCATCCGGGACGGCACGCCGAGCGGGTTCAGGATGATGTCCACCGGGGTGCCGTTGGCGAGGAAGGGCATGTCCTCCTCCGGCAGCACCTTGGAGATGACGCCCTTGTTGCCGTGGCGGCCGGCGAGCTTGTCGCCCTCCTGGATCTTGCGCTTCTGGGCGACGTAGACCCGCACGAGCTGGTTGACGCCGGGCGGAAGCTCGTCCCCGTTCTCCCTTGAGAACACCCGGACGTCGATGACCTTGCCGTTCTCGCCGTGGGGCACCTTGAGGGACGTGTCCCGGACCTCCCGGGCCTTCTCACCGAAGATGGCCCGGAGCAGGCGCTCCTCGGGGGTCAGCTCGGTCTCGCCCTTCGGCGTCACCTTGCCGACCAGCACGTCGCCGGGGCCGACCTCGGCGCCGATGCGGATGATGCCGCGCTCGTCGAGGTCCTTGAGGACCTCTTCGCCGAGGTTCGGGATGTCCCGGGTGATCTCCTCGGCGCCCAGCTTGGTGTCACGGGCGTCGACCTCGTGGGCCTCGATGTGGATGGAGGTGAGGACGTCCTCCTTCACCAGGCGCTCCGAGAGCACGATGGCGTCCTCGAAGTTGTGGCCCTCCCACGGCATGAACGCCACTAGCAGGTTCTTGCCAAGGGCGAGCTCGCCCTTGTCGGTGGAGGGTCCGTCGGCGATGACCGAGCCGACCTGCACCTGGTCGCCTTCCGCGATGACGGGCTTCTGGTTGATGCAGGTGCCCTGGTTGGAGCGCTGGAACTTGTGCAGGCGGTACTCCCGGCGGTCGCCGCCGATCCCGCGCACGACGACGTAGTCGGCCGAGACCTCCTCGACGACGCCCGGCTCCTCGGCCAGGACCATGTCCCCGGCGTCCAGGGCGGTGCGTCCCTCGAGCCCGGTGCCGATCAGCGGCGCCTGGGCCCGGACGAGTGGGACTGCCTGCTTCTGCATGTTGGCGCCCATCAGGGCCCGGTTGGCGTCGTCGTGCTCGATGAACGGAATGAGCGCCGCGGCGATCGACACGATCTGCTTCGGCGAGATGTCCATGTAGTCGACCTCGCTGGCGGGCAGGAAGTCGACGTCACCGCCCTTGCGGCGCACGAGCACGTGGTCCTCGGCGAACTTGCCGTTGGGCTCGAGGGGCGTGTTGGCCTGCGCGATGACGTGGCGGTCCTCCTCGTCGGCGGTCAGGTAGTCGACCTGCTCGGTCACCCGTCCCTTCTCGACCCGGCGGTACGGCGTCTCGATGAAGCCGAACTCGTTGATGCGGGCGTAGGAGGCCAGCGACCCGATGAGGCCGATGTTCGGGCCTTCCGGGGTCTCGATCGGGCACATGCGGCCGTAGTGGCTCGGGTGCACGTCCCGGACCTCGAACCCGGCACGCTCCCGCGACAGACCGCCCGGCCCGAGGGCCGAGAGGCGCCGGCGGTGGGTGAGGCCGGTGAGCGGGTTGGTCTGGTCCATGAACTGGGAGAGCTGGGAGGTCCCGAAGAACTCCTTGATCGAGGCGACGACCGGCCGGATGTTGATGAGGGTCTGGGGCGTGATCGCCTCGACGTCCTGGGTGGTCATGCGCTCCCGCACCACCCGCTCCATCCGGGAGAGGCCCACCCGCACCTGGTTCTGGATCAGCTCGCCGACCGAGCGGATGCGGCGGTTGCCGAAGTGGTCGATGTCGTCGACCTCGTAGCCCTCGTCACCGCGGTGCAGCCGGACGATGTACTGGACCGCCTTGAGGATGTCCTCGTAGGTGAGGATCGACTTGTAGCCCGGCGCCCGGAGCCCCTTCTGGGCCTCGTCCATGTGGGCGAAGACCTTCCAGCGCTCCTGCTCCTGGGGCTCCTTGCCGGGCTTGTCGTTCTGGGCGAGCTCCTCGTAGATGCGGTTGAGCACCTGCATCATGTTGGGGTCGGTCGGGCCCAGCTTCTTGTCCACCTTGTAGCGGCCGACCTTTGCCAGGTCGTAGCGCTTCCAGTTGAAGAACAGGTTGTCGAGCAGCGTGCGCGCCGAGTCGGGCGTCGGGGGCTCCCCCGGGCGCAGTTTCCGGTAGATGTCCATCAGGGCGTCGTCGCCCGTCTCGATGTGGTCGCGCTCGAGGGTGGCACGGATCGACTCGGCGTCGTCGAACAGCCAGAGGATCTCCTCCGAGGACAGGCCCATGGCCTTCAGCAGGACGGTGACGTTCTGCTTGCGCTTGCGATCGATCCGGACCCCGACAGTGTCCTTTTTGTCTGTTTCAAACTCTAGCCAGGCACCCCGGGCGGGGATGACCTTGGCGGCGTAGATCTCCCGGTCAGAGGTCTTGTCCAGCGAGCGGTCGTAGTAGACGCCCGGGGAGCGGACAAGCTGGGACACGACGACCCGCTCTGTCCCGTTGATCACGAACGTGCCCTTCTCGGTCATCATGGGAAAATCCCCCATAAATACCGTCTGCTCCTTGATCTCGCCGGTCTCCTTGTTCATGAAGGTGGCCGTGACGAAGAGCGGGGCCGAGTAGGTCATGTCCTTCTCTTTGCACTCCTGGACGGTGTGCTTGGCGGGGTCGAAGCGGTGCTCGCCGAAGTCGAGCTGAAGGTTGCCGGTGAAGTCCTCGACGGGCGACATGTCGCGGAACGTCTCCTTCAGGCCCTCGTGGAGGAACCAGTCGAAGGACTCGCGTTGAATGGCAATCAGGTCGGGGACGGGCTGAATCTCGGGAAATCGGGCAAATGAAAGGCGCTGACGGGCGGGCGTGCTGGGCAAGCAATGCCTCCTTTAAAGCTGGTGGGTCAACGTGACGACAACTATTGAGCGGCCAGGCTGGCCAGGCGTCTTGGGCGCTGGACGGCCCCCCTGGTCGTCCAAATTTGGATCAAATAGGTCAAATTTTGATCAAAGGCGCGCCAAAACCGAAGCAACTAGTAGGTTAACTCGCGGGTAAACACGACAAACGGGCATAGTAGCACACTGTGCTACCGCCCGTCAACAGATTCGTTGGCGCTCGTCGCAGATCTGCACCCGTTTTTCGGAGTCGAGGCAATGGTAGGCCCCCCCGGCTGCTTGTGTCAAATCTTTCCCAACTCCACCGCCCAGCCTTCACCCCCAGGCCTTCACCCGGGCCGCCGGCTTGGGCGGCTCCGGGCGGAGGCTGGTGCAGACCCTCTACTTCAGCTCGACGGAGCCTCCTGCGGCCTCCAGCTGCGCCTTGGCCTTCTCGGCGGCTTCCTTCGTCACCTTCTCGAGGACGGGCTTCGGGGCGCCGTCCACGAGGTCCTTGGCCTCCTTCAGGCCGAGGGACGTGAGCGACCGCACCTCCTTGATGACCTGGATCTTCTTGTCGCCGGCGGCCGTGAGGACGACGTCGAACTCGTCCTTCTCCTCCTCGGGCTCCGCAGCCGCGGCGGCGGGGCCGGCCGGGCCGGCGGCCGCGACCGGAGCTGCGGCCGTGACGCCGAACTTGTCCTCGAACGCCTTTACGAACTCGGAGAGCTCGAGGACGGTCATGCCGCCGATCTGATCGAGCAGTTCCTCAGTGTTTGCCATTGCTACCTCCTTGCATCTTCGAAGTGAATCTTTACGGTGTCGCTTGAGCTTCGGTGTCCGCTTCCGGAGCTGGGGCCGGTGCGGTGGGTTCTGGGGCCGGCTCTGCCGGGGCGGCCTCGTCGGCGGCGGCCTCGGGGGCCGGGGCGCCTGCCGTCACCTTCTCGCGGTAGGCACCCAGGGCGTAGCCGAGGCTCCGCACCGGTGCCTGCAGCAGGGCTGCCAGCTTGGACAGGGGTGCCTGGAAGGCGCCCGCAATCTGGGCGAGCAGGACCTCTCGGGGGGCCACGTGCGCCAAGGCGGCTGCCCGCTCGGCGCTGAGGACCCTGCCGGTGAGCAGGCCGCCCTTCAGCACGAGGGCCGGGTACTTCCTGGAGATCTCGTCGAGGCCCTTGGCGGCGGTCACCGGGTCGCCCTTCACGAAGGCGATCGCGGTGGAGCCCTCCAGGAGGGGCAGCAGGTCCTCGAGGCCGATGTCCTTGGCGGCGATCTTCGCCAGGGTGTTCTTCACGACCTTGAAATCGGTCTGCGAGGCCGCCAGCGAGCGCCGGAGCTCGGTCATCTCGGCCACCTTGAGGCCGCGGAACGAGGTCAGCAGGGCGGCCTGGGACTCACGGAACTCTCCCTTGAGCCGCTCGACCGCCTCGATCTTCTGCGCCTTTGGCATAACGTCACTCCGTCTTTTGTGTCTCTGTACGCGAAAAAAACGACCCACCGGAGACGGTAGGTCGCGCGAGTCGTCCAAACTCTCGACGCCTCGGCGGGCTCCTCCCGGGGTCGGGGGGACTTAGGGCCAGCGGCCACCTGCTGTCTCCGGCAGATCCATCATATATGCGGCCGGGCCGGCCGCGGGGGCCGGTCAGGCCGAGCTAAGTCCGCAATCGCGCGTATCTGCGCGAAAGACGACCAACCTGTGCTAGGCGGTTGCCCCCACGGCATCCGAGGCAGCGCCGTCGGCGGTCGCCTCTTTCAGCCGGGCGACGTCCACCCTGACACCTGGTCCCATGCTCGGAGCCAGAGTGACCGACTTGAGGTACTTGCCTTTGGCGGCGGCAGGCTTGGCCCGCAGGACCTCGTCGACAACGGCCAGGTAGTTCACCGCCAGGTCGCCGGCGCTGAACGATGCCTTGCCGATCACGGTGTGGACGTTGGCCTGGCGGTCGGTGCGGTACTCGATCTTGCCCGCCTTGACCTCCCTCACCGCCCGGGCGACGTCGGGGGTGACCGTGCCGGACTTGGGGTTCGGCATCAGGCCGCGGGGGCCGAGGATCTTTCCGAGCTTGCCGACGACCGGCATCATGTCCGGCGAGGCGATGGCCACGTCGAAGTCCGTCCAGCCCTTCTGGATGCGGTCGGCCAGGTCCTGAGCCCCGACGACCTCGGCGCCCGCCTCCTCCGCCTCCCGGGCCTTCTCGCCCTGGGCGAACACGGCGACCCGGACCGTCTTGCCGGTACCCCTTGGCAGGCTGACCGAGCCTCGAACCTGCTGGTCGGCCTTCCGGGGATCGACGCCAAGCCGCAGCGTCAACTCGACGGTCTCATCGAACTTGGCTGTAGCCAGAGTCTTGGCGAGATCGAGAGCTTCGGCCGGACCATAGAACTTCTCCCGGTCATAGATCTCGACCGCTTTCCTGTACCGCTTGCCCTTGTGGGCCATGTGCATGTCTCCTGTTTCTAACCCTTTTTTTCTAACCCTCGACCGCCACGCCCATGGAGCGGGCAGTTCCTGCGATGATCTTCATGGCCTGATCGATGTCGTAGGCGTTCAGGTCGGGCAGCTTCAACTCCGCGATGCGGCGCAGCTCGTCCCTGCTGACCGACCCGACCCGCGTCTTGTGCGGATCGGCGGACCCCTTGGGGGCACCGGCAGCCTGCTTCAGCAGGACCGAGGCCGGGGGGGTCTTCAGGACGAACTCGAAGCTGCGGTCCTCGTAGATCGTCACCTGCACGGGGACGACCGTGCCGGTCTGGGAGGCGGTCCGCTCGTTGTAGCTGCGGACGAACTCCATGATGTTGACCCCGTGGGGACCGAGGGCGGTACCCACCGGGGGGGCCGGCGTGGCTTGGCCCGCAGGGATCTGGAGCTTGACCACCGCGCGGATCTTCTTCTTCCTGGGAGTTGCCATCGTGACTTCCTTCCTACTTCAAGAGCTACAGCTTGGCGACCTGCTCGAACGAGAGCTCGACGGGCGTCTCCCGACCGAAGATGTTGACGAGAACCTTCAGCTTCGACTGATCCACGTTGATGTCCGAGATCGTGCCGGTGAAATTGGCGAACGGCCCCGTGACCACCCGGACGCTCTCGCCCACCTCGAACTCGAGGCGGGGCTTCAGCCGCTCGACGGGCTTGACCTGCAGGATCTTCTCGACCTCCCGGGTGGCGAGCGGCACCGGCTTGGCCCCCGACCCGACGAAGCCGGTCACCCCGGGCGTGTTCCGCACGACGTACCAGGAGTCGTCGTCGACGTACATGCGGACCATCAGGTAGCCCGGGAAGATCCGCTTCTGGACCACCTGCTTCTTGCCGCCCTTGAACTCGATCACGTCCTCGATGGGGATGACGACCTCGAAGATCTTGTCCTCCATGTTCATGGAGCGGATCCGGGTGTCGAGGTTGGCCTTCACCTTGTTCTCGTAGCCGGCGTAGGTGTGCACGACGTACCAGTCGCCTGGACGCTCTGCGGGAGGGATGAACTCCTCCTCGAAGTCGGCGGGTTCGCCTTCGGCCTCCGCTTCGGGGTCGGTATCGGCGGCCAGGTCGGCCTCCAACTCCGATTCGAGTTCCGGCTCCAGGGCGGGCTCCAGCCCAGCCTCCACGGGCGCCTCAACGGCGTCGGTCGGGGTGTCTATCACTTCGGTGTCCGTAGTCAAGGTGTCATTTGCCTCCGGGTCGTCCGGGTCGTTGTCGGGCATGGGGTGGGGTCAGGCGCCAGAGATCAGCTTGACCACCAGCTTGGTGAAGGCGATGTCGAGGCCCCAGATCAGCATCATGAAGAAGGTTACCGACACCACCACAACCAGGGTATACGTGAGGACCTCCTGGCGGCTCGGCCAGGCGACCCGGGCGAGCTCCCCCCGGACCTCCTTCACGAAGTCCCTGGGCTTGGTGCGCCTCCGCTTCGCGGCAACCTGCTGCGGCGTGGGCCGCTTGAGCCGGTCCGCGGCGCCTTCCCGCTTCTTCACCATCCGCTTCGTTTCTCGGTTCACGCTTCGCACTCCGGAGGTCGATCGGGAGCCTGGTGGGTCTGGCAGGCCCGGAGGGACTTGAACCCCCAACCCCCGGTTTTGGAGACCGGTGCTCTGCCAGTTGAGCTACGGGCCTGTGTGCGCGCCATCATGATGCCCGCTGTGGTTCCACTCAGTATAGGGATCGCTCGCAGGTGCGGCAATCAGGGCGCCCTCAAGACGCGCTCGAGGGCGCCGGAGCGCCCTCGAGGTGAAGCGAAGTTGTGAGAAGTTACGCCGTCTTGCCGAAGCGGGTCCAGACCTCGTGCAGGACGCCGGCGATGACGACCGCGGTGCCGAGTGCGAAGACCGCCCGCAGGACGTCGACGGACAGCGAGCGGTAGAGGAAGTAAGCGGCGACGCCGCCTACCAGACCGAAGATCGCGTCCCAGGTGAGGTTCGACTCCTTGAGGAAGAGCGCCTTCACGACCAACCCACCGAGAATGCCCATCGCGATTGCGATTCCGATGACCACGTCTGCCTCCTTCTTGTCCGGGGTATTGGCCCCGGGCCTTGTCGGGATCCGTGACCCTTCTCGATTGAGCCGGGCGGTCCCGCTTTCACCACATCAGACGTAGGCGAGGCGGGGAAGGTTACATGGCGGGGATTTCGTGGGTCGCAGAGAAAGCCTGGCCTTCAGGCGTGGACGGCGGCGGTGCGAAGTCCGCTCACCAGCCGGCGGCGACGGCGGCCCCGGATGAGGACGGCGCCGGTGGCCAGCCCGGCGAGCAGGATGGCGGCTCCTCCGGCGGCGGCCACCCGAGGGTCGGCGAGGCGGTCGCGCACTTCCCGGGCGGCGGCCACGTGCCGGCGGAGCCTCACCCGTGAGCGGACGGCGTCGATCGTCGCCGGCAGCAGCCAGGCTGGGGGCTCGATGGTCTGGGTCGCGAGGGCCGCAAGGGCACCCTGCAGATCCCGGTAGGCATCCAGCTCGCCCCGGCAGCGGTCGCAGGTGCGCAGGTGGGCGTCGAGGGCACTGGCGGCGGGCCCACCGGACTGGTCGATGTAGGACGGGATGTGCTGGGCTGCCTCACGACACTCCACCGCTACTCCTCCTCTCCCTTACTTGGGCCCTTGCCCGGGCCGGTGGCCCTGGCTTGCGCCGGAGCTTCTTCCACCAGCATCTCCTTCAGTTTCTGGC
Organism: Actinomycetota bacterium; assembly: GCA_025963875.1. Taxonomy (GTDB): domain Bacteria; phylum Actinomycetota; class CADDZG01; order JAHWKV01; family JAOPZY01; genus JAOPZY01. Next base: position 24,430 of record JAOPZY010000175.1, read on the forward strand.
GGGCACGATGGAGACGCACCTTGGCGGCCCCCTCGGAGATGCCGAGCTGGTTGCCCACCTCTGCGAGGGAGAAACCGTACACGTCCCGCATGACCACCACGGCCCGGTACCCCGCGGGAAGGGTCAGCAACGCCGAGTCGAGCCGCTCGGCAAGCTGCCGGCGGTCCAGCTCGGCGCCCGGATCACCCGATGCGGGAGCGTGCCAATCCTGCCACTGCTCGTTCTCCAGCGGAACCTCGTGACGCCGCCGGGCCCGCTTCCGCAGGCTCGTCATCGCCACGCTCGAGGTCACCCTGTACAGCCACGTCGAGAACTTGGCCTCGCCGCGGAAGGTCTTGATGGAACGCAGCAACCGTAGGTAGGTCTCCTGGGCGACCTCGGCTGCGTCGTCCGGATTCCCCGTCAGGCGGAGCGCCAGGGAGTACACGTCGCGCTGCGAGAGGCGAATCAGCTCCTCGAACGCTAGGGGGTCGCCCTGCTGGCATCTCTCGATGACCTCGGTTGGTACGTCCACACATTTCCTGCCTATCCCGTTTGACGAGCATGGTGGCAAAAGGTTACAGGCACGACCCCCCGGCCAGAAACGGACACCAACATTGGCCCAAAAAGACCCATTTCCGGGCTTTTTGACCCAATGTTCAGCGCTGTGGTCGGCTCAGTAGCGGAAGAGGCCCCCTGCGACGACCAGGGTCTGGCCCGAGACGTAGTCCGAGTCGGAGGAGGCCAGGTACAGGTGGGCCTTGGCGACGTCCTCGGGCTGGCCTGCGTAGCCGAGCGGGATCATCATCATCGCCAGGTTGCGGATCCCCTCGGGGATGCCCAGGTCGGGATCCGACGACTGCTCCTTGGAGGCGGTGAGACGGGTCTCGATGAAGCCGGGCGCCACGGCGTTGACGTTGATGTGGAACTGACCGAACTCGGCGGAGAGGGTCCGGGTGAGTCCGATCAGCCCCATCTTGGCTGTGGCGTAGTTCGACTGGCCCGGGTTGCCCTGCAGGCCCGCGGTCGAGGAGGTGAACGTGATCTTGCGGTGGTAGGCGGGGGCGCCGCCGCTCGAGATCTCGGTCTTGGCGGCGCCGCGCATGTGGTCGACGGCGGCCCGGGTGGCGTGGAACGCCGTGCGGAGGTTGACGTCGAGGACGAAGTTCCAGATGTCCTCGGTCATCGTGTGGAACATCTTGTCCCGGGTGATGCCGGCGTTGTTGACCAGGATGTCGAGCTTGCCGAAGCCCTCCACCGCCCCCGCAACCAGCGCCGCGGCGCCCTCCATGGCGACCGCGTTGTCGAGGCTCAGCGCGGCGGTGCCACCGTCCGCGGTGATCTCGGCGACCACCGCCTCAGCGGGCTCGGGGTCGACGTCGTTCACGACCACCGAGGCCCCCTCGGCGGCGAAGAGTTTGGCCGTGGCAGCACCGATCCCCCGGCCCGCGCCGGTGACGATGGCTACGCGGTCATCGAGACGGCCCACGCTGCGGCTAGCGCGTTTCCCGGTGGACCCGGTGGCAGCGGCACCAGCGGCAGTACTTCTTCATCTCCAAGCGGCCCTGCTGCTTCTGGCGGTTCTTGGTCGTGATGTAGTTGCGCCGCTTGCACTCGGTGCAGGCGAGGATGACGTGGGGCCGCTTGTCGGTGGTGGAGGCCATTGGATCTGTCTATTCCTATCCGGGGGCTTGAGGGCCCCCTCGGGCTCCTACTTGTAGATCTTGATGACCCGGCCAGCGCCGACGGTCCTGCCACCCTCACGGATGGCGAAGCGGAGGCCCTCCTCCATGGCGATGGGCTGGATCAGCTCGACATGAATCTGCGTGTTGTCGCCGGGCATGACCATCTCGGTGCCCTCGGGGAGCTGGACCGACCCCGTCACGTCCGTGGTCCGGAAGTAGAACTGCGGGCGGTAGTTGTTGAAGAACGGCGTGTGCCGGCCTCCCTCCTCCTTGGAGAGCACGTAGACCTGGCCGTCGAACACCGTGTGCGGGGTGATGGAGCCTGGCTTCGACAGGACCTGCCCACGCTCGACGTCGTTCTTGGCGACCCCTCGCAGCAGGACCGCGGCGTTGTCGCCGGCCTGCGCCTCGTCGAGCAGCTTCTTGAACATCTCGATCTGGGTGGCCACGGTCTTGCGGGCCGCCGGCTTGATGCCCACGATCTCCACCTCTTCCGAGACCCGCAGCCTGCCTCGCTCGACCCGGCCCGTAACCACGGTGCCCCGGCCGCTGATCGAGAAGACATCCTCGATGGGCATGAGGAACGGCTTGTCGATGTCGCGCGGAGGCTCGGGGATGTAGGAGTCACAGGCCTCGAGCAGCTCGAGGATGCCCTTCTCGGCCTCGGCGTCGCCCTGGAGGGCCTTGAGGGCCGAGACCCGGATCACCGGGATGTCGTCGCCGGGGAACTCGTAGGAGGAGAGCAGCTCCCGGACCTCGAGTTCGACGAGGTCGAGGATCTCGGGGTCGTCCACCATGTCGACCTTGTTCATGGCGACGACGATGTAGGGCACGCCCACCTGGCGGGCGAGCAGCACGTGCTCACGCGTCTGGGGCATTGGTCCGTCGGCTGCCGAGACGACGAGGATCGCCCCGTCCATCTGGGCGGCGCCGGTGATCATGTTCTTGATGTAGTCGGCGTGTCCCGGGCAGTCCACGTGCGCGTAGTGACGGTTCTCCGTCTGGTACTCGACGTGGGCGATGGCGATGGTGATGCCTCTCGCCTTCTCCTCGGGGGCCTTGTCGATCTGGTCAAACGGGGTGAAGTCGGCCATGCCCTTCGTGGACAGCACCTTGGTGATGGCTGCAGTAAGGGTGGTCTTGCCATGGTCGATGTGACCGATGGTCCCGATATTGACGTGGGGCTTGTTGCGCTCGAACTTCTTCTTCGCCATCGCCTACCTCCAGGCACTTCTCATGTTGTGGAATCCAACCTCTACCTTTTTAGCTCCGACGTTCTGTGGAGCCACACGCTCGGGTAGCGGCGGGCGGATTCGAACCGCCGACACAGCGATTATGAGCCGCTTGCTCTACCACTGAGCTACGCCGCCAGATGCTACCAGACGGGGGGTTCGCCCCCGCCTGGCCCCAAACCCTAAACCCCTTTTCCTATCCGGCGCCTTGAGGGGCGCCTCGGGGTGTGACCAGCCGCGTTCCGCTGTCCGTTTCGTGGCTGGTTCGGAGCCCCCTCGCGGAATCGAACCGCGGACACCGGCCTTACCATGGCCGTGCTCTACCGACTGAGCTAAGGGGGCCACAAGAAACACAGAGGGCCGCGTGAAAATGATAGCCGCTTTGCTGGAGACGCTGGCGGGGCGGTTCGGGGAGGTGCCCGGGGCGGTCGTTGCGGACCCCTCAGCGCGCGATTAGGGTGACGATCGGCCCGAGGCGCCCCTCAAGGCGCCGGGTAAAGGGAGACGGGGTCAAAGGAGTCGAGGACTTGCTTCACCGGTGGGCAGACCGCAGCCAGAGCAGGCGCCTCGTCTCCATCCCCACACTCATGCTGGTTACGGCAACCACTACCGTCTCGGTCGCCTTCCTCGGGACGACGGCCGCGGAGGCCTCCACCAGCCCCATGACCAGCCTCGTCGCAGCGCCGGCGAACCTCACGGTGGGACAGTCCACGCAGCTCACGGCGACGATCAGCCGGGCGCCCGCCTTCCTCGGCGACAGCGACGTGGTCGTGTCCTTCACGATCGTCTCCGGCGGGAATGCCGGGACCTCGATCCCAAACTGCGTCATCCCGGCCCTTTTGGTTCTTGCCGGAACTAGCTGCACCACGAGCTACTCCGGCACCCAGTCCGGCACGGACACGATCCAGGCCAGCGCGGGAGCCGGCACCACGTCGGCGACGGTGACGTGGCAGGGGATCCCCTCCTCCATCGTCATGAGCCCCGCCGTCTCCTACAACTCGACCGGCCAGACCGCCAACGTCGCTGCCACGGTGTTCGACCGCCAGGGCAAGCCCGTGCAGGGAGCGACCGTGGCCTTCACGGTGACCGGGCCCGGGGCCATCTCCGGCAGCCACCCCACCGACAACTCGGGCGTCGCCCCCTTCTCCTTCAGCTCCTCGGCCCCGGGCCAGTCCTCCATCATCGCCAGCGTGGCCGTCGGGTCGGGCTCGATCACCGGCCATGCCCTGGCCAACTGGGCGGGACCCCCGAGCCAGGTGACCCTGAGCCTGTTCGGAGCCACCCAGTCTGCGGGCGGGCGGGCCCCTCTCAATGGAAATGCCACGGTCGCTGCGGCGGTCACCGACTCCGGCGGGATCCCCGTCGGGGACAACACCGCGGTCAACTTCACCGTCACGGGCGCCGGCAGCTCCACCGGGAGCGCGCCAACCTCCGAGGGCAAGGCCGTGTTCTCCTTCGGGTCGGCGGTCACGGGCACATCGGTCGTCACCGCCTCGGCCCCCCCGGCCCCGACCTCCAACTCCGTGACCGTCACCTGGGAGACCCCGGTGGCCAAGACCGTCACGCTGGCTCCGAAACAGACGCGTGCGGCGGTGGGGACGAACCACATTGTCGTCGCCACCGTGACCGACCAGTTCGGGCAACCCTTCCCCGGCGCCCTGGTGCGATTCATCCTCCTGGGAGCCAACGCCGCCAAGACAACGTCGTCGTTCACCACGCTGGCCGATGGGAGGGCGGCCTTCCTCGACCGGGGGCAGAACGTCGGTATCGATACGGTCATAGCTTTTGTCGATCTCCAGAACAGCGGCACTCCCGACCCGGGGGACCCCGCCGATACCGCGAACATCTTCTGGCAGCAGCAACCGGGGCAGGGGTACTGGCTGGCGGCGTCGGACGGGGGCATCTTCAATTACGGGCCTTCCACGTCGTTCGAAGGATCGACGGGGTCGATCCGGCTCAACCAGCCGATCGTCGGGATGGCGCGCACCCCGACGGGCTTGGGGTACTGGCTCGTGGCGTCGGACGGGGGCATCTTCGCCTTCGGCGATGCGGTCTTCCGGGGCTCGACCGGGTCGACCCGCCTGAACAAACCCATCGTCGGGATGGCGGCGACGCCCGACGGGGGCGGCTACTGGCTGGTGGCGTCGGACGGCGGCATCTTCGCCTTCGGCAACGCCGCCTTCCAGGGGTCGACTGGGTCGATGCATCTCAACCAGCCGATCGTCGGGATGGCGTCGTCCCCCGACGGCGGTGGCTACTGGCTGGTCGCCACCGACGGCGGGGTCTTCGCCTTCGGCAACGCCGCGTTTCAGGGGTCGACCGGGTCGACCCGCCTGAACAAACCCATCGTCGGGATGGCGGCGACCTCGAGCGGGGCCGGATACTGGATGGCGGCGTCGGATGGGGGCATCTTCAACTTCGGGGATGCCGCCTTCTTCGGCTCCGCAGGTTCGATCAGGCTCAACCAGCCGGTGGTCGCCATCGGGGCGATCCCCGACGGCAGCGGCTACTACCTGGCAGCATCCGATGGCGGGGTCTTCAGCTTCCCCGCCTCGGCCACCAACTTCGGCTCCGCCGCGGGGGCCCCGCTGAACAAGCCGGTGGTCGCCGTGGCGATCGCTCCCTGAAAGGTCTCGGCCATGGCAAAGCGTGAGGATCCCCCCGGCGAGCGGGTCGTGCTCGGGCGCAAGACCCCGGACGGCATGGTCCGGTTCCAATGGACGGGGGTCGAGCCGGAGGGCCTCGACAGCACGGATTTCGCGCTCTCGTGTGGCGCGGTCTGGGAGGGGGACGAGCTGGTCACCCACAACCTCCTGGCCTTCGAGCACAACATCCGCCACTCGATCGACGGGTTCCTCGAGGACTCGGACTGAGCGCCGGGGAGGACCAGCCGCCGGTCCCGCCCCCTGTCCCGCCCGGCAGCGGGGAGACGATAATCCGGCGTGGCGGCCTTCCGCGGCCGCCGCCTCCCGAGCCGCCGCGGCCCCCGCAACCACCCGGCTGGCGGCGATGGCGTACCGGGATGCTGGCGATCGGCGCCGTCGCCATCATTGCGGCTGTCATCACCGTCGTGGTCGTTGGCGGCGGGAAGCCCGGCCCCAAGCCCACGCCCGGCCCCCCGCCATCCCCGGTGGCCTCCGCCGGCGGCCCGACCGGGTTCCGGGCGGAGGACCACGGAAGCACCGTGGACCTGTTCTGGAACGACAACTCCGGAGGGGCGGCGAGCTACTTCATCGTGTACCGCAGCGTCGACGGCCCGCAGCAGACCGTCTCCGTCCCGCAAGGCAGGACCATGGAGGAGGTGACGCAACTCGATCCCACGAAGGGGTACTGCTTCCGCCTCGGGGCGGTCATCCCGCAGGGCTCGGGGACCACGACCGCCTCCGCGGACACGAGCGTGCGCGGCTGCATCGCCGCCAGCCCCGGCACGACCCCTTCCAGCACTGCGACGTAGGTCCCGGGGAAGCCGGCGGGCGGCGGCTGGGGGAGATCTCCAGTCTTGAGTCCTTCAAGAAGTGCGGCTAAGCTGCTTGTCTTGACCGTCTAATCTGGAGGTCTGGCAGGCCGAACCACCGCCCCAACAAGGAGGTCCCCGTGACAGTCATCCGCGTGAACCCCGACAGTGTCCGCCAGTACGCCGGCGCCGCCCAGCAGCAGTTCGACACCATCCGTGTCGAGCTCCAGGGCCTGGTGAACGACGCGACCACCGTCCGGTACTTCGGGCCCAACTCCGTCGACTTCAAGACCCACTGCGGCCAGATGGCGTCCGACTTCGGCCGTCGCCTCGCCCAGGATCTCGGCCAGATCGCCGACGCCGTGCGATCCTCGACGACCGCGATCGCCACGTCGCTCGGCGGCGCCCCCATCTCGATGTCCGTCAACGGCGCGCCGATCCCGCTGCCCACGGTTCCCGCCGGCGACGGTTCGGTGGAGATCGACACGTCCGGACTCGAGGGCCTCAAGCCCGTCGTCGGCCGCCACATCGACGCCATCACCGCCCAGATCGACGCACACCTCCGCAACCTGCAGAACACCGACTGGCAGGGCCAGGCCAAGGAGACCGCCGTCACCGCAGTTTCCGGATTCAGCAACGCTGCCAAGAACCTCGCCAGCGACGCACGGACCTCGATCACGTCGTACATCGACAGGCAGATCAACCTCGTGCTCGCCGGGGACCGCTGAGACGCGGCGTTCGCTCATGGCGGGACCGAGGTAGGCGTGGAGCTTCTCGTACGCCTCCGCGCTGAGGGGGCGGAGCACGACCTGCGCATCGATGCAGACCCTCAGGTGCGCGTCGATGCGCTGGCCCGCGACCTCGCCGCCCGCTACTCCCGACTCGCACCCGGCGGCCCTCCGCCCGGGCTCTACCGCGGCGCCACAGGCGAGCGATTGAATCCGGCGGCCTCCCTCGGAGCCGCCGGGCTGCTGTCCGGCGACCTGCTGGTGGGGGGCATGCCGCCCGAGCCCCCGGCCTCGTCGCCCCCCAGCGGCAGCGACGGGATCTGCCTCGACATCGTCGCCGGGCCGGAGGCAGGCCGCAGCGTCGTCCTGTCGCCGAGGCGGTATCTCGTGGGCCGGGCCGACGAGGGCGACATCACCATCGCCGACCCGACCGTGTCCCGGCGCCAGCTCACCATCGAGGTCCGGCGGGGGGCGCCTCCGGTCATCACGCCGGAGCCCGACGTCGCGAACCCGCTGCTGCTCGACGCGGTCCCCCAGACGGCGCAGTTCGAACTCGGCGACGACTCGGTCATCCAGGCGGGGGCCACGGCGTTTGTGATGCGCCGGTTCACGCGCTCCGTCGAGGAGCCGCGGGACCGCCTGGGCCAGGTGCCGTTCCACCGGACGCCCTACCGCCCCTCCCTGATCACCACGCGGACCTTCGAGCCGCTCGGCGACATCCCGAAGATGCCGGACCGGCGCCGCTTTGCCCTGCTCACCGCGGTCGCGCCGCTCGGTGGCGGGCTCCTGATGTACGCCTTCTCTCGCCAGCCACAGTTTCTCGCCCTCACGGCGCTCACCCCGGTCACCGTGGTCGCGAACTGGTTCGAGGACCGCCGATCGGGCAAGGGGAAATACCAGAGCGACGCCAAGCACTTCCGCGAATTGGTGGCCGAGCGGCGCCGGGAGGTGGACGCTGCCCTCCAGGCCGAGCGGGTCGAGCGGATGCGTGCGGCCCCGGACGTGGCGGACCTCGCCCGGCGTGCGGAGTTCCGGACCATCGACCTCTGGCCCCGCGGCCGCGAGGCGGAGGACTTCATGGCGCTGCGGGCCGGCATCGGCAACGTGGCCTCCAAGGTCAGCGCCCCCATCGGCGCCCAGGGCGAGAAGGACCTCCGGGACGAGGCGGCCAGGACCCTGGCCGGGCACGAGGAGCTGCGTGCCGTGCCCGTGGTCGCCGACCTGGCCAAGCTGGGCACGCTCGCCCTCCACGGCGAAGACCCGCTCGTGGAGCGGGTGGCGGCGTCGCTCATCATCCAGGCGGCCACCCTGCACAGCCCGGAGGACCTGGTGATGCTGGGCGGCCTGTCGCCGTCACGCCAGCTCACCGACCAACTGAAGTGGGTGCCCCACACGAGGACCCTCAACTCCCCCGTCGCCGGGCCGCACGTCGTCAGCGACCCGGAGGGCGTCCAGGCGCTCTGCACCGAGCTCGTGGCCGTGGCCGGTCGCCGCACCGCCGGCGCCCAGCGCGACATCGACCGGCGGTGGCCGTGGCTGCTCGTCGTCCTCGACGCATCGCTCGAGCCCGACCCCGCCCTGGTGGCCCAGATCCTCGACCGGTGCCCGTCCGCGGGGATCTCGGTCCTGTGGCTCGGCCGCTCGGTCAGGGTCCCCCGCCAGGCGCAGGCGGTGATCAACTGCATCGCGAGCGACATCGGGCCATCCGAGCTGTGGTTCCGGGACCCGGCGATGCCATCCATGCGCCTCGAAGTCGAGCCGGTGCAGCCGTCGGTGACGGACCGGGCGATGCGGGCGCTGGCGCCGCTGCGGGATGCCAGCGCGGCGCATGCCACCAGCGCCATCCCGCGAACGGTCCCCCTGTTCGCCGCCCTGGGCCTCGACGACGCAGCTGCCGCGCCGGAGTCGCTGGCCCAGCGCCTCGTGGAGCGCTGGTTGGTGGACCGCGGCTACTCGCTGCAGGCACCCCTCGGCATCACGGCCGACGGCATCATGCAGCTCGACCTCGTCAACGACGGTCCGCACGCACTCATCGGCGGGACCAGCGGGTCGGGCAAGAGCGAGCTCCTGGTGGCGCTGGTCGCCGGGCTCGTCGCCAACTTCTCCCCCACCCGGCTCAACCTCCTGTTCGTCGACTACAAGGGGGGCGCCGCCAGCGCTGCCTTCAAGGACGCCCCGCACACCGTCGGCTACGTGACCAACCTGAACGGCGACCTCGCCACCCGGGCGCTGGTGTCGTTGCGAGCGGAGCTGAACCGCCGGATGCAGCTCCTCGAGGGCAGGGCGAAGGACCTGGAGGAGATGCTCGCCGAGCACCCGGAGGAGACGCCTCCGAGCCTCGTGATCGTGGTGGACGAGTTCGCCACGCTGGTGAAGGAGGTGCCGGACTTCGTGCCGGGCATCGTCGACATCGCCCAGCGGGGGCGCAGCCTCGGCATCCACCTCATCCTCGCCACGCAGCGGCCGTCCGGGTCGGTCAACGACAACATCCTCGCCAACACCAACGCCCGCATCTCGCTCAGGATGCTCGACGCTGCGGAGTCCAACTCGATCATCGGCCGTCCCGACGCCGCCACGATCCCCGTCCCGCTGCGGGGCCGGGCCTTCGCCCGGCTCGGGCCCGGCGAGCTCGTCGCCTTCCAGTCCGCCTACGGCGGCACGCCACTCGAAGCGGAACAGACGCTGCACCTGCACATCGACGACTTCGTGGTCGGAGGAGCGGGCGGCGCCGGTGGCCAGAAACGTAGCCGGAGCCCCTCGGGGGCGGGCCGCGCCGGCCCAGCGGGACCGACCCAGCTCGAAGCGCTGCTCGACGGGGTGGCTGCGGCGTTCGACCATCTCTCGTTGCCGAGGCCCAAACCACCCTGGCTCAACGAGCTGCCGGTTTCCGTGGGACTCGCCGATGTCCTCACCGGCGTCGAGCCGGGCGGCAGCGGCATGGCCGTCACCTTCGGAATGTACGACAACCCCGTGCGCTCCGAACAGGGGACGGCGGTGGTGGACCTCGAGGACGGCGGCGGGCTGCTCGTCTTCGGCTCCGGAGGGTCCGGCAAGACGACGGTGCTGCGGACGCTGGCGGCCTCTGCTGTCCAGACCGCCGGGCCGGCGGGAGTCACCATCTTCGCCATCGACTTCGCCTCACGCTCCCTCCGGACGCTCGAAGCGCTCGACCAGACGGCGGTGGTGGCGCCGGGCGACGACCTCGAGTCGGTGACGCGCGTGATCAGCATCCTGGAGACCGAGACCCGGCGGCGGCGGGCGCTCCTCGGCGGGGCCGAGACGCTGTCGGCCCACATCGCCGACGGCGGCACCCCGCTCCCGCGGGTGCTGCTGCTCGTGGACGGCTACACCGCCATGCGGGACACCTTCCAGGGCGAGGGCACCTCCGCCGCGATGCAGGGGTACCTCGACCGCTTCCACCGCGTCGTCACCGAAGGCCGCCAGGTCGGCATCCACACCGTGATCACCGCGGACCGGGCAGGGGCGGTCCCGCCCGTCCTGTACTCGTCGGTGGCCCGCCGCCTGATCCTGCGGCAGGTGGACGAGCGGGGGCTCACGGAACTCGGCGTGCCGCCGGCCCGCGCCAGGGGCCTGGAACTCGGCCCGGGCCGGGGCCTGCTCGACGCCGAGTTGCTCGTCCAGGTCGCCCACACCGGCAGGGACGGCGACGACGGCGCCGCGCAGGCGGCGGGGCTGCGGGCAATCGGGTTGTCGGCCCGCGGCAGCGTGCCCCCCGAGCTCGCGGCACGGCCACTGCTGGAGCAGGAGCCGCTGGCCCGACCGCCGGCGAACCGGCCGATGACGGCCGTGTTGGGGGTGGCCGACGTGACCCACGACCCGGTCGCGGTGGACTTCTCCGAGGGCCATCTCCTCGTCGTCGGACAGAGCAGGTCCGGGCGGAGCACCGCACTGGCTGCCGTGCTGGCCTCGCTCGTCCAGCGGGGAGCGGACGTCTACGTCGCCGGGCTTGGCTCCTCCCCTCTCCGCCACCTGGAGCTGCCGGGGCGGACCGCCTTCGGCGACCCCAGCGAGCTGGCTTCCCAAGCGGGCGAGCTGCTCGGGGTCATCCAGACCTACCCCGAGGTCCCGAGGGTGCTGGTGATCGACGATGCCGACCGGTTGCTGGAGGACACTGCGGTCGCCGCCGCGTTCGACCCACTGGCCAGATCCGATGCCGTCAGGTTCGTCGCGAGCCTGGAGACCTCGAGCGTCGTGGCCGGGTACTTCCAGAGCATGCTGATGCAGCAGCTCAAGAAGGTGCGGCGCCGCCTGCTGCTGCAGCCGGTGGACGATGGCGAGACGCAGACCGTGATCGGCAGCCGCTTCCCCCTGCGACCCGGTCTGGCCATGCCGCCGGGTCGCGGTGTGCTGCTGGCGGACCGGACACCCGTGATCATCCAGGTCGGCGTCGGTGCCGCGGCGCTCCATCCCGCCGTCGCAGGGGCACCGGCCGGCGAGGCTCGGATCGGCCGACGAGTCAGGGGGTAGACATGCAGGCGAACAAGACCGACCTCAAATTCGACTACCAGGGTGCGCTGAATCTGGCCCGCCAGCTCAACAGCCTCGCCGACCAGGTCGCTCACGCTGCCACCACCCGCCAGGGACTCGCCGATGTCGCCAAGAAGGACTTCGCCGGGGCCTTCGCCGACCAGTTCAACTCCCGGATGAGTGTCGAGCAGACCAACTTCAAGGCAGTCGGGCAGGGCCTGCGCAGCGACGCCATGGACCTCGCCACGATGTGGAAGCACGCCATGGAGGAGGAGAACCGGCGCCTGTACGCCCGCCACGTCGACGACATGAAGAACAACCGCAGCGTCCTCGACACCATCGGGGACTGGTTCACCGGCTTCCACTACCCCCCGGAGCCGGCGGCCGTCCCGCTTCCGCAGCCACCGGCCTTCACCCCGACGGCCCAGCTGGTGCACTACTGATGCGGTTCGGCTCTGGCCGGCAGAGGTCGGGAGCGTTTCGCGCGTATACGCGCGATTCCCACCCAACTTCGGAACGGCTGCGCTCCAGATGAGCACCACCTCGGGGGACCCCCGCAACCTCAACCACTTCCTCGAGGGGTCCGGGCCGCTGCGGGGCCGGCTGAACGAGGCCGCCCAGGCGGCGGTGGCGGCGTTCAACGCCTTCGTCGCCACGGGATCGGCCGCCGGGGGGTCGCTCGGCGGCCTGCAGGCCCTCATCCAGCTGCTCTCGGACATGGGGGCCAACGAGGCGTTCGTCCACTCGATCACCGAGGCCCTGGCGGCGGCCGACCGAAGCGGCCTCGGGGTCGTCAGCGTCTCCGACGCCACGCTGGCCGCCCACCTGAAGGCCGACGGGGTGGGGGCCGCCCCCTCCTACATCACCGTCGGCCCGTCCTCGCTCATGGGCCTCCCGCCCACCTCGGGGTTCGTGGACGACCCGGTGTGCGCCCTCACGGGCAACTTCTTCCACGCCGAGGTCGACCTGTCGTTCCCGGGCAGGGCCGCCCTGCTCGACCTCGCCCGCCACTACAACTCGCTCGCATCCGGGCGGGTGGGGGCCTTCGGGGCGGGCTGGACCTCTGTGCTCGACATGGCGCTGGTGGCGGGGGCGGGCGAGGGGATTACCGTGGCGCTGGCCGACGGGGCCGAGATCGGCTTTCTCGCCGGCGACGACGGGGTGCTTCGCCCCGAGACCCGCCCGAGCCTCTCCCTCGCGCACCTCGACGACGGGACCTGGGTGCTCGCCGACGGTCCCGCCTCTGCGGCTGCGGCGTGGCGCTTCGACGCCACCGGCACGCTCACGGGGTACTCCCGGGGCCGCTCGCAGGTTGCGGTCGAGCGCTCGGAGGGGCGGGTGGTGGCCCTGGTGGAGGCCTCCAGCGGGCGGCGGGTCTCGGTGTCGTGGGAGGGGGGCCGTGTGGCCTCGGCGACCTCGAGCGACGGGCGGTCGGTGGCCTACGCCTACGACGACGGGGGGCACCTCGTTTCGGTGTCCCGCCCCTCGGGCGGGGTCTCCTACCGCATCGAGTCGGGGCTCGTCGCAGCCGTGGTCGACGCCGACGGGGTCGAGTTGGTCTCCAACGTCTACGACGGGGCGGGGCGGGTCGCCCGCCAGCGCTCCTCCTTCGGGCGGGTCTCGCTCTACGCCTACTCCGACCACGGCCTCACGGTGGTCACCGACGAGGCGGGATCGGCCCGCAACGCATTCGTGCACGACCGGCGGGGCAACCTCACGTCGATGGTCGACGCCTACGGGCGGGCGATGCGGATGCGCTACGACGCCTCGGGACGGGTGGTCGGCTTCACCGAGCGCCGGGGCGGGACCTGGGAGGTCGCCTGGGACGAGGCGGGGAGCAGGCCGGTTCGGCGGGTGGGCCCGGAGGGCTTCGAGGAGTCCTTCGAGTGGGACGGGTCCGGGCGCATCGTGGGCCACCACCTGCCGTCGGGGACCACCCGCTGGTCCTACTCGGCGCCTGGGCACGCCACCCCCTCGCTGATCGTCGACCCCGACGGGGCCTCCACGCACGTCGAGGTCTCCGACGACGACCTGGCGCTCTCGGTCACCGACGCCGACGGGGTGCGAGTGCAGATGTCCTACGACGCCGACGGCCAGATCGCCACGGTCACCGATGCCCTCGGCAACGTGACGCTTCTCTCCTACGACGCCTACGGCAACCTCGCCGCCTGGCGCTTCCCCTCGTCGATGACGGTGTCCTACGAGGCGGATGCGGCGGGGCGGGTCCTGAGGGCCGTCACCCCCAAGGCGAGGTGGAGCTACGAGTGGTCTCAGGCGGGCCGTGCGCTGGCGGGGGTGGACCCCGCCGAGGGGCCGTGGCGGGCGAGCTTCGGGGACCACGGGGCGCTGGCCTCGATCTCAGACCCCACCGGGGCGGCCACGGGCTTCTCCTACGACGCCTACGGCAACGTCGTCGAGATCGCCGGGGCCGACGGGAGGCTCTACCGCCAGGGCTTCGACGGGCTCTCCCAGCTCGTCTCGGTCACCGACCCCGGGGGCTCCACCTGGTCCTACGAGCACGACCCCGAGGGCGAGCTGGTCGGGATCGTGGAGCCGACGGGGGCGGCGACGAGGAGGGTGGTCGACCTGCTCGGGCGCACCACCGAGGAGGAAGACGGCGCCGGGAGGACCTGGCGGCGGGTCTGGGGGGCCGACGGGCGTGTCGCCGAGGTCGTCGACCCGGCGGGCCGGGCGCTCTCCTACCGCTACGACGCCTCGGGGAGGCTGGTGGAGGTGGCGGACCCCGACGGTCCCCTGGGGGAGCTCTCCTGGTCGGCTGCGGGCAGGCTCTCCTCCCGGCGGGACGCCTCGGGGGCCGAGACCCGGTTCCGCTACGACGCCGCAGGCCGGCTGGTGGGCGTCGCCGACGACGAGGGGTCGCTCTCCTTCGTGCTCGACGTCGACGGGCGGGTGGCGCGCGCCGTGGACGAGCGGGGGCGGGTGCTTGTCGTCGAGCGCGACGAGGCTGGCAGGGTGACCAGGGTGGTCGACCGCCGTGGGCGGGTGCGCCACGTCGACCTGGACGATGCGGGACGCCCCCGCCGGGCGGGGACCGGGCCCGTCGCTGCGGCGTTCTCCTACGACGAACGGGGCCTGCTGGGCACCGCCGCGGATCCCCTCGGGGCGACGACGAGGTTCTCCTACGACACCGCCGGGCGCATCGCCTCGGCGACGGACCCGCTCGGGGGGACCACCCGCTACGGCTACGACCCGGCGGGGCGCCTCGGCTCGGTCACCGACGCCCTGGGGGCCACCTCCCGGCTCCTGCGGGACCCCACGGGTGAGCTGGTGGGCGTGGCGTGGCCCGACGGGGGCGGGCGGCGGCGCTGGGTCGATCCGTCGGGGGCAACGGTGGGCTTCTCGGAGCTGGGGTCCTCGCAGCCCTCGGTGACCGTCGAGCTCGACCCGGCGGGACGTCCGGTGGGCCTTCCATCTCGTCCCGGGACGGCCAGGCTCCCCCGGCGCAGCGACCCCGGCGAGCTTCCCCTCGACGAGGTGGGGCGCGTCTCGGCCAGCCCGGCGGGCGACCTCTACCGCCACGACGCCGACGGCCAGCTCGTCGAGTGGGTGGCCCCCGGCAGGCGGGCGGTGTCGTACCGCTATGACCTTGGGGGCCGCCTGGTGTCGGAGGGTACCGGTGCGTCCGAGGTCTCGTACGAGCACGACGCCCTGGGGCGGCTGCTGCGGCGGGTCGACGCCGGTGGCTCGACCACCACCTACGGCTACAACGCCGCCGGGGAGCGGACCTCCGAGGAGGGGCCTTCGGGGTCGGTCGCCTACACCTGGGACGCCGCAGGCAGGCTGGCGGGCATCGGCCGTGGATCCGAGCGCACCGGGATCTCCTTCGACAACCTCGGGTTCCCGGTGTCGGTGGGCGGCGTGGAGGTGTCCTGGGACCTGAGCGGCGCCTGGCCGAGGGTGTCGTGGATCGGGGAGGTCTCCTACGAGTGGGAGGGCAATCAGCTCTTCGCCGTGGGCCCCGACGGCTCCCGGGAGGCCGTGGCCCTGGACTGGGCGGGCAGCGCCGGGGAGGTCCTCGATCCCTGGGGGACCTCGTCGGGGAGCGGGGTGCGACTCGGCTACCGGGGCGAGCTGTGCATCGACCACCTGGTGTGGCTGGGTGCCCGGCCCTACGACCCCGCCACCCGCTCGTTCCTGGCGCCGGACCCGCTCCCGAACCCGCCGGGGGCGCCGTGCGCCGCCAACCCCTACCACTACGCCTGGAACGACCCGGTCAGCCTGCTCGACC
>JAOPZY010000211.1 GCA_025963875.1 Actinomycetota bacterium
CCCCGTGATGCGGTTCAGCTCGTTGTTGACCGCGGCATGGGTGAGTCCCGTCTGGCGGGCGATGGCCCGGACCTTGTTGGTGTTTGCCTCCCGCAGCCACGCCTTGTGCTCCCGCAGCGTCCGGCCCTCCGGCAGCCGCCCAACTCCTGGTCGCCCTCCCGATGGCAGCGGCGGCAACGGGATCGTGAGGGCGGCGTCGTGGGCCGGCTCGGGGATGCCCCGCTCGTCGAGCTCCCAGTCCGGGACGCCGCCGTCATCGAGGGGGACCGCCGAGATCGGGGCGAACAGCGAGACCTGCTCGGACTCCAACTCGTCCAGCTCGGCGGCTCCTTCCCCGGGGACCTCGCTCGGCTCCTGCCGGCGCAGGCAGTGGCGACGCTGCTCGGCGATGGCGAACGCCCGGGCCCGCAGCCTCGGTTCGTCGGGGATGAAGAGGAAGGACCTCTGGCCGGTGGTCCCGGGCGTCCAGCGCACGAGGCGCCCTACTGCCTGCCGGAAGAACAGCTCGGTGGTCGTGGTGGTGGCGAACACGCCCACGCGGAGGCGGGGGATGTCCACGCCCTCCGACACCATCCGCACCGCCACGATCCACGGATCGCTGCCGGTGGCGAAGCGGGAGATACGGGCCGAGGCCTCGGGGTCGTCGGACGTCGCCACGACCGCCCTGACCCCGAGCCGGAGCTGCAGGATCTGCGCGATGCCCCGCGCGTGGTCCTGGTCGGTGGCGATCACGAGGCCCCCAGCCCCCGGCTGCTGCTTGCGGACGGCGAGGAGCTGCTCGTGGGCCTGGCGAAGGACGTGGGGGAGCCACTCGCCCTCCAGGGAGTAGGCGGTTCGGAGGCGCTGGCTCGCCCGCGTCGCGTCGAGGGCGTCCTCGAAGGAGTGGGCGTGCACGCTGCCGTCCGGGGCGCTCCACTCCATCATGCCGTCGATGCGGGGGAAGTAGACCGGCCGGACGACGCCGCCGTCCCGGAGCGCATCCGCATAGCCGTACTCGTAGTCGGCGACGGCCTCGTCATCGGCGTAGCGGACGAAGGGGATCGCCTGCACGTCCGAGCGGAAGGGCGTGCCGGAGAGGGCCAGGCGCCGTGCCGCCGGCTCGAACGCCTGCCGGACTGCGTCGCCCCAGGCCCGATCGTCGGCGGCGTGGTGCAGCTCGTCGAAGATGACGAAGGCGTTGCGGGCGAGGCCCCGCAGCACGGGGGCGCTCGTCGCCACCTGCTGATACGTGGTCACGACACCGTGCATGTCCCGAGGGAGCGTGCCGTCGGCCGCCGACCATCGGGGGTCGAGGTGCAGGTCGAACGCGGCGGCCGCCGCTGCCCACTGCGCCTTCAGGTGGGCCGTCGGCACGACGACGACCAGCCTGCGGCCGGGATCGGCGGCGAGGGCCTGCCGCGCGGCGGTCAGCGCAAAGGTCGTCTTCCCGGCCCCCGGTGTGGCAACGGCGAGGAAGTCGGCGGCGCTCGAGGCCGCGAAGCGCTCCAGTGCGCTCTTCTGCCAGGGGCGAAGCGTGACGGTACGAGGCATATGGCTGGAGATCATGCCAGGCCTTCGCCTGAGGCGCCGCTCGTTGCTGCTTGCGGAGCCATGCAACCCACCGTTTCGGTGGTTCAATTCGCTGAGAAAGGATTGGCTAGGCCTGCGAGAGCGCGCGCGGATGACGGACTGAGTGTTTGTCCTGGTCAGGATGGCAATGCCCGGCTGAGAGGGGACTCCACCCCTGTTCCCGAAGGCGTAGGTTCCCCCCCAAGCCGTCAGGAATATGTTCGGTCTTTGGTCGGTCCGAGTTTAGGCACAATTAGTTACGTTCCGGTTAAGCGGCACCACTGCGACGCGCGTTCACCACCTGGCCCCCAGCAGCCCCGTGCCCCTCCCACGGCCCCGCACCCGTTCAAACTGATCCCCTTGACAAACACAGGCAAACGGGCGTATACACATATAAACACAGAGCCGACCGGGGAGAAACGGGCGTTGTACGCAGAGGAACGGCTTCAGGTGATCGTGCAGCGGGCTCGCCTCGACGGCAGGGTCGACGTTGCGGCCCTCGCCGAAGAGCTCAACGTCACCGCCGAGACCATCCGCCGGGACCTGACCGCCCTGGAGCGTCAGGGCCTGCTGCGGCGGGTCCACGGCGGCGCCATCCCGGTGGAGCGGCTCCGCTTCGAGCGCAGCCTCGACGTGCGCGACACCCTCATGCAGGCCGAGAAGGAGCGCATCGCCAAGGCGGCCCTCGACGAGCTGCCCGAACAGGGCACCATCCTTCTCGACGCTGGCACCACGACCGCCCGGATGGCCGAGATCCTCCCCGCCGAGCAGGAGCTCACCGTGGTGACGAACTCGCTTCCCATCGCGATGACCCTTGCGGCGCAGCCGAACAACACCGTGCTGATGGTGGGGGGCCGGGTCCGTGGCCGGACACTTGCCGCCGTCGACGACTGGGCCACCCGCGTCCTCGCCGACACCTGCGTCGACGTGGCGTTCGTCGGGACCAACGGCGTGTCGACCGAGCGGGGCCTGACCACCCCCGACGTCGCCGAAGCCGCAGTCAAGCGGGCGATGCTCGCCGCCGCACGCCGCCGGGTCCTCCTTGCCGATCACACGAAGGTGGGCAGCGATCACTTCGCCCGCTTCGGCAGCCTGGAGGACCTGGACGTCCTGGTGAGCGACACGGGCCTCGAGCCCGACGCCGCCGCCCAGCTCGGCGCAGCCGGCCCCCGCGTGGTGCTCGCATGATCGTCACCGTCACCCCGAACCCGAGCCTCGACCGCACGGTCGAGATCGACGCCCTCGTGCGGGGCGATGTGCTGCGGGCCCGCCGGGCGAGCGTCGAAGCCGGGGGCAAGGGTGTCAACATCTCCCGGGCGCTCGCCGCGAACGCGATCCCGACCCTGGCGGTGCTGCCGTCGGGAGGCTTCGAAGGGGCCCAGCTCACCGGGCTGCTGGCAACGCCTGGTGTCGAGGTCGTCCTCGTCCGGATCGCCGGAGCGGTGCGGGCCAACATCAGCATCGTGGAGCCGGACGGCACCGTCACCAAGATCAACGAGCCCGGTCCCGAGCTGACGAACGACGAGCTCGACGCCCTCAGCCAGGCTACCCTCCGGGCCGCGGCCGGGGCGGAGTGGCTGGCCGCCTCGGGAAGCCTTCCTCCCGGTGCACCCCCGGGTTTCTATGCCCGGCTGATCGAGCTGCTGGCTCCGACCAGCTGCCGCATCGCCGTCGACTCCAGCGGTGAGCCGCTGCTGAGGGTGCTGCCGCTGCGCCCCGACGTCGTCAAGCCCAACCGGGAGGAGCTGGCCGAGGCAGTCGGCGGCTCCATTGACACCCTCGGCGACGCCGTCGACGCCGCGGGGCGCCTTCAGGAAAAGGGTCCCCGGGCCGTGCTTGCCAGCCTCGGCGCCGACGGGGCCATCCTCGTCGATGCCTCCGGCGCCCTGCACGGCGAGGCGCCCGTCGAGACGCCACTCAGCGCCGTCGGCGCCGGCGACTCGCTCCTCGCCGGGTTCCTGGCGGGTGGTGGTTCCGGCAGGCAGGCCCTCCTCGAAGGGCTCGCCTGGGGCGCCGCAGCAGCCAGCCTCCCCGGGAGCCGGGTGCCCGGTCCCTCCGACCTTCGACGAGACGCGGTCCTCATCCATTCCCATATCGACCGGCAGCGCCGGCTGAAAGGAGTTTCCTAGCCATGTCGGAGCTCATCACGACGGACCTGGTCGATCTCGACCTCAAAGCGACCGAGCGCGGGGAAGCGACGGCGCATCTGGCAGGCCTGCTCGCCGCGGCCGGGCGGGTCACCGACCTTGAAGGGTTTCTGGCCGACGTCCGGGCGAGGGAGGCCCAGATGCCGACGGGCATCGAGGGGGGCATCGGCATCCCCCACGCCCGGTCCCGGTTCGTGGCGGCCCCCACCCTCGGGTTCGGGCGCAGCACCGCGGGCGTCGACTTCGGGGCCGAGGACGGTCCGGCCCACCTGATCTTCCTCATCGCCGCGCCCGAAGGCGGCGACTCGGACCACATGACGATCCTGTCGAAGCTCGCTCGCCGTCTGGTGCACCGCAGTTTTCGGGAAGCGCTCCTGGGAGCCGGAGACCCCCAGGCCATCGTCGACCTGGTCGACAAGGAGGTGTTGGGGAAATGAAGATCGTGGCAGTGACGTCATGCCCGACGGGCATCGCGCACACGTACATGGCCGCCGAGTCCCTTGAAGAGGCGGCCAAGGAGGCGGGGCACAGCATCGCAGTGGAGACGCAGGGCGCCGCAGGGGCGAACCCGCTCACCGACGAGCAGATCGCCTCGGCCGACGTTGTGATCCTGGCGGCCGATGTCGAGGTGCGCAACCGTGAGCGCTTCGCCGGCAAGCCCACCGTCACCGTTCCCATCAAGCGGGCCATCAACGACCCGAACGCAGTCCTCGGCCAGGCCGCGGCCCTCCTCGCTGCCGAGCCGGTGGCCGCGGCCGCGCCGGCTGCAGGATCACCGCCACCACCGGCCCGCGTTGCGGCTACCCCCGCCGACCGCGGACCCTCCGGCGCCACCCGGCTGCGCCAGTGGCTCATGACCGGCGTCAGCTACATGATCCCGTTCGTCGCTGCCGGGGGCATCCTCATCGCCCTGTCCTTCGTGATCGGCGGTGCCCAGATCGCCACGAAGGTCAACGGCGGCACCTTCCACGGGGTCACCTACCCGGGCGTGACCGACATCTCGAAGCTGCTCGCCCAGACCGGGCTGGCCGGTGTGATGTTCAAGATCGGCGGGATCTCGTTCTCGATGCTCGTCCCGATCCTTGCCGGCTTCATCGCCTATGCCATGGCGGACCGGCCCGGCCTCGTGCCCGGCATCGTCGCAGGGCTCCTCGCCAACGCCATCGGCGCCGGCTTCCTGGGGGGGCTGGTCGGCGGATTGCTGGCCGGCGGAGTGGCGCTGGCGATCCTCAGGATCAAGGTTCCGAAGGCGGTGGCCGGCATCATGCCAGTGGTGGTGATCCCGCTGGTCTCGACGCTCATCGTCGGCTTCCTCATGATCGCCGCCGTCGGCCAGCCGATCGCCGCGGCGACCAGGGGCCTCACCGACTGGCTCAACGGACTCAACGGTTCGAACGCCATCGCCCTCGGGGCGCTGCTCGGACTGATGATGGCCTTCGACATGGGCGGCCCGGTCAATAAGGTCGCCTACACCTTCGGCCTGGCGAGCCTCGCCGCCGGCAACCAGCAGGTCATGGCGGCGGTCATGGCGGCGGGAATGACCCCGCCCCTCGCCCTTGCCCTCGCCACCGCAGTCCGTCCCGGGCTCTTCACCAAGCCCGAGCGGGAGGCGGGCAACGCCGCCTGGCTGCTGGGGGCCTCGTTCATCACCGAGGGGGCCATCCCCTTCGCGGCGGCGGACCCGTTGCGGATCATCCCGTCGCTGATGGTGGGCAGTGCGGTCACCGGGGCCGTGGTCATGGCGCTGCACGCAGCGTCACCCGCTCCCCATGGCGGCATCTGGGTCATCGGCCTCATCGGCAAGCCCCTCGCGTGGCTCGTCGCCATCGTCGCCGGGACGGCGGTCAGCGCAGCCTGTGTCGTCGTTGCCAAAGGCCTTGGCCGGCGGTCGCTCGCAACACCCGGCCTCACGGTGGACTCCCGCAAGGTTGCCGTCGCCGGTTAGCCGGTCCCCCCATAACGCAGCACTTCAGCGAAACGAGAGGGTGTTGGGAATGGCTCAGCGCAACGTCGTCATCGGTTCCTCGGTCGGGCTCCACGCCCGACCGGCGGCCCTGTTCGTGCAGGCGGCTGCCCGTCAGCCGGTGAAGGTGAGGATCGCCAAGGCCGGCTCCGACCCGGTCGACGCCCGAAGCATCCTGTCGGTGCTGGCCCTCGACGCCCGCAACGGCGAGGAGGTGGTGCTCTCCGCCGAGGGCGAGGGGGACGAGAAGGCCCTTGCGGAGCTGGCGGAGCTGCTCCAGAGCGACCTCGACGCCCAGCCATGAACAGTACCTCCACGCAGCTGGCAGGTATCGGCGTCAGCCCGGGGATCGCCTCCGGGCCGGTCGAGTGGCTGGCGCCGCCGCCCGTCGTTCCGCACGACCTCGCCCCCGCCGGGGACCCCGAGGCTGAGGCCAGGATCGCCGGCGAGGCGGTCGCCGCCACCGCCGACGATCTCGAGGCCCGCAGCTCGTCGCTGGTGGGGCCGTCGGCCGACGTCCTGGCCGCCCAGGCGATGATGGCGAGGGACCCCGTCCTGGGCGACCGCATCGCGGAGCTGGCGGGGGAGGGCCTGGCCGCTGCGGTGGCGGTCGCCATGGCCTTCGACGAGTTCCGCGAGCAGCTTGCGGCCGCCGGCGGCTACATGGCCGAGCGGGCCGCCGACCTGGCGGACATCCGCAACCGTGCAGTGGCCCGCCTGCTGGGCGTCCCCATGCCCGGCGTGCCCGACCTCGACTACCCCTTCGTGCTGCTGGCCGGCGACCTGTCCCCGGCGGACACCGTCAACCTCGATCCGGCGCACGTCCTTGCGATCGTGACCGAGCACGGGGGACCGACCAGCCACACCGCGATCATCTCCAAGTCGCTCGGCCTGCCCGCCGTGGTCGGCTGCGCGGGTGTGCGCGCTCTGGCCACGGGCACCATCGTGATGGTCGATGGCGCCGAGGGCGTGGTGATCGTCGACCCGGCGGCCGCGCTTGTGAACGAACGGCTGGGACGCCTCGCCGCCCGCCGTGCCGCCCTCACCGGAGTGTCCGGCCCCGGCAGGACGTCCGACGGGATGCCGGTGCAGCTCCTCATCAACCTCGGGAGGGAGCGGGACCTCGGTGTGGTCGCCGCCGCCGACGCGGAAGGCGTCGGGCTCTACCGCACCGAGTTCCTCTTCCTGGAGCGCCACGACGCTCCCACGGTCGAGGAGCAGCGGGTCGCCTACTCCGAGGTCTTCCATGCCTTCGCAGGCCGCAAGGTCGTGGTGCGGACGCTGGACGCCGGCGCCGACAAACCACTGCGGTTCGTGACCCAGCCCGACGAGCCGAACCCCGCGTTGGGCGTCCGCGGCCTCCGCACCTCGCGCCTGTTCCCCGACCTGCTGGACGGACAGCTGCGGGCCATCGCCAGGGCCGCATCCGGCAGCGGGACGGACGTCTGGGTGATGGCGCCGATGGTCTCGACGGCTGGCGAGGCTGCGGCCTTTGCCGCCCAGGCCCACTCCCACGGCGTGCCCGTCGCGGGGGCCATGATCGAGGTCCCGGCGGCAGCGCTCCAGGCCAGTGCCGTGGCGGCCGCCTGCGACTTCCTCAGCCTCGGGACGAACGACCTCGCTCAGTACACCTTCGCCGCCGACCGGATGGCAGGGGAGCTGGCCGACCTCCTCGACCCGTGGCAGCCGGCCCTGCTGGAGCTGATCCGCCTCACCGCAGATGCGGGCCGCGCAAGCGGGCGGCCGGTGGGCGTGTGCGGGGAAGCCGCCTCGGACCCCCTGCTGGCGCTGGTGCTGGTGGGCTTCGGCGTGACGAGCCTCTCGATGGCGACGACCAGCCTGCCGGAGGTGCGACTCGCGCTGAGCCAGCACAGCCTGGCGGAGTGCCAGGCACTGGCCGCAATGGCGCTGCGCGCGCCCGATGGCAAGGCGGGACGCGAGACGGTGCGGACGGCGAGCGCCAAGGTCTGAGCGCCCTATTGCCGGGAACTCAGGGCCAGGGTTCGTCCTCGGTGTCCTCGGGAACTGGCGGATCCTGCAGTGCTGCGACGGCTTCGCAGAGCTCGTAGCCTTCTCCGTCCTCGCACAGAGCGAGGATGTCCAGCTCTTTGCCCGGGGCGACCGGGAACATCCCGCCGATGAACTGGTGGCTCTCACCGTCGGGCACCGCACGGGCGCAGATGAGTCCTCCGACCTGGGCCTCCTCGCTGAGGCTCTGCTCATGTACGTCGAGCTGGTCGCCCGTGGCGACATCCCGGACCGTCACGCCCGTGCCGGGCCGGACCTCGACGATCTCGTACACCGTCCGCCTCACCGGCATCCATGCAGTGACCAGCGTGACCTCGTCCTCGGGGAGCAGCGGCCCGCGTTCATCCAGGAACCGCTGGAACCAGCCGCCCTCGGTGAGGGCGCAGTCGATGACGATGGGATCGTCGAACGCTTCCAGAATGTCGTCGTCGTCATCGGGGTCCACGGCCCGGGCCTGCGCGTACTCGACGAGGGCGAGCTCGGCTGCGCCTCCCCGGCGCTCCAGGAAGGCGGCGGCCTTGCGGTAGATCCAAGCCACCCGATCCGGCAGCGGGGGCAGGGCGGGGCGGTTGAGGTGACAGTTCTTGTACTTGCGGCCCGAGCCGCACCAGCAGGGTTGATTGCGGCCGAGGAGCCGCGTGGGCGTGTCTTCGAACGGCTCCACCACGTCGAGGTCCCGGGTGTCCTCGGCATCGAGGCTGCGCCACAGCTGGGCGGCGGTCCTCGCATCTCCCCGGTCCGATGCGTACCAGGCCGCCCGGTCCACCGCGGGTCCCCAGCTCGGCGCCGAGTTGAGCGCGATCTGCAGGTGCCGCTCGGCAACCAGCGGTTCCCGCCTGCGCTCTGCAACGACGCAGCAGAGCCAGCGCGCAACGGCGATCTCCGCGGGGCGCTTGGCCGCCTGGAGCAGGCGTTGGGCGAACCGGTCCGTGGACTCGATTGCCTCCTTGCTGTCGTCGCCGCCCAACAACTCGTCGGCGACGAAGATCAGCACTTCATGCGTCTGGAGTCCCTTGAGTACGGACTTGAGGACGACGGCATCGGCGCTCTCGTCCGCGGCAGCTTCCAGGGCCTCCATGGCAGCAAGTCGGTCTTCCTTGTCCTCGAAGTGGTGAATGACGCGCCACATCCGCAGGGAGGCCTCCTCGTTGTCCCAGACGCTCTGGTCGTGGGCGACCTCGTCCCCCCTCCGCTGCAGTCCTGCCGCCGCGCAGAGGTCGGCGAGTGGCAGCCGTGGAATATCGAAGGTGGTTCGGTCCTCGAGGAGGAGGTCCAAGACGAGCTCTTCTGCTTCGACCGGCAGCCAAGGCTCCTCGACCGCTCGGTCATAGGCGGCGCGGAGCCGAGCCACCAGCCCCTGGTCGGTCTCCGGCTCGTCGCTGGCCGGGATGGCGGAGATGGAAACGACGCCGGCATCCGACACCCGGAGGGCCAGGAGGTCTCCAGGGCCGGAGGCCCCCAGCCATCCCTCCCGGCCGCGCCACCCGAGATCCCCGGACTCCTCTTCGTAGACGTCGATTGGCGTGCCGTCGGGCAGCGTAAGGTCGTCCCGTCGCCAGAATGTGGCCAGGTCGAAGGTGCCCACGATCATGCCAAGCCTTGCCTCGGTGTCAGACAACCGGTGCGTCATCACGACCCCGGCGGTCAGGTCGCCGACGTGGACCATCCGGTCCCCGGCAAGCAGCGCCAGGGGGCCATCGTCCTCGACGAGGTCGTCGACGAGGTGGCTGATCAGCTCCTCGGTCAGTACGTCGTCCGGCTCCCGTCCGAGGCCCGCCAGCACGACGTGCACCAGGTGGTCACCGTCGATGCCCTGGCAGGCCAGCACCGCGTCCGGCACCGCCGCCGCGGCGTCGTCGGGATCCGGGAGCGGAAGGCGGTGGAGTGCCGCGACATAGGCCGCCTCGTCGAACGGCGACTGCTCGGCGAGGATGCGACGGGTGAAGAACGTGAGGTTGAGCGTCAGTTGCTCCAGCACCACGCCACGGTCGATGCCGCGCCCCACGAGGTCCTGGGCCACCTGCCAGACCTCCGCCGGCGTGTCGTCGGCGATCTGGTTGGCGATGACGGACTGGAGTGCCGCCCAGGCGGGCCTGTCTTCGGATGGAACGGCCTCCTCGAAAAGCAGCGCGCGCACGTCGGCATCGTCCAGGTCCATCCCGTCGGGAACCTCGCCGAACAGGAACCGCGCCTTCGCCTCGTCCATGCTGCCACCCTAACGAACTGCCCGGGGATTTCGGGGCAGGCCGCGTCAGGCCTCGAGGATCCCTACCACCTCGTCAGCAGCAAACACGCGGGCATAGTTGCCCCCGGTGGTTTCCCGAAGGATCTTGAGGTCGACGAGGCGCCCGACTGCTGCCGAGGCCGCCTGCCTGGTCACCGAGTGGAGCTCGGCCACCGTGGAGATGCTGAAGACGGGCCTGCCGATCAGGCTCTCGACCAGATCCAGTGCGAGTCCCCGAAGTCCCTGGTCTCTCGCAGTCCTGATGGTGGCTTCCTGATAGGCGAGAAGCCGGCTCACCTTGTCTGCCGTCGATGCAGCCTGATCCCGGACGCCTTCGGCGAAGAAAGCCACCCACTGATCCCAGTCGCCTGTCTCGCTGAGGTGCTGGAGATGATCCTGATAGTCCCTTCGGCGGCTCTCGAACCATGGCGAGATCGTGAGGAGAGGTTCCCGGAACACACCGGCTCTCAGCAGTTGCAAGACGATCAGCAGCCGTCCGATTCTCCCGTTGCCGTCGTGGAAGGGATGCAGGGCCTCGAACTGGTAGTGAGCAAGGGCAGCTCTGACCACGATGTTCAGCTCGGAAGGCTCTCCCACCCAGGACACCCAGTCCCGAAGTGCCTCGAACAGGTCCGGGCCTGGTGGCGGGGGAACAAAGCGCGCTCTGGGGACGGGAGTTCGGGGTCCGCCGATGACCGCTTGATGGGTGCGCACGGCGCCCGCCATGGGGCCGTCGGCAGCGGTTCGGGCGACGAGGAGTCGGTGAAGATCCAGCACCAGCCCCAAGGAAATGGGACGTTGGACCACCTCCGCATATGCGAATTCAGCCATCCGAACGTAGTTGAGGACCTCGCGCAGCTGTGGGGATAGCTGCTCGGGAGCGTCGCCTGGCTCCGCTTCGAGGACGTCGCTGAGGGCCGCGTAGGTGCCCTCCAATGCGGACGTCGCCTGTGCCTCGCTGCGGAGCGTGGGCCGCCGCAGCATCGCTGGATCCGGGAGCTGTCTACCGGCCTGGTCAAGCCTGCCCAGGGCCAGCATTGCCTCCCCCACCATGGACCACGTCGAAGGCCGCAACTCGACCGTGGGCGGCAGCGGGTTCGGAACATATGCCCAATGGTCGTAGTCCTGCCTGAACCGCGCGTCGTGGCCACGGATGCGCACTACGCTCCCAATGGGGGCTCCCCCGGAGCCGCTCGACCTCCATTTTGTCAAGTATAAGGCTAGATACTTGCTATTGGTTCGGTGAATGCCCAGTTGACTTATGAACGATATGATCGAATGCATGTGAACGGAGCGTCCCTTGAGTTTCAGGACTGGAATTCAAAGTCAGGACGAACTCATCGGCCCAGGCTGGCGGTGAGGGCGTAGGCCGCGCCATGCAGGTTCTATGTCGCGACGGGTTCCGGCTCCGGGATTACCTCGGGCTCGGCCCCCTCGACGTCGACCTTGGGCAGCAGCCGGTCCAGCCACCGCGGCAGCCACCAGTTGGCGCCGCCCAGCAGCTCCATCGTCGCCGGCACGAGGACCATCCGTACCAGCGTGGCGTCGACGAAGACTGCCGTTGCCAGGCCGAGCCCGAACAGCTTCAGCACCCGGATGGGGTCGTTGATGAGGAACGACCCGAAGACGCACACCATGATGGCCGCCGCAGCCGTGATGACCCTGGCCGTCGCTGCCAGGCCGTCGGCGACGGCGGTGGCGTTGTCGCCCGTGCGCAGGTACTCCTCACGGATGCGGGAGAGCAGGAACACCTCGTAGTCCATGCTGAGGCCGAACAGGATGGTGAACAGGAACAGCGGGACCCACGGATCCACCGGACCCGTCTTGCCGATCCCGATCACGGATCCGAAGTAGCCCTTCTGGAACACGGCGACGACCACGCCGTAGGCGGCCCCGATCGACAGCAGGTTCATGATGGCCGCCTTCACCGGCACGGCGATGGACCGGAACACGGCCATGAGCAGGATGAAGGACAACCCCACGACGAGACCGATCACCCACGGCAGGCGTCGGGCCAGATCGGTGGAGGAGTCGACCCCGACCGCGGTGAATCCCCCGACCAGGACCTGGGCATCGGAGCCTCGCGTCGCCGAAGGGATGACGCCCTGGCGGAGTGCGTGGACGAGGTCCTGCGTCTTGCTGTCCTGCGGGGACGACTTCGGAATGACGACGAGAATGGCCGTGTCTCCCTCGGGGCTGATCCGGGGAGGAACGACGAACGCAACGTCGGTTGTCTGCTGGATCGCCCCGGAGAGCCTGGTGAGGACGCCCTGGTCGGCCGTCGAAGGGAACTGGACCGCGAGCACGAGGGGGCCGTTGCTGCCGGGCCCGAACCCCGTGGCAAGGAGGTCGTACGCCTTGCGCGTGGTGAGGTTGGTCGCCGCGTTGCCGTCGTCCGTGAAGGCCAGGTGCATGGAGAACAGCGGAAGGGACAGGCCCACCAGGATCGCAAGCGACAGCAGCGCAGCGCTCCACGGATGGCGCTGGATGACCCGGCTCCACCGGTAGGCCATCGTCTTGCGCCCGCTGCCGGTGTCCTTGTGGTGGAGGCCGGGGATCCGGAGCTTGTCGATCGCCCGCCCGCAGAAACCGAGCAGGGCGGGGAGGAGGGTGACGGTGCCGAGCATGACGAACAGCACGGTGGCGACCGCCCCGAGGGCCAGGCCCACGACGAAAGGCTGGCCCATGAGCAACAGCCCGAGGAGGGAGATCACAACCGTGATGCCGGCAAACAGCACGGCGCGGCCCGAGGTGGTCAGGGCAAGCTCGACGGCGTCCTCCGGTTCCAGCCCGTCGTGCAGGCCGTGGCGGTATCTCGTGACGATGAAGAGGGCATAGTCGATGCCGACCCCGAGCCCGATCATGGCCGCCAGCTGCGGGGCGAATTCGGGAGTGCTGAAGCGGTGGCTGAGGATGTCGAGCACGGCAAACCCGCAGCCGACCCCGAAGATGGCGATGATGAGCGGCAGCCCCATCGCCACGACGGAGCCGAACGCGATCAGCAGGATGACCATGGCGGCGATGATGCCGATGTACTCGCTGGTCGGGACGGCGAACTCGACGAGATCGATCGGGGGGCCGCCGAGCTCCACGTCAAAGCCGGGGTGGCGCGCCTGCTCGGCGGTGGCGATGACCGCCTTGATCGCCGGCTTGGGCAGGTCCTGGCTTGGCTTGTCGAACTGGACGGTGGCGAACGCGATATGGCCGTCCGGGCTGACCTGGCCCCGGGCGGTTGCCGACAGCGGGTTCGTCACGCTTCCCACGTGGGGCAGGCCGGCCAATGCGGAGACGAGGGCCCCGATCGCAGCCTGGTTGGCCAGGTCGGTGACGGGGCCGGTGGCGCTGAAGACCACCTGGGCGCTGTCGCCGGACGCGGTCGGAAAACGTTGCTGCAGCAACTTCTGGGCCCGGGCCGACTCGGAGCTGCCGGATCCGAACTTGTTGGAGAACGAGGCGCCGAAGAGGCCCTGGCCGACGACCGTGATCGCGATCAGGCCGAGAATCCACAGACCGAGGACCAGCTTGCGCCGGGTATAGCAGTAATGGGCCAGGCGACCGAGGCGGGTGGCGGAGCGTGCCGTCGTTTGCATCCTTGCCCCTTGCTCTAATGATTTCATCACGGATGACGTCACCACACGGTTCGCCGCTGGTGAATTGACGGTATCAGCAATCCCCCCGATCGGAGCACTTCCCCCATCTGGGGGAACCCAGTGGCCCTCGTAGGCCGCAGACCAGGCAGGCGCGACACGAGGGCGGAGATCCTGGCCGCTGCCAGAACGGCGTTCGTCGAAGAAGGCTACGAGCGGCCCAGCCTGCCGGCATCGCCCGGCGGGCGGGCGTCGATCCCGCGCTGGTCCATCACTATTTCAAGACCAAGGCCGACCTGTTCACCGAGGCGCTGAAACTCGGACGAGACCCGCGGGAGATCGTCGTCGAGCTGTCCCAGTCCGGTGGCGAGCACACCGGCGCCGATCTCGTCAAGGCCTTCCTGGGCCTGTGGGAGAGCGGGCGTCCGGGCGAGCCGGGCCCGCCGCCGTTCGCCGCAATCGCCCAGGCCGTGAGTTCGAGGCGGCCACGGGGTTGCGTGAGTACCTGCAGGACCGCGTCTGGTCGCTGGCGGCGCAGCACCTTCCTCCGGGCGAAGGGGAGCAGCGCCGGCCCCTTGTCGCCTCGCAGCTCGTGGGCCTGGCCTGGACGGGCTACCTCCTACGTCTGGAGCCGCTGGCCTCGGCCCACCCGGAGGGGGTTGCGCGCTGGATCGGCCCGACGCTCGACCGGTACATGCGGGAGCCACTTCCCCCTCCCAGCGAGCAGTCAGTTCGATAGGGCTTGGTGGTAGGAGCCTATGGCGCAGGACCAGGTGGCTGCGCCCTGGGGACATTCCCAGAACGAGCCAGAAGGAGTCGCTACCGGGTTGAGCGGATGGCCATGCAGTGGGCAGGCCGGTCGTGCTTCCCGTACTTCCTCAATCACTGCGTCCTGAATTGACTGCGCTAGGAGGAATGGCAACTGTTCCCGGTAGGACTCCAGGTAGGAGGCTGGCACTTCGATCAGCAACGACCGGCGCCCTCCCAGGTAGGCAATCCCCGCCCAACTCCCTTGTTCCCTGGAGCGGCTCTGGCCCCCCCAAGGCGGATCGACCTCATCCAAACGAGAGGCTGGTATCCAAGCCACGTCGATCAGGTTGGCCAGCGACTCGTCGCCGAGATCGCTGACGACGGCTTCCAACGCCTGGTCTAGGAGGCGGACAGTGGCTCTTTCCTCCTTCTTCGCCTGCTCTGCATACTGCTTGACGAGTTTCTCCCTATCGTTCTCAGAGAGCGCGGCTGGCCGGTAGCGATCGCCGACAGCTCCATCAGTCCGATCCGTTTCAGCTTCTTTCACGGGGTCACCTCCTCAGCGGATTCCGATTCGATAATTGGCCCAAAAGTCATGCTGCAATACCCCCGGTACGGTGTAAGTGAACTTAGAAATGATGTCGACAGTGTCTCCAACGCGTAGAGAATGATAGGTCCAAGGTGCATCGCCTTTGAATTGGAAGGTCGATCCAATGGACGAGTGAAATAGGTAGGAAGCAGGTTCAGAATGAGGACGATAGTTGTTGACCTCCTTACCTCTCGTGTATATGTGGTACTCAAAGTCAACAGGGTTTGCTCCGGCTTCGGTTTGCCATTGCTTGGCGATGCCAAAGCCCCACTGCATGGTGGAATTCGCGTAGTTGTACTGCACATGGAAGAGACCGACATAACTTGAGTCGTACGTGAAAGGCGCTTGCCTCCTGAGTTCGCGGTAGATGAAGTTCGTCGATGACTCAGGCCCAGTCGATCTGACGCCGCGGGGACCGACCCTTGCGAATGCAGGAGGCCCGAGAAACATCAAGCAGAAGATGGTCATGCCCATGACTCCGCCCAGCGGAACGCGCCTGAATCGAGATTCTGCAGATCCAGGGCTCAACACTGTCACCTCCATTCTGGCTGCGGCGTGGCAACAGCCGCGTAGCCCTTCCGATCCCGCGCAATCTGATGCCCACTTCTCTGTCCCCTGCGCCATTCTCCCAAGGCGCGTACCTGAGTACGAACGGACGCTGCCGGTGACCTGATGGTCCGTACAGTTCACGGGGACCATCGATCGTTAACAATTGGTATGGTATCAGAAGACATAAGAAGACGCAACTACGCTACCCGATGTAACGCTTAACTTCATGGCCAAGGGCACGCCGAGACGCTTGCCGGGGCGGCGCGGGGCGGGAACTCTGATCGCCTTGGCCTACGGCATCAGCTTGGCATGTCGGTCGCAGAGCGCCTCCCGGATAGGAGCGACATGAACCCGGCATGCAGGGACGAACTCATCGCAGGCTTCGGCGCCTTGGCTACCTTGTCGAGGCAGCTACCTCGTTGCTGAAGGTGTGAAGGATTCGGCACCAGGCAGGCCGTCGCGAAATTCCACTGAGGGGCCTCCGAGGTTGTATGCGGCCCGTTTTCCGCCCGAATTGCTCCGTTTCCGACCAGCCCCGGTCCGAAGTTGGGAGCGAATCGCGCGTATGCGCGCGCTAGGCTCCCAACCTCCTCCGGCCGCTGGGTGGCGACGGAGTTCCGGACAAGCGCTACCTCGGGTCGCCATTTTGCGACACCCCGCAGTGGTCGCTTGCCTCCCACATCTCCGCGGGAACTTGTCTGACTGGGGCTGGTTACGGCCCTCCGAGCGCCTCCTCGACCGCTCGGCCCACAAGGACGTCGGCCAGGTGCCGGCGGTAGTTCGCCCCGGCGTTCGTGTCCGACGTTGGGCTCGTGCCCTCCGGGGCCATCGCCGCCGCGGCTGGGATCGCGTCCCGCTCGGCCCCCGCCAGCGCCTGCTCCACCGACGAGGCTCGCAGCGGCGTCGCTCCCATGTTGGTGAGGGCGACCCTGGCGCTGCCGATGCCCCCGTTGGAGCGCTCGACGATCGCCGCCACCCCCACGATCGCCCAGTCCTGGGCCCGCCGGCTGAACTTGAGGTACGACCAGCCTGACGAGGCGCCGAGCTTCGGCACCCGGATCTCGGTCAGTATCTCTTCCGGCCCGATCGCGGTCTCGAAGAACCCTTTGAAGAAGTCGGAGGCGGGCACCACCCGGGTCGCCCCGCCGGACCCGGTCAGGACGAATTCGGCGTCGAGCGCCAGCAACACCGTGGGCAGGTCGGACGCCGGGTCGCCGTGGGCCACCGACCCCCCGATCGTCCCCTTGTGCCGGACCTGCGGGTCGCCGATGAGCCCCGCGGTGAAGGAGAGGAGCGGGCAGCCGGCTTCGATGAGCGGACTGTGGTGCACGTCGTGATGCCTCGTGCCCGCACCGATGCGGATGTGGCCGTCGTCCTGCTCCACGTAGGAGAGCGCAGCGATCCGGCCGATGTCGACGAGGGCCGAGGGCCTGGCGAATCGCAGCTTCATCATCGGGATCAGCGAATGGCCGCCGGCGAGGAGCTTCGCCTCCGGGCCGTAGCCGGCGAGCAGCGACAAAGCATGGTCGACCGAGTCGGCGACCTCGTAGTTGAACTCTGCGGGGATCATGCCGGACCTCCGTTCCGACCGGTTGCGTTCTTGATGGCGTGCCATACCCGTTGCGGCGAGACCGGCATCTGCAGGTCCGTGACCCCGAGTGGGGAGAGGGCATCGGCGACAGCGTTCAGGACCGCCGGGGGGGCGGCGATCGTTCCCGCTTCGCCGATGCCCTTCACCCCCATCGAGTTTGTCGACGACGGGGTGACGGTGCGGTCCAGCGTCGCCACCGGGATCTCCACCGCCGACGGCACCAGGTAGTTCATCATCGAGCTGGTCAGCAGGATGCCGTTTTCGTCGTAGATGGCCTCCTCGTACATCGCCTCGGCGATGCCCTGGGCGATGCCGCCCTGGACCTGCCCGTCGACGATCATGGGGTTGATCACGGTGCCGCAGTCGTCGACGGCGACGTACTTCAGGAAATCCACCTTGCCGGTCTCGGTGTCCACCTCGACCGCGCAGATGTGCGCCCCGGAGGGGAACGTGAAGTTGGGGGGATCGAAGGTTGCGGATGCCTCGAGGTTGGGGTCGAGGCCCGGAGGCAGGTTGTGCGCCTGCCAGGCGGTGAAGGCGAGCTCCGGGATGCTCCGGGCCTGCTTGGGCGCGCCCTTGACGCTGAACCGCCCGGATTCGTAGTCCAGGTCGACCTCGGCCACCTCGAGTTCGTGGGCCGCCAGCTTGCGAGCCTTGTCGACCACCTTGTCGGTCGCCATCTTGAGGGCGACCCCGCCCACCGCCAGGCTTCGGCTCCCGTAGGTGTCGAAGCCGAGCGGCGACACCGCGGTGTCGCCGTGGAACACCTCGATGTCGTCGAAGGGGATCCCGAGGCCGTCGGCGACGATCTGCGACCAGGTCGTCTCGTGGCCCTGCCCGTGCGGCGATGTTCCCGTAAAGACCTCGACCTTGCCGGTGGGCAGCACGCGGACGCTGGCCGAGTCCCAGCCTCCGCCGGCATAGCGGATGGCTCCGAGCAGGCTGGACGGTGCCCACCCGCAGTTCTCGATGTACGTCGAGATGCCGATGCCGAGCAGTTTCGCGTCCTTGCGATCCAGCCGTGCCTTCTGTTCCTTCCGGAGCTCGTCGTAGCCGGCCAGTTCCAGGGCCCGGTCGAGGGTCGCCTCGTAGTCGCCGGAGTCGGCCTGCAGGCCCGTCACCAGCGCCGTCGGCTCGGAGAACGGCGGGATGAAGTTCATCCGCCGCACCTCGGCGGGGTCCTTGCCCACCCGGCGGGCGAGGGCGTCCATCGCCCGCTCGATGGCATAGGTGGCCTCGGGCCGACCGGCCCCGCGGTAGGCGTCGGTCGGCGTCTGGTTGGTGAAGACCCCCGTGTACTCGAACCAGTAGGCGTCGGCCTTGTAACACCCGCCGTAGAGCCAGGCCCCGAGCATGGGGATACCGGGAGTGATGAGCTGGAAGTACGCCCCCATATCTGCGATGAGCTTCGCCCGGATGGCGAGCAGCTTGCCGTCCTCGGTCGCCGCAAGCTCCATGTCCTGGAGAACGCCGCGGCCGTGGATGGTGGCGAGGTAGTTCTCCGACCGCTCCTCGATCCACTTGACCGGTCGCTGGAGGCGTCGGGCAAGGGCAAGGCAGAGTGCTTCCTCGGCGTAGATGTCGAGCTTGGACCCAAACCCGCCGCCGACCTCCGGCGCCACGACTCGCAGCTTGGCCTCGGAGATGCCGGTCACCATCGCCAGGGTGACCTTGGCGACGTGGGGGATCTGGGTGGCCGACCACATCGTGAAGTCCCCCTGGCTGAGTCCCGGCTGGACGAGCACGCCGCGGGGCTCCATGGCGTTGGGGATCAGGCGGGGGTGCCAGTAGCGCTCCTTGACGACGACGGGCGCCTTGGCGAACGTCCCCTCGACGTCACCGACGCCGCCGTGGGACCAGGTGAAGCTCTTGTTGGTCCCGAGGTCCTCGTGGACCAGCGGCGCATCCTCTGCCATCGCCGCCTCGACATCGGTCACGGCGGGCAGCGGTTCGTACTCCACCTGGACCGCCTCGGCGGCGTCACACGCGAGCGCCCGGCTCGTCGCAACGACCACGGCGACGGCGTCGCCCATGTAGCGCACCTTGTCCTTGGCGACCGGCCAGTGCTGGGGCATCTTGATGTCCTCGGTCACCGGCCACACGCAGGGCAGCGGCCCCGCCCACTCCGACGCCAGGTCGTCGCCGGAGAGGGCCGCGACGACGCCGGGCATGTCGCGGGCCGGGGCGACGTCGACAGCCTTGATGCGGGCGTGCGCGTAGGGGCTGCGCACCACCGCCATCCACACCATCCCCGCCAGGGCCAGATCGTCGACGTACCGACCCCGGCCGGTGAGCAGCCTCGAATCCTCCTTGCGGAGGACCCTGCCTCCCACATACCGCTGGACTGCCTGCACCATCTTCGTCGCCTCCCGTCGGAGCGTTCGTGGTTTGGGCTGCGGATCCCCGGCTGGTGTCTAGCCCCCCGGGACTCCGGCCTCTGCGGCGGCATGGCCGTTCATCGCCGGGGCCGCCGCCAGGATCGACCGCACGATATTGGTGTAGCCCGTGCACCGGCACAGGTTGCCTTCGAGAGCGAGGCGGACCGACTCCTCCGAAGGGGTGGGGTTCTTCTGGAGGTAGCCGAGCGCCGCCATCACCATCCCGGGGGTGCAGAAGCCGCACTGCAGGCCGTGGTTCTCCTGGAACGCCCGTTGCAGCGGATGCAGCTCGCCGCCCTCGGCGACGCCTTCGATGGTGGTGACCTCCCGTCCGTCGGCCTGGACCGCCAGGAGGGTGCACGACTTCACGGACTCACCGTCCATGAGGACGGTGCACGACCCGCAGGACGAGGTGTCGCAACCGACTTTGGTCCCGGTCAGGCCAAGGCCCTCCCGGAGGAAATAGACGAGGAGCGTTCGGGGCTCAACCTCCGCTTCCTGGGGAACCCCGTTGACCCTCAGCGAGACGCGTCTGGTCCCCATCTGACCTCCCTTCTCACGACAGACGGCTGGGTGCCTGGAGCAAGTGGTTTCGAAAGGATGGGGGCCTGGCCGCGCGGAACTGACCTGATGCCGTTCGGCGGTGAAAGCTTCACCGGTCCGGCCCCCCTCGACGGCGTGCTGCGTGTTTCGGCGAAACACGAGCGTAACACTGCCTTCCGTCGAGGGGAATGGGTCCGAACGCCGCAAAGAGCGTGATGCCCCCGGCCCACGAGGCCGGACGGGAATGACGGTGTGCCGAGGTTGGTCCGAAATCGCGCCTGTGCGCGAACGGCGACCGACCTCTTGGTCACGGGTGGCGGACGGGAGCTTCCTGCCGCCATGTTTTGTTGGTGCCGGGGCCGAGCTCGGCTTACGCCGCCTCCTCCATTTCCGGCGTGTACTCGCCGGAGCGGGCGATGCCGTTGAGGCGCACCCGGTGGTACAGGGCCTTCTGGGCGGCGTCGACGTTGGCCTGGTCGCCTTTCCACGTCGCCAGGGCAGGGTCCTGCAGCGCACGACCGTAGGAGAAGGACAGGCTCCACGGCAGCGGACCCATCTTGCTCATGGCGTTGAGATGGGCGGTCGCCACGTCGGCGCTTTGGCCACCCGAGAGGAAGGCGACGCCGGGGACGGCGGCGGGTACCGTGTTGAGCAGGCAGCGAACCGTCTCCTCGGCCACCTCCTGGATGTCCGCCTGAAGGGAGGCCTTCTTGCCGGCGATGACCATGCTCGGCTTCAGGACCATGTCTTCAAACCTCACGCCCTGGCCGGCGAGCTCGCCGAAGACCGTGCGGAGCGTCTCCGAGGTCACCTCGTAGCTGCGCTCGATGGAATGGTCGCCGTCCATCAGCACCTCGGGCTCCACGATCGGCACCAGCCCGCCTTCCTGGCAGAGCGCGGCGTAGCGGGCGAGGGCGTGGGCGTTGGTGGCAATGGCGTTGCGAGTGGGGCGACCGTCCTCGGCGATGGTGATGACCGCACGCCACTTGGCGAATCGGGCGCCCAGGTCGACGTACTCGGCGATGCGCTCACGCAGGCCGTCGAGGCCCTCCGTGATCGTCTCGCCCGGCGCACCGGCGAGGGCCTTGGCGCCCGTGTCGACCTTGATGCCGGGGAAGATGCCGCTCTTGTTGAGGATGTCGGCGAATGGCGTGCCGTCGGTGAGCCCCTGGCGGAGGGTCTCGTCGTAGAGGATCACACCGCTCACATAGGTGGAGATGTCCGGGGCGGTGAGCAGCAGCTCCCGGTACTGCCGCCGGGTCTCAAACGTCGACTCGATGCCCAGGGCAGCGAAGCGCTTCGAGATGGTGGCGACACTCTCATCCGCAGCGAGGATTCCCTTGCCCGGAGCCACCATTTCCTGGGCGGTTGTGGCGAGATCGTTGTCACTCATGTCGATTCCTATCTCTCGGTGCTGCCACGGATCGGGGGTGTGGGGGAGCGACGTTTCGGAAGAGTGCGAAGTCTCTCCGCGCCGCGTCGCCCAGCGGTCAAATATTTTACCCAGCCACCGGGGGTCGCGACTAGAGGGAGACCGGCGGCGGTCCCGCGGGAACAACAGCGTCGGGCATGTAGTGGCGAGCATTTTGTCCCCGATAACCGGATAGGAGGCTATCGCAATCTGGCCCTCGGGTTTCCATGCGCCACGTAAACCCAGAGGCGCCCGGCCGTGGCCCGGCCCCTGGCCTGATGTTAGGAGCAGATCGCGCGCAACGACCGGCGGGAGTCGCTCAGGGAGAAGGACGCCCAGATGCAGATCGACCGGGCGATGAAGCGCCGCCGCTAGGCGTTTGAGTAAATCCCGCCCCTATAGGGGCGGGAAACGCTCAAACGTTCATAGAGGCGCGCGCTGGCCGCCTAACCTTCTCCTCCGGGCCCCTGGCTGGTGCGGAGGTCCGTGTCACGCCACGCGGCCGCGGGATGTGGCTCCCATGCCGGCGGGGGTAAGGATCGTGGGACACGGGGACGCACGCGCCGACAGGGAGAGGGACGACATCATGCAGACCGACACCATGCAGCCGGCCAGATCGAGCGGCACGTTCAAGATCGGCGGTGACCTGCCGGTGGTCCGGCTCGGCTACGGCGCCATGCGGATCACCGGGCCGGGTATCTGGGGGCCACCGAAGGATCCGGACGAGGCGATCCGGGTGCTTCGCCGGGCGGTCGAGCTCGGCGTGAACTTCATCGACACCGCCGACGCCTACGGGCCCTACGTGAGCGAGGAGCTGATCCACAAGGCGCTGTACCCGTACCCGAGCGACCTCGTCATCGCCACCAAGGCGGGCTTCGTGCGGCCGGGGCCCAATGAGTGGGCTCCCGTCGGCCGGCCCCCGTACCTTCGCCAGGAGGCCGAGATGAGCCTTCGGCGTCTGGGCCTGGAGCGGCTCGATCTCTTCCAGCTCCACCGTATCGACCCTCAGGTGCCACTGGAGGACCAGCTGGAGGTCTTCGTCGAGCTGCAGCGTGAGGGCAAGGTAGGCCACATCGGGCTCTCGGAGGTATCGGTGGCGGAGATCCTCTCAGCGCAACTGTCGGCGAAGATCGCCACAGTCCAGAACCAGTACAACCTCGGCAACCGGGCCTGGGAGCAGGAGCTCCGGCTCTGCGAGCGCGAGGGCATGGGCTTCATCCCGTGGTCCCCCGTCGGCACCGGCCAGCTCGGCCGCCCGGACGGTCCGCTGGCCCGGATGGCGCAACAGTTGGGGGTGACGCCCGCTCAGCTCGCCCTCGCCTGGCTCCTGCGGCGGTCGCCGGTGATGCTCCCGATCCCAGGCACCTCGTCGGTGATCCACCTGGAGGAGAACCTCGCGGCTGCAA